>NZ_BQXK01000006.1:0-291598 GCF_030158995.1 Acidovorax sp. SUPP2825 | reverse complement strand
CGGGCCTGCAAGGCCCCTCATGCACCCAGGCGCAGACCGCTGCTGGGCCTCATCACGCTCAAACGGCTACTGGCGCCCACTCCTCCCTATTCGGATTCGTCAAACATGGGGTTGTGAGAGGCTCCCTCTCAAGTGACGCATACGTGTAGTTGCCGAAATGGGGCAATCGACTTATGGATGCACAGCAGTCAGTAGGCACAATACTGGGACAGTGGAAGGAGAGGCTGCCTGTCTGGGACGGTGGGGGGGGCCGCCTGTCTCCGTGCAGAATGACTGCTAGGCCTGATGCGGACAGCCGAGCGGGTAGTGCCAAGGGGGCTGCTATTGGCCGGTTCTGCTAGGTCACGTCAAGCCGGACCGGTCATACATGATCGGGCCATGGCTGCCAGCGCGGTGTAGCGGGGTCTGGAGGTGGTGCGGCCATAAGCATCACTGCCCGTCGATTGACCGGTGGTGATCGAAGCTGACGGTCAGGCGCCGCCCGCTAATGACTCTGCCCAGCCTGAAACGGTCCCAATCAACTGGAGTCGGCCCTACAGCGTTAGTGCGCGTTGCGTTACTGCCGGAGTACTCACGCTCTTGGCGCAAACCGGACCTTTGACGAGGAAGCCAGGGGTTTCCAAATGAGCACTACCAAGTGCGCTACTGGCTTCAGGAACTTCCGCTCCAACAGTTGGCCATCCCTGCCACTACTTGCCTCGCCGCGCATAGCGTTTCACGGCCAAAAAGGCTAACGCGCCGGCCGAAAGTCCTGCTGCGCAGCCGGCAACGATGGGCCAAACTGGCGCCGACACCACTCCCAACGTCAAGGCCACCGCACCGAGGGAGTGCGAGCCTAGAACCGTCACGCTTCCCGCCGCCAGCGATGCGCCCAGAGCACCGCCTGCGGCCGCTCCTCCCGCGAGAGAGGCTGTGCCTACACCGGCATCAAACGAGAACTCGCGCGCAAACTCCTGCAGTTCTTCAAAGGTCGTCGCAATGCAATGACTTCGCCCACGCGCTGGACGAGGTGAACCACACCGTCTACAAATCGAGCAGACTCCGCCAGGATGCGCTCATCCTTGATGAAGCGTCGGGCACCATCGACCAGCAGAGCCAACCCGACCGCCAACGCAGATGCTGTACCTAGCACTTCGCCTAAATTCGTTTCAAGCAAGCGTCCAACTACGTCCCCACCCGTGTATCCGAAGGCGCCGAGAACCATCGCCCCGCCGCCGACTAGCACTAGGGCGGGCACGGCTACCGTACCTTGCACAAGCGCCACGCCACCGACAAAAAGCCCTTTAAGCAGGGTTGCCGCAAAGCCCGCTCCAGCAATGCCACCGACCGCCGCTCCAACGGCCGCGCCGACGTCCGACAACTTGCTGGCCACGACGTGCTCGCCCATCAATACATGTCCACTGCTGACGCCCCAGGCCAGCAAGGCTGCACCCATGGTCATCTCTGCCACGCCGACCTCGGCTTGGTGAGAAGATGCCCAGGCTTTGCAACGCTCAGTAAAGCCACGTCGGACCGACTCATCCACGTTGGATAGAGCTATTTCATGCATGGATTGCATTCGTTGGTTTGGTTGTCTCAGCCAGCAGTTTAGGCCCGACTTAACCCGACTACTGCTTGTGGCAAGTGCGGCCGCGTACGACTGGTCAACGAATGTCGCCAACCAGCCTAAAACGGACCTCCACCGCTTGTGCCGCTTCAAAAATCAAGAAGCTATTGATCTAAATGTGACGAATGACTCCGCAATAAAAAAAGGTGCTCCAGGTGAGCGCCTTTTTTTCATTTTCTATGACAGTACTTTTGCACGAACTTGGCAAAGTTTGCACTTTCTCTGTCATTTGACACATCGCTCAGCACGCTGCCGTGATTTGCAAGTAGTGAGAGTATTTGCAAAATCAATCAGAACCTACGACGTCAAACGTCGATATTCCCCGCCCGCAACGCATTCGTCTCGATGAAATCCCGCCGCGGCTCCACCTCGTCGCCCATCAGCATGGTGAACACCCGGTCCGCCTCGATCGCGTCGTCAATCTGCACGCGCAGCAGGCGGCGCACTTCGGGGTCCATGGTGGTTTCCCAGAGCTGCTCGGGGTTCATTTCGCCCAGGCCCTTGTAGCGCTGGCGGCTGGTGGTGCGCTCGGCCTCGGAGATGAGCCAGGCCATGGCCTGGCGGAAGTCGGACACTTTTTCTTCCTTCTGCTTCTCGCCTTCGCCGCGCAGGGCCTTGGCACCCTCGCCGACCAGGCCGCGGAAGGTGCTGGCGGCTTCGGCCAGGGCGGCGTAGTCGGCGCCGTGTACGAAGTCCTGGGTGATCAGGCTGCTCTTGACGTTGCCGTGGTGGCGGCGGCTGATGCGCAGGATGGGCTTGTCGGTGCGCACGTCGAACTCGCCGGCCACTTCGGCGGGGATGCCGTTGGTGGTCAGCTCGCGCAGCTTGGCCTGCAGCTGCACGGCGCTGGCTTCGGCATCGGCCACGGTGTCCAGGTTCAGGCTCACGCCGTCGGCGATGGCGCGCAGGGCCTCCTTGTCCATGAAGGCGGACAGGCGGTGGATGACGGCCTCGGCCAGCTGGTGCTTTTGCGCCAGGGCGGTGAGGGTGTCGCCGGTCAGGGTCTGCGGGCTGGCGCCGCCGGTGGTCACGCTGGCGTCCTTGAGCGCGATGCGCAGCAGGAAGGTGTCGAGCGCGGGGGCGTCCTTCAGGTACAGCTCTTCCTTGCCGGCCTTGACCTTGTACAGCGGCGGCTGCGCGATGTAGATGTGGCCGCGCTCGACCAGCTCAGGCATCTGGCGGTAGAAGAAGGTCAGCAGCAGGGTGCGGATGTGGGCGCCGTCCACGTCGGCGTCGGTCATGATGATGATGCGGTGGTAGCGCAGCTTGGCGGCGTCGAAGTCGTCCACGCCGCTCTTGCCGGATTCGACCGCGGCCTTGCCGATGCCAGTGCCCAGGGCGGTGATGAGCGTGACGATTTCATTGCTGGTCAGCAGCTTTTCGTAGCGCGCCTTTTCCACGTTCAGGATCTTGCCGCGCAGCGGCAGGATGGCCTGGAACTTGCGGTCGCGGCCCTGCTTGGCGGAGCCACCGGCGGAGTCGCCCTCGACGATGTAGATCTCGCACAGCGCGGGGTCTTTTTCCTGGCAGTCGGCCAGCTTGCCGGGCAGGCCCATGCCGTCCAGCACGCCCTTGCGGCGCGTCATTTCGCGGGCCTTGCGGGCGGCTTCGCGGGCGCGCGCGGCTTCGATGATCTTGCCGCACAGGATCTTGGCGTCGTTGGGGCGCTCTTCCAGGTAGTCGGTCAGCGTCTTGGCGACGATGTCCTCCACCGGCGCGCGCACTTCGCTGGATACCAGCTTGTCCTTGGTCTGGCTGCTGAACTTGGGCTCGGGTACCTTCACGCTCAGCACGCAGCACAGGCCTTCGCGCATGTCGTCGCCGCTCACCTCGACCTTGGCCTTCTTGGCCAATTCGTGCGCATCGATGTACTTGCCGATGACGCGGGTCATGGCGGCGCGCAGGCCGGTCAGGTGGGTGCCGCCGTCGCGCTGCGGGATGTTGTTGGTGAAGCACAGCACCTGCTCGCTGTAGCCGTCGTTCCACTGCATGGCCACCTCGACGCCGATCTCGGTGCCGGGAATGCCGCCGTAGGTTTCGGCCGGGCGCGCGCCCGTGGCGTAGAACGCGGTGGGGTGCAGCACCTTCTTGTTGGCGTTGATGAAGCCGACGAAGCCCTTCACGCCGCCGGCGCCGGAGAAGTCGTCTTCCTTGCCGGTGCGCTCGTCCTTGAGGCGGATGCGCACGCCGTTGTTCAGGAACGAGAGCTCGCGCAAACGCTTGGCCAGGATCTCGTAGTGGAAGTCGTTGTTCTCTTTGAAGATCTCGGTGTCGGGCAGGAAGTGCACCTCGGTGCCGCGCTTGTCGGTGTCGCCGATGACCTTCATGGGCGAGATCTCGACGCCGTTCACGGTCTCCAGGATGCGGTTCTGCACGAAGCCCTGGCTGAACTCGAGCACGTGCACCTTGCCCTCGCGGCGCACCGTCAGGCGCAGCATCTTGCTGAGCGCGTTCACGCAGCTCACACCCACGCCGTGCAGGCCGCCCGAGACCTTGTAGCTGTTCTGGTTGAACTTGCCGCCGGCGTGCAGTTCGGTCAGCGCGATCTCGGAGGCCGAGCGCTTGGGCTCGTGCTTGTCGTCCATCTTCACGCCGGTGGGAATGCCGCGGCCGTTGTCGGTCACGCTGATGGAGTTGTCCGAGTGGATGGTGACGACGATGTCGTCGCAGTGCCCGGCCAGCGCCTCGTCGATGGAGTTGTCCACCACTTCGAAGACGAGGTGGTGCAGGCCCGTGCCGTCGGAGGTGTCGCCGATGTACATGCCGGGGCGCTTGCGCACGGCCTCCAGGCCTTCCAGGATCTGGATCGCGCCTTCGCCGTAGCCTTCGCTGGCGCCCGCCTGCTGGGTGTCGATCTTGGTGAAGGGCTGCGCTTCGCCCGCGCCGTCGGAGGAAGGCTCGGGCAGGGTGTTCTCAGCGGTCATGGATGGCCTTGGGGTCCGTGGAAACCGGGGGGTTTCCTGAATGTTCAATAAGGGTCAAATCGGCCTCCAGCACATATTATTCTAGGGCATGTAGCTACAAAAAACATAGCACTCACCCCCGGCGCTGGAAGACGGGTGCGTCAGATGCGCATGGGCATGACGACGTACTTGAAGGTTTCGTTCTCGGGGATGGTCAGCAGCGCCGAGCTGTTGCCGTCCGACAGCTCCACCTTCACCATGTCCTGGCCCATGTTGGCCAGGGCGTCGATGAGGTAGGTGACGTTGAAGCCGATCTCGATGGTGTCGCCGCCGTAGTCGATGTCGAGTTCGTCCACGGCCTCTTCCTGCTCGGCGTTGTTGGACGCCACGCGCAGGGTGCCGGGCTCCAGGTTCAGGCGCACGCCCTTGAACTTGTCGCTGGTCATGATGGCGGTGCGCTGCAGGCTGGCCAGCAGCGGGGCGCGGCCCAGGGTCACGCTGTTCTTGTGGTTCTTGGGGATCACGCGGTTGTAGTCGGGGAACTTGCCCTCGACCAGCTTCGTGACGAACTCCATGCCGCCGAACGTGAACTTCGCCTGGTTGTTGGCGAACTGCATCTCGATGTGCGGCTGGTTCTCGCCGCCCGCATCCGACAGCAGGCGCTGCAGCTCCAGCACGGTCTTGCGCGGCAGGATGACTTCCTGCTTGGGCACTTCGACGTCCAGCGTGGCGCTGGCGAAGGCCAGGCGGTGGCCGTCGGTGGCGACCAGGCTCAGTTGCTGGCCTTCGGCCACGAACAGAATGCCGTTCAGGTAATAGCGGATGTCCTGCACCGCCATGGCGAACGACACCTGGCCCAGCAGGTCCTTGAGCACCTTCTGCGGCACGCTGAAGGCGGGGCCGAAGGCGGCCGACTCCTGCACCAGGGGAAAGTCCTCGGCCGGCAGCGACTGCAGCGTGAAGCGGCTCTTGCCGCCCTTGAGGATCAGCTTGGACTGGCTCGACTCCAGGCTCACGGTCTGGTCGCCAGGCATGGTCTTCAGGATGTCGATCAGCTTGCGCGCGCCCACCGTGGTGGTGAAGTCGCCCGTGTCGCCGCCCAGTTCGGCGGTGGTGCGGATCTGGATCTCCAGGTCGCTCGTGGTCAGCTGCAGCGCGTTGCCCGTCTTGCGGATCAGCACGTTCGCCAGGATGGGCAGGGTGTGCCGGCGCTCGACGATGCCGGACACCGATTGCAGAACCGCGAGAACCTTGTCTTGTGTTGCCTTCAGGACAATCATGTCGTCAACCTTTGGTGGTTTTGGGAAACGTGCCAGGACGGCGGCATGGGCCATGCCCCCTCATGCCGTCCAGCACGCCATTTTGCCCGTGAACCGGGCGCGCTCCGTGGGGGTGCGGGGCCACTTCGGCATCAACCCTTGAGCGTCTGCTCCAGCACGTGCAGCTGCTGGTTCAGTTCGGTGAGCTGCTGGCGCTCGCCGGCGATCTTGCGCACCGCGTGCAGCACCGTGGTGTGGTCGCGCCCGCCGAACAGCTCGCCGATCTCGGGCAGGCTCTTTTGCGTGAGCTCCTTGGCCAGGTACATGGCGATCTGGCGCGGCCGGGCGATGCTGGCCGGGCGCTTCTTGCTGTACATGTCGGCGACCTTGATCTTGTAGTAGTCGGCCACCGTCTTCTGGATGTTTTCCACCGAGATCTGCCGGTTCTGGATCGACAGCAGGTCGCGCAGCGCCTCGCGGGCGAGCTGGATGGAGACTTCCTTCTGGTTGAAGCGCGAGTACGCCAGGATCTTGCGCAGCGCGCCTTCCAGTTCGCGCACGTTGCTGCGCACGTTCTTGGCGACGAAGAAGGCCACTTCCTCGGGCATGTCGGCGCTTTCGGCGCGGGCCTTGTTGATCAGGATGGCCACGCGCATTTCCAGCTCGGGCGGCTCGATGGTCACCGTGAGACCCGAGTCGAAGCGCGACACCAGCCGCTCGTGGATGTTGGCCAGGCCCTTCGGGTAGGTGTCCGAGGTCATCACGATATGGCTCTTCTTGGCCAGCAGCGCCTCGAACGCGTTGAAGAACTCTTCCTGCGTGCGGTCTTTATTGGCGAAGAACTGCACGTCATCGATCAGCAGCAGATCAAGGGAGTGGTAGTGCTCCTTGAACTCGTCGAACGTGCGCCGCTGGTACGCCTTAACCACATCCGACACGAACTGCTCGGCATGGATGTAGAGAACTTTCGCGTCGGGCTTGTCGGCCAGCAACTTGTTGCCCACCGCGTGCACCAGGTGGGTCTTGCCCAGGCCGACGCCGCCATAGATGAAAAGCGGGTTGTACAGGTGGCCGGGCGAGCCCGCCACGTGCATGGCCGCCGAGCGCGCCATGCGGTTGGCCGTGCCCTCCACCAGCGTCTCGAACGTGAGCGCGGCGTTCAGACGCGAGCGGAAGGCACCGGCCACCGGCTCGTCGCTGGGCGCCGCGGCGGGCGTGGGCTCGGACGACACCACCTGGCCCGTCGGCGTGGATCGCACGTAAGTGCGGGCAACGGTCTCACGCTGAGCGAGCGCTAACTCAAGCGACACCGGCTGGCCGTAGAGGCCTTCCAGCAGGGCCGCGATGCGGCCGGCGTATTGCGCACGGATCCAGTCGAGCTTGAAGCGGTTGGCCACCAGCAGGGTGACCTTGGAGAAGTCGGGAGCGACCTGGGCGGTGAGCGGCTTGATCCAGGTGTTGAACTGCTGCTCCGGCAGGTCTTGCGCAAGCTGCTCGACGCAGGCTTGCCACAGTCCTTGTCCGGCATCGGCGCCTGGGTCGTTGTCGGGGCTGCGGGAAGGTTCCTCGGTCATTGATGGCGGTTCTTGTTGTGGATAGGAGGAACGATTCAGGGCCGCGGATTGTACCTTTTCAAAGGGTTATCCACAACCTCGGCCAGGGCGCCCACGGCGCGCGCCACCCGTGCCACAAACCCCCTGCGCTGCCGCCTCGCCATTGCCACGCCGGCACAAGCCTGCAATAATCGCCGGTTTCCCTGAATGCGTTCAGGGCAATAACGCCCGGGCCAAGCGCTTTGATCTTGATCGAAGTGCCGCATCCGGAGGGCCTGGAACCCGCATCTTGCGAGTTGCGCCCGGAACCTAACCCTCAAGGACATTGACCATGAAACGTACTTACCAGCCTTCCAAGACGCGCCGTGCGCGCACCCACGGTTTCCTCGTGCGCATGAAGACGCGCGGCGGCCGTGCCGTCATCAACGCACGCCGCGCCAAGGGCCGCAAGCGCCTGGCCGTCTAAGGCCGTCACGGCACTCGGCCCGGTTCCGGGCGGGAACCCTCCCATGCAACGGCTGAAAACCCGTCCGCAGTTCCAGGCCGCCATGGCCGGGGGAACGGTCTCCCGCACCGCACACTTCGCACTGCACCGACTGGGGCTCGCTCCCACCGGCGCAGCGGCCGCATCGCCTCCCGCACCTCCCACAGGGCCCGGCCCCTTGCCTCATGCGCAAGGGCCGCAGGCCCTGTTTGGCATGGCCGAGCCGCCCGGCGTCTGGATGGGCGCCATGGTGCCCAAGCGCTGGGCCCGCCGCGCGGTCACCCGCAACACCATCAAGCGGCAGATCCATGCCGTGGCCGCCTCGTTCGAGTCCCAGTTGCCGCAGGCCGCGCACGTGGTGCGCCTGCGGGCGACGTTCGACCGCAAGCAGTTCACCAGTGCCACGTCCGATGCCCTCAAGCAGGCGGTTCGCGCCGAACTGCTGCAGCTGTTCGGCTACGCCATGCGGCGCAGCAGCGGCGCTGCCACCGCCACTGGGGCACCGACGGCGGCGACCCCCCAGCCCGCCCCGGCGCCTGTGTCATGATGCGCGCGCTGCTGATGGCGCTGGTGCGTGGCTACCGGCTGGTGCTGAGCCCCTGGCTCGGATCGGCCTGCCGTTTCGAGCCCACGTGTTCGGCCTATTCGCTGCAGGCACTTGAACGCCATGGCGCCGCGGCCGGAACTTATCTGACGCTGCACCGTCTGGCACGGTGCCAGCCCTGGTGCGATGGAGGGCATGATCCGGTGCCCGAAGAACTGCCCCGCGCACTGCGGCTGTTCTCGCGCCTGTCTCCTTCCACGTCCTCCACCCCCTCCTCACCGAAGAAGTCTTCATGAACGACATTCGCCGCACCATCCTGTGGGTGATATTTGGCTTTTCCATGGTTCTGCTATGGGACAAGTGGCAAGTGCACAACGGCCACAAGGCCACCTTCTTCCCCGGTGCAACGCCTGCCGCCGTGGCGCCCGCGTCTTCGGTGCCGGCCCCCACGGCCGCGGCGGCGCCCGCGAATGCGCAGCAGGTGCCGGGCGGCGTGCCGCAGCCGGCAGCGGCGGCACAGCGCCAGCGCGTCACCCTGACCAGCGACGTGCTGCGCCTGACCTTCGACAGCGAAGGCGGCTCGCTCACGCATGGCGAACTGCTCAAGTACCCCGACATGGCCGACAAGTCCAAGCCGTTCATGCTGCTGGACGAAAGCGCGCAGCGCGTGTACGTGGCGCAGACCGGCCTGATCGGCGGCGCCTACCCCACGCACAAGACGGCGATGTCGGTGGTGGCCGGCAACCGCGACCTGCAGGACGGCCAGAACGAGATCAGCGTGCGCTTCGAATCCGCCGACCTGGGCGGCGTGAAGCTGGCCAAGACCTGGACCGTGAAGCGCGGCGCCTACGACGTGGCCGTGAAGCACGAGATCGTGAACACCGGCACCGCGCCCGTGTCGCCCCAGCTGTACCTGCAACTGGTGCGCGACGGCAACAAGCCGCCGGGCGAGTCGTCGTTCTATTCGACCTTCACCGGCCCCGCGGTCTATACCGAAGCCAAGAAGTACCACAAGGTCGAATTCAAGGACATCGAGAACGGCAAGGCCGAAATCGACAAGTCCTCCACCAACGGCTACGTGGCCATGGTGCAGCATTACTTCGCCAGCGCCTGGCTGCTGGGCAACGACGTGCAGCGCGACCTGTTCGTGCGCAAGGTGGACACCAACCTGTACTCGGTCGGCATGATCACCTCGGTCGGCGAGATCGCGCCGGGGCAGTCCAAGACGGTGGATGCGCGCCTGTTCGCCGGCCCGCAGGTCGAGACGATGCTGGAATCGCTCACCCCCGGCCTGGAACTGGTGAAGGACTACGGTTGGCTCACCATCCTGGCCAAGCCGCTGTACTGGCTGCTCGACCAGCTGCACAAGGTGCTGAACAACTGGGGCTGGTCCATCGTGGCGCTGGTGTTCCTGCTGAAGATTGCGTTCTACTGGCTCAATGCGAAGGCGTACGCCAGCATGGCCAAGATGAAGGCCATCAACCCCAAGATCATGGAGATGCGCGAGCGCCTGAAGGACAAGCCGCAGCAGATGCAGCAGGAGATGATGCGCATCTACCGCGAGGAGAAGGTCAACCCGATGGGCGGCTGCTTCCCCATCATGATCCAGATCCCCGTGTTCATCGCGCTCTACTGGGTGCTGCTGTCCAGCGTGGAAATGCGCAACGCGCCGTGGATCGGCTGGATCAAGGACCTGTCCTCGCCCGACCCGTTCTTCATCCTGCCGCTGCTGATGACCGCCAGCTCGCTGCTGCAGACCGCGCTGAACCCCGCGCCGCCCGATCCGCTGCAGGCCAAGATGATGTGGTTCATGCCCCTGATCTTCAGCGTGATGTTCTTCTTCTTCCCGGCGGGCCTGGTGCTGTACTGGCTGACGAACAACATCCTGTCGATCGCGCAGCAGTGGATCATCAACACGCGCATGGGCGTGCCGCCGCAGTTCAACCTGCCGAAGTTCCGTTGACCCGCAACGCAGCGCGGACGCGCTGCGTTTGCGACACATTCCACGGCCGCTATCCAGCGGCCGTTTTTCATTGGGTACGATGCTTGCTTGCCACCTGCGGCATCTTTCATCCACTTTCGTTAACCGACGAGGAGACCTGGCCAATGAAACAGCAGCGTACGACTTTCAAATGGAGCGCACTGGGCATCGCGGTCCTGTTGGCAGCAGGATCGGCCCATGCCGCAACGATGCGGTGGGCCGGCGCCAACGACATCCTGACCGTGGACCCCCACGCCCAGAACCACCAGACGACGCATGCCTTCCTGCAGCAGGTGTACGAGAGCCTGGTGCGCTATGACGAGAAGTACCAGATCCAGCCCGCACTCGGCACGAAGTGGACCCAGATCTCCCCCACGCAGGTGCGCTTCGAACTGCGCAAGGGCGTCAAATTCCACGACGGTGCGCCGTTCACGGCCGACGATGTGGTGTTCTCGCTCACCCGCGCCATGACGCCCCCCTCGAACATGCAGTCCGCCGTGCAGAGCATCAAGGAAGTGAAGAAGGTCGACGACTTCACCGTGGACCTGATCTTGAAGGGCCCCAACCCCGTGCTGCTGCGCGAGCTGACCGAAGCCCGCATCATGAACAAGGCCTGGGCCGAGAAGAACAACTCGACCAAGGCGCAGGACTATGCCGGCAAGGAAGAGAACTTCGCCTCGCGCAATGCCAACGGCACCGGCCCCTTCATCATGGTGGGCTGGCAGCCCGACGTGAAGGTCACGCTCAAGAAGAACCCGGACTGGTGGGACAAGCCCAAGGGCAACATCGACGAAGTCGTGTTCACCCCCATCAAGTCGGCGGCCACGCGCTCGGCCGCGCTGATTTCCGGCCAGGTCGATTTCGTCGTCGATCCGCCCACGCAGGATCTGGCGCGCATGAAGTCCAGCCCCGACATCACGCTGATCGAAGGCGCCGAGAACCGCACCATCTACCTGGGCCTGGACCAGTTCCGCGACGAACTGCCGGGTGCCGGCACGCCGGGCAAGAACCCGCTCAAGGACAAACGCGTGCGCCAGGCCCTCTACCAGGCCATCGATTCGGCCGGCATCCACAGCCGCACCATGCGCAACCTGTCGGTGCCTGCCGGCACCATGGTCGCGCCCATGGTCCACGGCTGGAGCAAGAGCCTGGACGAGCGTGCCGCCAAGTACGACGTCGAAGCCGCCAAGAAGCTGCTGGCCGACGCAGGCTACCCCCAGGGCTTTTCGCTCAAGCTCGACTGCCCCAATGACCGCTACGTGAACGACGAAGCGATCTGCCAGGCCGTCACCGCCATGTGGACGCGCATCGGCGTGAAGACCACGCTGCAGGCCGCCCCCATGGCCCAGTTCGTCAGCCGCGTGATGAACAACGACGTGAGCGCCTACCTGTTTGGCTGGGGCGTGGCGACGTTCGATTCGCTGTATTCGCTGGATTCGTTGATGGCCACCAAGGCCGGCAAGACGGCTGCGGGCACCTACAACGGCGGTCGTTTCAGCGATGCCAAGCTCGACGAGATGATCAGCCAGATCAAGGTGGAGATGGATGCGCCCAAGCGCGACGCGCTGATCGCCGATGCCCTCAAGCTGGTCAAGGACGAGTACTACTACCTGCCCCTGCACCACCAGATCCGCCCCTGGGCGATGCGCAAGGGCGTGGAGACGCTGCACCGCGCGGACGACCGCCCGATGCCCAACTGGACCACGATCAAGTAAGCCCTCCGATCGGACCGAACGCAAAGCCCGCCCCTGGCGGGCTTTGTCTTTTTGCGGGCGCGGTTCCGCGCCCCGTGAGGCGGCCGCGGCATGCGAACAGCGCAGCTATCATGCCCCGTCCCCACCCCCTTCCCCATCGCATGCTGCCCCGCCACTCCGACCCCATCGCCGCCATCGCCACCGCACCGGGGCGCGGCGCCGTGGGCATCGTGCGGGTCTCGGGCCGGGGCCTGGGACCGCTCACCGAGGCGCTGTGCGGGCGCGCCCTGCGACCGCGCGAAGCCACGTACCTGCCCTTTCGCGATGCGGCCGGCCAGTCCATCGACCAGGGGCTGGCGCTGTACTTTCCCGCGCCCCACAGCTACACGGGCGAGGACGTGCTGGAGCTGCAGGCACACGGCGGCCCCGTGGTGCTGCAGCTGCTGCTGGCGCGCTGCCTGGAAGCCGCCGCCCAAGCCGACGCGGCCGGCGGCCGGCCCCGCCTGCCCGGCCTGCGCCTGGCGCAGCCGGGCGAGTTCACCGAACGGGCCTTCCTCAACGACAAGATCGACCTGGCGCAGGCCGAAGCCATTGCCGACCTGATCGATGCGAGCACCGAAGCCGCAGCGCGCAGCGCCAGCCGTTCGCTGGCGGGCGCGTTCTCGCACGAGATCCACCGCCTGCGCGATGCCCTTATCCACCTGCGCATGCTGGTGGAGGCCACGCTCGACTTTCCTGAAGAAGAAATCGACTTCCTGCGCAAGGCAGACGCCAGCGGGCAGCTGTCGAATTTGCAGCAGACGCTGGCCGCCGTCATGCAGCGCACGCGCCAGGGCGCGTTGCTGCGCGAGGGCATCAAGGTGGTGATTGCCGGGCAGCCCAACGCCGGCAAGAGTTCGCTGCTGAATGCCCTGGCCGGCGCCGAGCTGGCCATCGTCACGCCCATCGCCGGCACCACGCGCGACAAGGTGCAGCAGACCATCCAGATCGAGGGCGTGCCGCTGCACGTGATCGACACGGCGGGCCTGCGCGAGAGCGACGACGAGGTGGAGAAGATCGGCATCGCGCGCGCCTGGGACGAGATCGCCGCGGCCGACGCCGTGCTCTTCCTGCACGACCTCACGCGCGCCGATGCGGCCGACTACCAGGCGGCCGATGCCGACATCGCCGGCACCATCGCCCGGACGCTGCCCGGCCATGTGCCGGTCATCGACGTATGGAACAAGACCGATCAGGCACCGGGCCACAACGCGGCCGCCATGCCGGACCGGCCGGCGGTCCACCTCTCGGCCCGCACTGGCGACGGGCTGGATGCACTGCGCCGCCTGCTGCTGGACGTGGCCGGATGGCAGTCGGCCCCCGAGGGCGTCTACATCGCGCGCGCGCGGCATCTGCAGGCGCTCCAGGCGGTGGACGGCCACCTGATGGAGGCCGCGGCGCAGTTGCATTCGCCGGGCCCGGCGCTCGATCTGCTGGCCGAGGACCTGCGGCTGGCGCAGCAGGCCCTCAACGCCATCACGGGGGAATTCACCTCCGACGACCTGCTGGGCGTGATCTTCTCCAGCTTCTGCATCGGAAAATGACGCACCCGCGGAACGGTTGCGTTTTGTAAGGAGTGGTAAAGAGTGCTTGTGCGCCGAACGCATCGGGCTTAACTTCCGCGCCACTATGAATGCTGTGCTGTCATCCCACACCCCAAAAATGGACCTCACGGGTCTCGTGCAGGCCATCGCCCAGGCGCCGGCGGAAGACAGCATGATGAACCCGCTGACCACGGAGCAATGGGACCTGCTGTCGGGCTACCTGCTGCCCATGTCGCTCGCCACCGGCCACACCCTGTTCACGCAAGGCGCCAGCGACCGCACGCTGTACTTCGTGGAAAGCGGCAGCCTCAGCGTGCACTACGAAGACGAAAAAGACCGCCTGCGCCTGGCGATCGTCGGTCCCGGCTCCGTGGTGGGCGAAAGCGCCTTCTTCTCGCACAAGCCCCGCACCGCCACCGTGCAGGCAGGCGCACCGTCCAAGCTCTGGAACCTGACGGCGCTGCGGTTTTCCGAGCTCTCCAACCGCCAGCCGGCCGTGGCCCTCAGCCTGGCCATGGCCATGGGTTCGGTGCTGTCCAAGCGCCTCGGCAACCGCCGCCGGCGTGTTGCTGCGACCTGACACCTGAGCCCCCATCGGGCCCGTGCCGGGGCCTGCGGACGCGGGAAAGCCATTGGCTCCCGGAGCGCGCGTTACACTCGTTTTCGAACTTTTGGCGCTATCCGAAAAAGGCACGGCATGTCACTTTTCAGTTGGTTCAACCGCAAACCCCCTGCGCCCCGGCAGCGCCCGGCGGTGGAGCCCTCCGGTCTGCTGAATGCAGACGCCACGGTGCCTCTGGTGCCCGGACGCGGCCCCGGCAAACCGATGGCCGAGCCTGCGGCCGAACACGCGGCCAACCGCAAGAACGAGCGCATGGAGCGGCGCGAACTGCTCTACACCGTGGTGCGCGATGCCATGGTCCGCGCGGGCGTGCTGTCCGCGGGCTACAAATTCAAGGTGCTGTCCCTGGACCAGCGCGGCCGCCAGTTCCTGGTGATGATGGACTTGGCCCGCGAATACGGCGGCGAGACCGTCCGCCTGAGCGAGATCGAGGCGCTCATCGCCCAGACCGCCAAGACCCGCTTCGACATTCTGGTGACCGCCGTGTACTGGCGCATCAACGACCATGTGGCCGTCGGCATGCCCAGCAAGGGCCTCGCGCCCCACGGCGTGGCCGGCCCTTCCGTGCCGCACGTGCCGGCCCCGGTGGCGCGCCCTCCGGTCCATGCGCCGGCCCCCGCACCCGTGGCCGCCCCGCCTATCGATCCGCTGCTCGCGCCGCGCAGCGCGCCCCTGGTGCCCCCAGCGCCGCCGGCCCGCGCCCCTGCCAAGGCGTTCGACCCGATCGAGGCCGACGAAGTGGCGGCTTTCAAGCGGGCCCTGGACAACGCCGCCGCGGCCAAGCCTCCCGCACCGGCACCGCGCACGGGGGTGTCCACGCGCTCGGGACCGCTGCTGCCTTCGACGCCCACCGGCTTCGAAGACACGGAAATGCCGGGCAGCGACGCGCGCTCGCCCGACCTGAGCAACACGCAGTACGGCGACCTGCGCTGAGCCGCACCAGCGGCGGCACGGGCCTCATCCCCCAGCCGCCGCCGCGTGTAGGCCTGCAACGGATCAGTACACGTCGCGCCGGTAGCGGCCCTCGGTGATCAGCGCATCGACGGCATCGGCGCCGAGCACCTCCACCATCGCCGCATCCACGCCGGCCGCCATGCCTTCGGCGCTGCCGCACACATAGACCACCGCGCCCTGCGCGATCCATTCGCGCAAGGGGCCCGCCGCATCGCGCAGCCGGTCCTGCACATGGCGATGGGCCTCCCCATCGCGGGAGAAAACCCGGTCCAGCCGTTCGAGAAAGCCCTGGTTCTGCCAGCCACCGATTTCTTCGGCGCACAGGTTGTCGTGGGCCCGCTGGCGCTCGCCGAACAGCAGCCAGTTGCGCCGGTGGCCCGCACGCACCCGGGCCCGAAGGTGGGAGCGCAGGCCCGCCAGGCCCGATCCATTGCCGATGAAGAGGCAAGGTGCGTCGCCCGGGGCGGCATCGAAGCGCGGATTGGCCACCAGGCGCAAAGCCACTTCGGCCCCCACCGGGGCATGGGCGGTGAGCCAGCCCGACGCCAGCCCCAGCCCCTGGGCATGCCGCTCCTGGCGGACCAGCAACTGCAGCGCGCCGTCGCTAGGCAGGGAGGCCACGGAATAGGTGCGGGGCGCCAGGGCCACCAGCGCATCGGCACAGGCCTGGGCATGAGCCTCTGCCGCGCCCGACGGTGGCGGGGGCAGCACGCTCACCGCCAGGGCCTCGGCCAGCGTGGTCCTCGCGCCCCCATGCTGCACCGGCGCAGCGCCATCGGCGCCCGCAGCTTGCAACCAGGCCGCGACGGCCCCGGGCGCGTGGCGCGGCAGCACCTCCACCAAGGCGCCCGGATGCCATTCGGCCGGGGTGCCTGAGGTGAGCGACACCTCGAACAAGGGGTGGCCCAGGCTGCCCGGATTGAGGCAATCGCGCCGCTCCAGGCGCCACGGCGCGTAGACGGGCGCCGTACCGCCTTCCGCCAAGGCCCCCTCCAGGGCCAGATGCGCCACGCCGTCCAGTGCGGCCAGGGCCTCGCTCCAGCGGGCCAGGGCCGCAGGATCTGCGTCGTCCACTTCGATGAGCGGAAACAGCGGCTCGGCGCCTGCCCGGCGCAGGCCTTCGTCCAAGGCGTGGCCGAAGCCGCAAAAGCGCGTGTAGTTGCGGTCACCCAGCGCCAGCAGGCCGTAGCGCACGCCCTGCAGCGAGTCCGGTGGCTGTTGCGCCAGCAACCGGGCGAAGCGGCGGGCGTTGTCGGGTGGCTCGCCCTCGCCGAAGCTGCTGGCCACCAGCAGCACGCGGCGGTGCCCGGCCAGCATCGTGGGCGTGAACGCCTGCAGCGATTGCACGGCCACACCCAAGCCGGCGCGCTGCAATGCGGCCGCGCTCTGCAGCGCCATGCGCTCGGCTTGGCCGGCCTGGCTGGCGTAGGCGACCAGCAGCGTGTCGGCGCCCTGCGCCGCGCCGCCTGCCGCCAGTGGTGCGGGCTGCCCGTGGGCGGCGCGCGCGGCCTCCGTGGCACGGCGCTGGCGACGGCGCCCCAGGTAGAGCATCCAGCCGGTGACCGCGAAGAGCGGCATGGCCAGGCTGGCCACCATCACCGCCACCCGGCCGGGCAGCCCGAAGTAGGTGCCCATGTGCAAGGGATAGATGGTGGCGAGCGCGCGTGCCGCGGCGCTGCGCTGGGCATGGCGGTCGTCCACCGGCACCTCGCCGGTCAAAGGCTCGATGGACATCCGGTTGCGCTGGCGGTCATGCGTTGCATCCGCGGCCAGCCAGGTGAACTGCACGGCCTGCGTGGGCCGCGCCGGCAGGCGCAGGCTGGCCTGAGTCCAGGGCCCTGCCCGCTGCTCGAACGTGCGCCAGGCGCGCGTGAGGTCCAGCGGCGCGGCATCGGCGGCATCGGGCCCGGCCTTGCCGCCCGCGCGCGGGGCAGGGGCTGCCGTGCGCGCCGGGCGCGGAATGCCGGCCCAGCCGTCCACCGTGTCGCGCACCGCATCGAACGCCCAGTAAAGCCCGGTGGCGGTGAGCATGAGGTACACCACCAGCGCCCACGTGCCGACCACCGAGTGCAACGCCCACAGGAACGAGCGGCCCTTGAGCGCCGGATCGAACGTAAGCCAGGTGCGCCAGCGCAGCGGGTGGCGCGGCCAGCGCAGGTACAGGCCCGAGAGCGACAGTGCAAGCAGGCACAGCGCGAGCACGCCCGTGGCCACGCGGCCAGAGTCGCGTGGCAGCAGCAGCCAGCGGTGCAGCGCCTCGATCCATTCGAAGGCGTCCTGCCCCTTCAGCGCCGGCTGCAGCGCGCCGGTGTAGGGGTGCACGTAGACGGTGTCGCCCCGGCGCTCGCCGGGACGCGCCTGGAAGATCACCCGCGCCGCCGCGCCGGGTTGCGATTGCACCGTGAGGGTGCTGATGCGCGGGTGGCCGGGCACGCGCGCCACGGCGTCCACGATCTGCTGCGGGGTGAGCATGGGCCCGGCGTGCGGCGTGACCTGGCGCACGCCGGGGTTGAGGGCGTCCAGGATTTCCTCATGGAAGGACAGCAGCGCCCCGGACAGGCCGATGGCCACGAGCACGGTCCCCGCCGTGATGCCCAGAAACCAGTGCACCTGGAACCACGCCTGCCGCAGCGACGGCAGCGCCAGCCGGCGCCATGGAGCACGCCGGGCCTCCGATGCCCCGCCCTGCGGCTGGCAAGCCCCGTCAGGGGCCAACGCACCAGCGCTCTGGGCCAGCGGCTGGGATGTGGCGCCGTCGCGGTTCACAGGCCTGCCCCTTCGCCAGGTCCGGCATGCGCCAGAGCCTGGCCGGGGGCGGAAAGAGAGACAGCCCGCAGGCCGGAGCGGCGCGGGTCGAACGGGACAAGGCGGGACATAGCGGACGGAACCCAGGAAAGAAGCGAACGAGAAAAGCCATTCCATCTGCAGCAGCGCCAACGCCCCACGCCGCGGCGGTCTCCAGCCGAACGCCGGAACGAATCCGCCGGATGAGAATGATTGCTAATTTTATCGCGCCTGCCCACCCAGGGGCCGTGGCGGGCCCGGCCAGCGGCTTTCCGTCCCCGCGCTCAGTGGCCGGCGAAGTCCACCAGCGTGTACAGCGGCAGGCCCGCGTCCCGCAGACGCTGCGAGCCACCCAGCTCGGGCAGGTCCACGATGGCCGCGCCCTCGGTCACCGTCGCGCCCAGCCGCTCCAGCAGATTCTTGCCCGCCATCATCGTGCCGCCCGTGGCGATCAGATCGTCGATGAGCAGCACGCGATCGCCCGGCTTCACGGCATCGGCATGCAACTCCACGGTGGCGCTGCCGTATTCCAGTTCGTAGGTTTCCTCGACCGTGGTGAAGGGCAGCTTGCCTTTCTTGCGGATCGGCACGAAGCCCACGTTCAGCTCGTAGGCCACGACCGCGCCCAGGATGAAGCCGCGCGCATCCAGCCCGGCCACCACATCGGGTCGCAGGGCCCGGTCCATGTAGCGGTGCACGAAGGCATCGATGAGCACGCGGAACACCTTCGGGTCCTGCAGCAGCGGGGTGATGTCCCGGAACTGCACGCCCGGCGCGGGCCAGTCGGGCACCGTGCGGATGTGCTGGCGAAGGTATTCGTTGACGCTGAGGGCTTGCATGGCGCGGAGAAGAAAGCTGGAAGGAAAAGGCCGCCCGCACACGGCCGCACAGGAGCCGCCAGGCCGGGGGAGGGAAAGAAGGGAAGGAATGCAGTGTATCGGCGGGGCAGCCGCTTGCGGCTGCCAGGCGTTCACACCCGCAGCAAGGCGTCTTCCGCCAGCGCCAGCGCCGTGGGGTGGCCCGAGAGCACCAGCGTGTCGCCTTCGGCCAGCACCATGGCATCGTCCGGCTGCGACATGCGGCCGTCCTTGTGGCGCAGGTTCACCACCCGCACGCCCATCGCATGCAGGGCCAGCGGCCCCAACGCCTGGCCCAGCGGCCGCACCCCGGGGGGCAGCGTGATGGACGCCAGCCGCTCCTGGTCGCGCTCGGACACGGTGTCGTCGTCCGCCCCGTGGAAGTAGCCGCGCAGCAGGTTGTAGCGGGCATCGCGCTGATCCTGCACCAGGCGCAGCACGCGCCGCATGGGCACGCCGACCAGCGCCAGCGCATGGCTGGCCAGCATCAGCGAACCTTCGATGGCCTCGGGCACCACCTCGGTCGCGCCCGCGGCCTGCAATTTGTCGAGGTATTGGTCGTCCTGCGTGCGCACCACCACCGGCACCTGCGGCGCGTGCTCGCGCGTGTTGGCCAGCACCTTGAGCGTGGCGGGAATGTCCAGGTACGTCACCGCCACGGCACTGGCGCGCACCAACCCGGCCGCCATCAGGGCCTGCAGCCGCGTGGCATCGCCGTACACCACGGAATCCCCGGCCGCCGCGGCCTGGCGCACCCGGTCGGGGTCCAGGTCCAGCGCCATGTAGGGAATGCCTTCGCGCTCCAGCATCCGCGCCAGGTTCTGGCCGCAGCGCCCATAGCCGCAGATCAGCACGTGCTTGCTGGTGTTGATCGACTTGCGTGCGATGGTCGTCATTTGCAGCGACTGCTGCAGCCAGTCGCTGGCGACCAGCTTCATCACGATGCGGTTGCTGTACAGGATGAGGAACGGCGTCGCCAGCATCGACAGCACCATCGCGGCCAGGATCGGGTTCATCAGCGCGGGCTGCACCAGCCCGTGCTCCTGCGTGAGCGAAAGCAGCACGAAACCGAACTCCCCCGCCTGCGCCAGATACAGCCCCGTGCGCAGCGACACGCCCGTGGTGGCGCCCATGCCGCGCGCCAGCACCAGGATCACGCCGGCCTTGACCAGCAGGGGCACCACCAGGAGCAGCAGCACCAGCGCCCAGCGCTCCAGCAGGATGTGCCAGTCCAGCATCATCCCCACGGTGATGAAGAACAGGCCCAGCAGCACGTCGTGGAAGGGCCGGATGTCCGTGCCCACCTGGTGGCGGTATTCGGTTTCGGACACCAGCACGCCGGCGATGAAGGCCCCGAGCGCCAACGACAGCCCCGCCGTCTCGGTCAGCCAGGCCAGCCCCAGCGTGATGAGCAGCAGATTCAGCATGAACAGCTCGTCGCTCTTGCGGCGCGCCACCAGCGTGAGCCACCAGCGCATCACCCGCTGGCCACCCGCCAGCAGCACGCCCACCAGTACCGTGGCCTTGAGCAGCGCCAGGCCCAGCGCGACGAACAGCTGGTCCGGCCGGGAGCCGAGCGCCGGGATCAGCACCAGCAGCGGCACCACGGCCAGGTCCTGGAACAGCAGGATGCCCAGGACGCGGCGGCCGTGCTCGCTCTCCAGCTCCGCCCGCTCGGCCATCAGCTTGACCACGATGGCGGTACTGCTCATCACCAGCGTGCCGGCCAAGGCCAGCGCCGTCTGCCAGCCCATGTCCCAGATGCCGCCCACGTAGCGCGACAGCAGCAGCACGCCCGCCATGGTGACCGCCATGGTCAGCGCCACCTGCATCAGCCCCAGGCCGAACACGAACTGGCGCATGGCGCGCAGCTTGGAGAGGCTGAACTCCAGGCCGATGGCGAACATGAGGAACACCACGCCGAACTCGCCCAGATGGCGCACGCCTTCGGAGTTCTGGGCCAGCGCCAGCGCATGGGGCCCGATCAGGATGCCCGCCGCCAGGTAGCCCAGCATCGGCGGCAGCTTGAGGCTGCGGCACGCCACCACCCCCAGCACGGCAGCCAGCAGGTAGAGCAACGTCAAGGCAAGTGAGGACATGCACGGATGCTAGCCCAGGCGCGGCGCAGGCGCATGGTCCGGCCGATAGAATCCGCGCATGCTTTCCGCCCCCGCCGCGCCTGCGCCCTTCCATGCCGACCAGGCGCTGCGCCTGGCCCGCGAAACCTTCGATATCGAGGCCGCCGCCCTGGCCGGCCTGTCGGCCCGCGTGGACGCGAGCTTCGCCAGCGCCGTCGAGCGCGTGCTCGCCACCACGGGGCGCGTCGTGGTGATGGGCATGGGCAAGAGCGGCCACATCGGCCGCAAGATCGCCGCCACCCTGGCTTCCACCGGCACGCCCGCCTTTTTCGTGCACCCTGCGGAAGCCAGCCATGGCGACCTGGGCATGGTCACGCCGGGCGATCTGGTCCTGGGCATTTCCAACAGCGGCGAAAGCGCCGAGCTCACCGTGCTGCTGCCCGTGCTCAAGCGCCTGGGCGTGCCGCTCGTGGCCATGACAGGGGGGCTTCAGTCCACCCTGGCGCGCCATGCCGATCTGGTGCTGGACTGCAGCGTGGACCGCGAGGCCTGCCCGCTCAACCTGGCCCCCACCGCCAGCACCACCGCGCAGCTGGCCATGGGCGACGCCCTGGCCGTCGCCCTGCTGGACGCCCGCGGGTTCCGGCCCGAAGACTTCGCGCGCTCCCACCCCGGCGGGGCCCTGGGCCGCAAGCTGCTCACGCACGTGAGCGACGTCATGCGCTCGGGCGAGGAGATCGCGCGCGTGGCGCCCGGCGCATCGTTCAGCGAACTCATGCGCGAGATGAGCGCCAAGCGCCTGGGCGCCTCGGCCGTGGTGGACGGTGCGGGCCGCGTGCTCGGCATCTTCACCGACGGCGACCTGCGCCGGCGCATCGAAGCCGGCGCGGAACTGCGCGGCGCCACCGCGGGCGAGGTCATGCACCCCGGCCCGCGCACCATCGCCCCCGACGCGCTGGCCGTGGACGCCGCCGAAATGATGGAGCGCCACGCCATCACCAGCGTGCTGGTGGCCCATCCGGACGGCCTTCTCGTCGGCGTGGTGCACATCGGCGACCTGATGCGCGCGAAGGTCATCTGATGGACCAGCCCCTCACCCGCGCCACGGCCGGTGCGGCAACGCCCGCCATCCAGCCGCTGCCGCCTCTGCGGCCCGCCCTGCAGTTCGATGCGCAACTGCTGCTGCGCGCGCAGGGCGTGCGCGTGGCGTTTTTCGACGTGGACGGCGTGCTCACCGACGGCGGCCTGTACTTCAGCGAAGCCGGCGAGACGCTCAAGCGCTTTCACACGCTCGACGGCCACGGCATCAAGCTGCTGCAAAAGGCCGGAATCACCCCCGCCGTGGTGACGGGTCGCGATGCCCCCGCGCTGCGCCTGCGCCTGAAGAACCTGGGCGTGGTGCATGCCCGCTTCAGCACCGAAGACAAGCGCCCGGCCGCCGAATCCATCCTGGCCGAACTGGGACTCGACTGGGCACAGGCCGCCGTGATCGGCGACGACTGGCCCGACCTGCCCCTGATGCGCCGCTGCGCCCTCGCCTGCGCGCCCTGCCATGCCCACATCGAGGCCCGTGCGGTGGCCCACCACGTCACCGCCGCAGCGGGTGGGGCCGGCGCGGCGCGCGAGTTCTGCGACCTGCTGCTGGTGGCCAGTGGCCGCTATGCCCAACTGCTGGAGGCCTATACCGCATGATCGCCACGCTGCGCCGGGGCTGGGACCGGCTGTCCATCTACCTGCCTGTGGCCCTCATGGGGCTCATGGCGCTGGGCACGTGGTGGCTGGTGCGCAACGCGCCCACGCCGGTCAAGCCCGTGCAGGAGCGCCCGCCGACGCACGAGCCGGACTATTTCATGAAGACCTTCTCGGTCAAGAGCTTCGATGCCACCGGCCGGCTGCAAAGCGATGTCCGCGGCGACTTCGCGCGCCACTACCTGGACACCGACACGCTGGAGATCGACAAGGCCCACATGCGCTCGGTCGCGCCCGATGGCCGCCTGACCATCGCCACGGCCGACCGCGCGCTCACCAATGCGGACGGCTCCGAGGTGCAGCTGTTCGGCAACGCCATCGTCACCCGCGAGCCCCTGGTGCGGCCCGGGCGCGAGCCGCTGCCGCGCCTGCAGTTCCGGGGCGAGTTCCTGCACGCGTGGCTCAACGACGAGCGGGTGCAGTCGAACCAGCCGGTCACGCTGACGCGGGGCAAGGACCAGTTCACCGCCGACACCATGGACTACAACAACCTCAGCCAGATCATGCAGTTGCAGGGCCGCGTGAAGGGCATGCTGATGCCGCCACCCGGCAAGTGACCGGCATTGGACGGCGCACGATGCCTAACCATCCCTCAGGAGCCCCCATGCCTTCCAGCCCCCTGGTGTTCATCACCGGCGCATCCAGCGGCATCGGCCAGGCGCTCGCCCTGCGCTTTCACCGGGCCGGCTACCGGCTCGCGCTGGTGGCCCGCCGCACGGCAGAGATGCAATCGTGGGCCAGCACAAGCAACATCCCGGCAGGTAGCTATCAAATTTATAGCGCCGATGTGGCGCAGCCCGACAGCATCGTGGCGGCGGGCCAGGACTGCATGGCCCGGCAAGGGGTGCCCGACGTCGTCATCGCCAACGCGGGCATCAGCGTTGGCATGGACACCGCCGTGCGCGAGGACATCGACGTGATGGCACGCACCTTCGCCACCAACAACATCGGCATGGCGGCCACGTTCCAGCCGTTCGTGGATGCGATGGCCCAACGCGGCAGCGGGGCGCTCGTGGGCATCGGCAGCGTCGCCGGCATCAGGGGCCTGCCCGGCCACGGCGCCTACTGCGGCAGCAAGGCGGCGGTCATCAGCTACTGCGAAAGCCTGCGGGGCGAATTGCGTTCGTCGGGGGTGCGGGTGGTCACGCTGTGCCCTGGGTACATCGACACCCCGCTCACCCGGCAGAACCGCTACGCCATGCCTTTCTTGATGCAGCCCGGGGACTTTGCCGACCGCGCGTTCGCCGCGATCCGTGCGGGCGCGAGCTACCGCGTCATTCCCTGGCAGATGGGTGTGGTGGCCAAGCTGCTGCGTGTGCTGCCGAACGGGCTTTTCGACCACCTGCTGTCGGGCCGCCCGAGAAAGCACCGACAAAAAAACGGCGCCCCGCACTGACCGGGCACAGGGCCCGCCTCGGGGTTCCAGCCGGCGGCGCCCACAAAAAAGGCCCCTGACAAGGGGCCTTTTTTTGTTGCGCGAGAAGCCTTCACGGATGGGAAGGGCTCTCGCTGCGGGAGAGGATCAGTAGCCGCCATTGCCGCCACCACCGTAGCCGCCACCGCCACCACCGCTGCGGCCACCGCCGCCGCCATTGCGCGAACCGGAGCCGTAGGGGCTGCGGAAACCGCCATCGCCGCGACCACCGCCGCCGCCATAACCACCACCGCCGCCTTCGCCGCGGCCACCACCACCGTAGCCACCGCCGCCGCCATCACTGCGGCCGCCACCGTAGCCACCGCCACCGCTGCGACCACCGCCGCCGCCGTATCCGCCGCCGCCACCACCGCCGTAGCCGCCACCACCACCGCCGCCACCAAAACCGCCGCTGCGGGGGGGACGGGGTTCCATGGGACGCGCCTCGTTCACCACGATGCTGCGGCCGCCCAGAAGCTGGCCGTTCATGCCCTGGATGGCGGCTTGCGCTTCAGGGTCGCTGCCCATCTCGACGAAGCCAAAGCCCTTCGAGCGGCCCGTGTCGCGCTCCATCATGACTTTGGCGCTCGTCACGGCTCCGAATTGGCCGAAGGCCTGCTCCAGGTCACTGTCACGCACCGAGTACGGCAAATTGCCGACGTACAGTTTGTTGCCCATTACGGGACTCCTCAAAAACACATTGATAAAGCGATGGAGTCCCGAAAACGCAGCCAGTGAATCACAAAGATGTCCCATGCGCGAAACTGACGGATCCCCGCAAACGTCGACGCGAAAAATATCTCGCCGATGCATTATGGGCCATAAATTCCGCAAAAAAGCAAGGTGCCGGACACGGGCCAAACGCGCTGGCTCAGCCATGAAAAAAGGGCCCCGAAGGACCCTTTTTTGGAATGCTGTCAGCGTGAGCTTAGTAGCTGCTGCGGCCACCGCCGTAGCCACCACCGCCGCCGAAACCACCGCTGCGGCCGCCACCACCGCCGTAGCCGCCGCCACCGCCGTTGCCGCCACCGAAGCCGCCGCCACCGCTGCGGGGGGGACGGGGTTCCATCGGACGGGCTTCGTTGACCACGAGGTCACGGCCGCCGAAGTTTTGGCCATGCGCGCCTTGGATGGCGGCTTGCGCTTCGGCATCGCTGCCCATTTCGACGAAGCCGAAACCCTTGGAGCGGCCGGTGTCACGTTCCATCATGACCTTGGCGCTTTGCACGGCGCCGTACTGGCTGAACGTTTGTTGCAGGTCGTCGTCGCGGAAAGAATAGGGCAGGTTGCCCACGTAGAGTTTGTTGCCCATGAAGGACTCCTAAAAAAACAAGAAAACGCGATGGAGCCCGACGCAATCAACAAACCTGTGACGACTTCAAAGACGCGAAACCGACCAATCACCGCTACTTGCGTTCCTGCTTGGCAGAAAGGCAAGGCCCATTATTAACCATCTATTCGGGGTCCAAGCACGAAAATTGGCGCGTCTGCAACGTTTTCGTTGGGTATTTACCCGAAGGCTGGAAGCGCATCGTTACAATCGGCCCGTCTTTGGGGAGTAGCCCGCCCGGCGCACAGACCGCACGGGGGCATGCATCAACAAACTCGGGCCTGCGCGGCCTGTGGTGCATGCGGTTCCATCGGAACTGGGCGAGACCATTGACTGCACACCGATCCCAAAGGCCGGCGTCGGGGTGCAGTCAATGTTCTGCGACCTGTCCGGCCGGACAACTCCCTGCCCCCATGGAAGCCTTTTTCGTTTCGACCGCTATCGTCGCCCTCGCGGAGATGGGCGACAAGACCCAACTCCTTTCCCTCGTTCTCGCGGCGCGTTTTCGCAAGCCCTGGCCGATCGTGCTCGGCATCCTGGTCGCCACGCTGGCCAACCACGCGCTGGCCGGCGCCGTGGGCGCCTGGGTGACGACCGTCGTGGGCCCGCAGGTGCTGCGCTGGGGTCTCGGGCTGTCGTTCATCGCGATGGCGGTGTGGATGCTCATCCCCGACCGGCTGGACGACGACGCATCGGGCGGCGCACCGCGCTTTGGCGTGTTCGGCACCACGCTGATCGCGTTCTTCCTGGCCGAGATGGGCGACAAGACCCAGGTCGCCACGGTGATGCTGGCCGCGCGCTACAGCGCCTACTGGTGGGTGGTGGCCGGCACGACGCTGGGCATGATGCTGGCCAACGCGCCCGTGGTGTGGCTGGGCGAGCGCATCACGCGGCGGGTGCCGATCCGCGCGGTGCACATGGTGTCGGCGGTGATCTTCCTCGCGCTGGGGCTGATCGCGCTTTTCGCACCCGCGGCCTGAACGCGCACGGGCCCATGGCCGGCGGGCCCGGGCTTTGGTATAGTGCCTCTCGCGCCGATTTGCATAGCTTGCGGGCGCTTTATAAATACCGCTAAAGACCCGTCCGCCAAGTGACAGACACACCGACCCGGCCTCGTTTTTAGCGACGCCGGGTTTTTTCATGTCCTTCATTGCCACGCCCCAGTCCCTGCATTTCGCCGACGCGCTGCCGCTGCAGGGCGGCGGTGCCATCCGCGACTACACCCTCGCCTTCGAGACCTACGGCACGCTCAACGCCGACCGCTCCAACGCGGTGCTGGTGTGCCATGCGCTGAACGCCTCGCACCACGTGGCGGGCGTGTACGAGGGCCAGCCCAAGAGCGAGGGCTGGTGGAACAACATGATCGGCCCCGGCAAGCCGGTGGACACGAACCGCTTCTTCGTGATCGGCATCAACAACCTGGGCTCGTGCTTCGGATCGACCGGCCCGATGGACACGCACCCGGACACCGGCGAGGTGTACGGCGCCGACTTCCCCGTGGTCACGGTGGAGGACTGGGTGAACGCGCAGGCCCGCCTGCTGGACCGCATCGGCGTGCAGCAGCTCGCGGCGGTGCTGGGAGGCAGCCTGGGCGGCATGCAGGCGCTGTCGTGGACGCTGCAGTACCCCGAGCGCGTGCGCCATGCGGTCGTGGTGGCCAGCGCCCCCAATCTCACGGCGGAGAACATCGCCTTCAACGAGGTGGCGCGCCGGGCCATCGTGACCGACCCGGACTTCCACGGCGGGCACTTCTACCGGCACGGGGCGATCCCGCAGCGCGGCCTGCGCATCGCGCGCATGATCGGCCACATCACGTACCTGTCGGACGACGTGATGAACGAGAAATTCGGCCGCCAGCTGCGCCAGACGGTGATGGAGGAGACGCTGCCGGCAGGCACCGCCGGCGGTGCACCGGCCGCCCCAGGCACGCCCGGCGCGGGGCCGGGCTACCGCTACAGCACGCAGGACATCGAGTTCCAGATCGAGAGCTACCTGCGCTACCAGGGCGACAAGTTCAGCGAGTATTTCGACGCCAACACCTACCTGCTGATCACCCGCGCGCTCGATTACTTCGACCCCGCGCTCGCCTACGGCGGCAACCTCACGCTGGCGCTGGCGCGCGCGACGGCCCGGTTCCTGCTGGTGAGCTTCACCACCGACTGGCGCTTTTCGCCCGCGCGCAGCCGCGAGATCGTGAAGGCGCTGCTCGACAACCGCCGCGACGTGAGCTACGCCGAGATCGACGCACCGCACGGCCACGACGCCTTCCTGCTCGACGACGCCCGCTACATGGGCGTCGTCGGCTCGTATTTCGACAGCATCGCCAAGGAGTTCGCATGACCGAGAAAGCCACCATGCATGCGATTTCCCGGCTGGTGCCGCACGGCGCACGGGTGCTGGACCTGGGCTGCGGCGACGGCGCGATGCTGTCGTACCTGCAGCGCGAGCGCGGCTGCACGGGCTACGGCATCGAGATCGACGACGCCAACGTGCTCGCCTGCGTGCGCCGCGGGGTGAACGTGGTGCAGCTCAACCTGGAGGAGGGGCTGGCGATGTTCGGCGACAACTCGTTCGACCTGGTGCTGCAGATCGACACGCTGCAGCACCTGCGCAACACCGAGGTGATGCTACGCGAGACGGCCCGCGTGGGCCGCGCGGGCGTGGTGGCGTTTCCCAATTTCGCGCACTGGCCCAACCGGCTGTCGGTACTGCGCGGGCGCATGCCCGTCACGCGCCGGCTGCCCTACCAGTGGTACGACACGCCCAACATCCGCGTGGGCACGTTCAAGGATTTCGAGGTGCTGGCGCACAAGAACGCCCTGCGCGTGATCGACGCTTTCGGCCTGCAGGACGGCCGCGAGGTGCGTTTTCTGCCGAACGCCCTGGCGGGCACGGCGGTGTTCCACTTCGAGCACGCCTGACGGGCACGGGGCTGCGGCCCGGCGGGCGACTTGCCGAGGCATGGGGCTGCGTCGGGCGCTGTCCCATGTGCCCGAGGCTTCCCTGCACCGGGTGGCCGACACCGCAGAAGTGTCACAAGTGCTACAAAACGCACGAAAATCCGATTGCTATTATTTATATAGCAATATGCCCTAGAAGAAAATGCGCTGAAGGCATCTTTCGCTGCCGAAAGCGCTGCTGCCAGGCAGGCTAAATCCTTCAATACATAGGGTTTTCCCTTAAAGGAATGCCTTCATCCTGCCAAAGTTACGGTTGCTTACGATGGGGCCGGCGTCTTCCGCAGCGCATCCGCCCCTGCTCCCTCCCCTGCGACCGAACCCGAAAAAAACCGCCATGACCCCATCTGTCCGCACCCGATCGGTTGCCCGCCGTGTCACCCTGCTGGCGTTGGCGCTCGTCGCCCTCGCCCTGATCGCGGTGAGCATCGCGATCTCGGTCATCACGACGAAAGCCGCGCGCACCCAGATCACCGAAGGCGTGCGCGATGCGGTCGATGCCGTGGGCCAGTCGCTCAACGCGGTGGACGAGGCCAACCGCGAGCTGGTGCGCCGCTCGGCCCAGGCGTTCCAGCGCGGCTTCGATCCCGGCATGCAGCTGGACGAGGCCAGCGGGCAGCTGACGAGCTTCGGCATCGCGGTGAACGCCGACTACGGCACGGTGGACAAGTTCAGCCAGGACACGGGCGGCGTGGCCACGGTGTTCGCGAGGAAGGGTGAGGACTTCATCCGCATCACCACCTCGGTGAAGAACGAAAAGGGCGAGCGCGCCCAGGGCACGCTGCTCGACCGCGCCAGCCCCGCCTACCCGCCCATGCTCGCGGGCCAGCCGTACACGGGCCGCACCATGCTGTTCGGCAAGCCCTACATGGCGCACTACGCGCCGGTGAAGGATGCGGCGGGCAAGGTGATCGCCATCCTGTTCGTGGGCAACGACCTGTCGGCCTTCCAGGAGCAGATGCAAAAGCAGGTGGCCAGCATGCAGTTCTACGAGCACGGCGGCATGTACGTGATCGATCCGCGCAAAGGCCCGCAGGATGCGGTGTTCGTCGCGCACCCCACGGCGCGCGGCAAGAAGGTGCTGGAGGCCTATCCGGGCGCGGCCGATTTCCTCGCCGCCCTGAACACCAGCGCCGACGGATTCGTGCCGCAGGCCGCCGCGCTGCTGCCCGCCCAGGGCGCGGACCCGTGGGCCATGAGCCTGCGGACCGGCTCGGGCTGGCAGGTGGTGGCCGAGGTGTCCGACCACGAGGCGCTGGCCAGCCAGCGGCGTGCGATGGGCGCGGTGTGGCTGGTGATGGCCGTCGCCCTGGCGGTGGTGGGCGCGGGCATCTTCGCGATGGTGCGCCGCGGCGTGAGCGAGCCGCTGCGCGAGCTGACCGGCGCCGTGACGCTGGTGGCGCAGGGCGACCTTACCCAGGCGTTCGAGACGCGCCGCGCCGACGAAATGGGCGCCCTGGTGCGCGAGGTGGAAGGCATGCGCCAGCGCTACCTGCAGGTGCTGCAGCAGGTGCGCACCGCGGTGGACAGCATCACCACCGCCAGCGCCGAGATCGCCACCGGCAACCAGGACCTGTCGGCGCGCACCGAGAACGCCGCCAGCAGCATCGCCCAGACGGCGCAGAGCATGGAGCAGCTGACGGGCACGGTGCGCCAGTCGGCCGATGCGGCGCGGCAGGCCAACCAGCTGGCCGGATCGGCCGCCGAGGTGGCCCAGCGCGGCGGGCGCGTGGTGGGCGAGGTGGTGTCCACCATGGCCGACATCGACGCCAGCTCGCGCAAGATCGCGGACATCATCGGCGTGATCGACGGCATCGCCTTCCAGACCAACATCCTCGCGCTGAACGCGGCCGTGGAAGCCGCCCGTGCGGGCGAGCAGGGCCGGGGCTTCGCCGTGGTGGCGAGCGAGGTGCGCTCGCTGGCCGGGCGCAGCGCCGAGGCGGCGCGCGAGATCAAGGCGCTCATCGGCAACTCGGTGGCCCGGGTGGAGGCCGGCACGCGGCTGGTGGAGGACGCCGGGCGCACCATGGGCGAGATCGTGGGCTCGGTGCAGCGGGTGGGCGACATCATCGGGGAGATCACCGCCGCCGCGTCCGAGCAGTCGGACGGCATCGTCACGGTCAATACGGCCGTCAATCAGCTCGACCAGATGACGCAGCAGAACGCCGCGCTGGTGGAGGAATCGGCCGCGGCGGCACAAAGCCTGCGCGACCAGGCGTCGCAGCTGGCGGATGCCGTGCAGGTGTTCCGCCTGACCACGGCGCAGGCCGCGCCGCTCGCCCGGCCCGCGCGCCCCGCCCTCGCCGCGGGCTGAGCGGAACACACCCCCGCGCCAAGCGGCGCGCCAACGGCGGCGCCGCTCGCGCAGCGCTGCCGCGCCCATTCACCCTACCCGGGCCAACCGGCCGGCCGGTGCGGTGGTATATGCTGCGGCCCCCGAGCTGCCCTGGCCGGCACGCCCCACCGCACCCGACATGCCCACTTTTGCCATCGATCTGCCCACGCTGCTGGCAATGACCGTCATCGGTTCCGTCGTCATGGCCGCCTGCCTGGTGCTGGTAGGCCACGAGCGCCGCCGCGACGGCCTGGGCCTGTGGGCCGCCGCCCTGGTGCTGCAGTCGCTGGCCTACGTGCTGCTGGCCCTGCGCGGCCGCGTGCCGGACATGCTCTCCATCGTGGTCGCCAACGGCCTGCTGTCCAGCGTGTTCGCCTGCCTGCTGGCGGCCGTGTGCCAGTTCCACCGCCGCCCGCTGCCCTGGGGGCGGCTGATCGGGCCGGTCGTGCTCACGCTGGCGCTCTTCCTGGCGTTCCTGCAGGACTACGAAATGCGCCTGGTGCTGGCGGGCGTGGTCTTTCCCGCGCAGCTGGCCCTGGTGCTGTGGACGCTGTGGCGCTTTCCATCGCCCGGGCGCGGCGCCGGCCTGGTGGCGCTGGGCATCGTGCTGCAGATGTCGGTGCTGGTGGTGCGCGCCGTGGCCGCGGCCACGGGCGCCATGCCGCTGAACGGGCTGCTGCAGGGCGGCTGGCTGCAGCACGCCACGTTCCTGTCCACCTTCATCGCCGTGCAGGCCTCGTCGTTCGGCTTCATCTTCATGGCGCGCGACCGCGCCGACGACACCAACCGCCGCATGGCCGCGCGCGACCCGCTCACGGGCGTGGCCAACCGCCGCGCGGCCATCGCCGCGCTGGACCGCGACATCGCCCGGGCCATCCGCACGCGCGAGCCGCTCTCGCTCATGATGGTGGACATCGACCACTTCAAGCGCATCAACGACGGGCTGGGCCACCTCGTGGGCGACCAGGTGCTGTGCCGCGTGGTCGATGCCATGGGCGAGCGCCTGCGGGCGCAGGACATGATCGGGCGCTACGGCGGCGAGGAGTTCCTCGTGGTGCTGCCCGACACGCCGCTGCACGGCGCGCGGCAGCTGGCGATCCAGCTGTGCCGGGCGATCGAGCAGACGCGCTTCGACCTGGGCGGGCACACCGTGCCGGTCACCCTGAGCATCGGCGTGTTCGGCGGACGCATCGAGGAGGGCGACAGCTGGGACATGCTGATCGCCGCCGCCGACCGCGCCATGTACGAGGCCAAGCGCAGCGGCCGCAACCGCGTTGCCGTCGCGGGCGATTTGCGCGGGGTGGTGCCCGCCTCCGCACTGCACGACAATCCGGAAACCCTTCCTCCACCGGAGCGGTGAACTGCAACGCACCGGCGCGCCCGCCGGATGCCGCGGCCGGTGGCAGGATCTTTTCCTGGACCGCCCCCGAGGAACCGCCATGAACGCCCGCACCGCCCCCGACCTCCTGCAACCCGCCGAAGCCCTGGCCCACGTCAGCCGCCAATGGGACGGCGACATCCTGCGCCAGCTCACCGAATACATCGAGATCCCCGCCAAGTCACCCGGCTTCGCCCCCGACTGGGAGCAGCTCGGATACCTGGACCGCGTGTTGCGCAATGCCGCGAACTGGGTCGAAGCGCAGAAGGTGGCGGGCCTCACGCTCGAGATCGTGCGCCTGCCCGGCCGCACGCCGGTGCTGTTCTTCGAGGTGGCCGCCACGCAGCCCCAGTCGAGCCAGACCGTGCTGATGTACGGCCACCTGGACAAGCAGCCCGAGTTCGAGGGCTGGCGCAAGGACCTGGGGCCCTGGACTCCCAAGTACGAGGACGGCAAGCTCTACGGCCGCGGCGGCGCCGACGACGGCTACGCGGTGTATGCCAGCATCGCCGCCGTGCAGGAGCTCAAGCGCCAGAACGTGCCGCACCCGCGCATCGTCGGCCTGATCGAGACCTGCGAGGAAAGCGGCTCAGGCGACCTGCTGCCCTACATCGACCTGCTGCGCAGCCGCTTAGGAAGCGTGGCCCTGGTGATCTGCCTCGATAGCGGCGCCGGCAACTACGACCAGCTGTGGCTCACCACCAGCCTGCGCGGCATGGCCAGCGGCACGCTCAAGGTGGAGATCCTCACCGAGGGCATCCACTCGGGCGATTCGTCAGGCCTCGTGCCCTCGTCGTTCCGCATCATGCGGCAGGTGCTGGACCGGCTCGAGGACAGCGCCACCGGCCGCCTGCTGCCCGCCAGCTTCCACTGCGACGTGCCCACCGACCGCCTGGCGCAGGCCCGCGCCACCGCCGGCATCCTGGGCGAAGAGGTGTACAAGCGCTTTCCCTGGGCGCACTACGACTGCGGCGGCTCCACCACCTTCGCGCTGCCCACCACCACCGACCCGGTGCAGGCCCTGCTCAAGCGCACCTGGGAGCCCACGCTCAGCGTGACCGGCGCCGAGGGCTTTCCGGCCCTGAAGGACGCGGGCAACGTGCTGCGCCCCTACACCGCCTTCAAGCTCAGCCTGCGCCTGCCCCCGCTGGTGGACGCCGCGCAGTGCGTGCAGGAGATGAAGGCGCTGCTGGAGGACAACGCGCCCTACCAGGCCAAGGTCACCTTCGAGGGCGGCGGCGCGGCCAGCGGCTGGAACGCGCCGAACACCGCGCCGTGGTTCGAGGGCGCGCTCAACGCCGCCAGCCAGGCCCACTTCGGCGCGCCGTGCGGCTACATCGGCCAGGGCGGCACCATTCCGCTCATGAACATGCTGAGCCAGGGCTTCCCGAAAGCGCAGATGATGGTCTGCGGCGTGCTGGGCCCCAAGAGCAACGCGCACGGCCCCAACGAGTTCCTGCACGTGCCCTACGCCAAGAAGCTCACCGCCGCCGTGGCGCAGGTCATCGCCAGCCTGCCGCCCGCCGGCGCGCAGGACAGCCCGGCCGCGGCCGCCTGAAGCCGCTGCCCGCCGCCACCGTGGCCGCGGCCATCGCCAGAACCCGCCCGCGCCCCGGCGCGGGGCGCACGGGCTGACGCCGGCCGCGCCCATCCCCTTTCCCGCGCGCGCCACCATGGCGCGCCTTTTCCGACAAGCCCCCGCCCCATCGCATGGTCGATCCCGACGCCCCCTCCACCCTCAGCCCCTTCACCGCCGCCGATGGCGAGAACCTCGCCCTGCAGGACTGGCCGCTGCCCCATGCCGACGCGCGCGCCACCGTGCTGCTGGTGCACGGCCTGGGCGAACACGTGGGCCGGTACAACCGGCTCGCCCGGCGGCTGAACGCCTGGGGTTTTGCCGTGCGCGGCTACGACCAGTACGGCCATGGCGAATCGGGCGGGCTGCGCGGCGCCCTCACGCCCCCGAACCGGCTGATGGTGGACCTGGCCGACATCGTCGATGCCACCCGGGCCCGCATGCCACCCGGCCAGCCGCTGGTGCTGCTGGGCCACAGCCTGGGCGGGCTGGTGGCGGCGGACTTCGTGGCGCAGGCGCTGCGCCCCGTGGATGCGTTGGTGCTTTCCTCCCCCGCGCTGGACCCGGGCCTGAGCTGGACGCAGAAGTTCCTGGTGGCCACCCTGCCCCGCGTGCTGCCGAACCTGCGCCTGGCCACCGGGATCGACCCCGCCCACCTGTCCCACGACCCCGCCGTCGTCGCGGCCTACCGCGCCGACCCGCGCTGCCACGACCGCGTCGGCGCCGGGCTCGCGCGCTTCATCGCCTACACCGGCCCGGCCGTCGTGGCCCGCGCCGCGCAGTGGAGCGTGCCCACGCTGCTGATGTGGGCGGGCGCCGACCGGCTGGTCAATCCCGCCGGCAGCCGGGCCTTCGCCCGGGCCGCCCCGCCGGGCGTGGTGCACGCGCAGGAGTTCGCCCTGGCGTACCACGAGCTGTTCAAGGAAAGCCCGGAGCACGCCGCGCCGGTGTTCGCGGCCTTGCAGCAATGGCTGGACGCCCGCTGCCCTCGCGCCAGCGGCTTGGCGCAAAATCGGGCTCCAGCACAATAACCACTAGGGCATATTGCTATGTTTTTAATAGCAATCTGCAGAAACCGCGGCGGGGCCGGGTCACAGGAAAGCGGGAGGTCCCTTGTCGGCCTTGCTTTCCACCGGGTTGGCCAGCAGCCAGTTGGCCGGGTACTGGCGCATGAACTCCCGCGCCTTCTCCGGCCGGGCCGACAGCCAGGCACCGTAGGCGCCCTCGTTGAGCAGGGCCGGCATGCGCTTTTCGCTGCCGGGCGGCTGGTAGCGGTGGATCAGCGCATGGCTGTTGGCGTTCACGGTGAGCACGGTGTAGCTGACCAGCTCCTCGCCCTCGGGGCCGGTCCAGCGGGCCCACAGGCCCGCCGCGGCCATCGGCAGGCCATCGACGCGCGCGATGCGCGTGGGCACGGCCTTGCCGCTGCGCCAGTCGTCCTCGAAAAACGCCGCCATGGGCACGATGCAGCGCTGGCCTTTCAGCCACGCCTCGCGGAACGGCGTGGCGGTGGAAACCGTCTCGGAGCGCGCGTTCACCAGCTTGGGGGCGCGCAGCCGCCCGTCGGAGGCCGATTTCACCCAGTGCGGCACCAGCCCCCACTGGGCGTGCACCAGTTCGCGTGCCAGCCGGGGGGCGCCGTCCGCATCGGGAGCGGCATCGGAACCGGCATCGGGATCTGCCCCCGCCGCCGATTCGGTATCGCCCGGCGGGGGCGCCACGGCGCGGATGAAGAAGCCGGGCTTGCGGGGCTTCACGTAGCGTTCACCGCGCGTGTCCGGCGGCTCCACGCCGAAGGCCTCGCGGTAGGTTTCGGGCAGGGGCAGGGTCTCGTAGCGCGTGGTCATCCGGGGATCGTACCTGCGGCCCCGGCCGCCCCCGCCCCTTCCTCGCACGGGGCCGCCCAGACCGCCCGGTCGCGCCCCTGCGCCTTGGCCGCATAGAGCGCGCGGTCCGCCCGCTCCAGCGTCTGCTCGATCGACTCGCCCACCACGTGCTGCGCCAGGCCGATGGAGACGGTCAGGTGGATCGGCGCCGACCCCGGGTGCGTGAGCCGCAGCGCCGAGACGGTGCGGCGCACCCGCTCCAGCAGCGCGCTGGCATCGGCCGGCTGGGTGTTGCACAGCATCAGCACGAATTCCTCGCCGCCCCAGCGCGAGAGCACGTCGGAGTCGCGCACGCTGGCTTTCACCGAGCGGGCGAAGGCCTGCAGCGCGCGGTCGCCCGCCGCATGGCCGTGGGTGTCGTTGATGGCCTTGAAATGGTCCAGGTCCAGCTGCACGAGCACCAGCGAATGCCCGCTGCGCGCGGTGCGGCGCTGCTCCAGCCGCATCAGCTCGATCATGTGGCGGCGGTTGAGCAGCCCGGTCAGCTCATCGTGCGTGGCCAGCTCGCGGATGTGCTCCAGCGCCTCGGCCAGATCGTGCTTTTGCTGGCGCAGCTGCTGGCGCGTGGCCTGCACCCGCGTGGTGAGGAAGGTGCTGCCCACCAGCACCACGAGGATCATGATCGCGTAGGCGGCGGCCATCGCGGGGCCCTGGTGCAGGTCCTCGCGCAGTTCCAGCAGCACGCCCCCGGCCCCGAACGCCGCGAGCGAATAGAACAGCACCCCCACCATCTGCCGCGTGGACAGACCGAAGATCCCGAACATCAGAATCACCGCCAGGATCGGCAGCGTGATGCCCCGCGCCGGCCCCGCGATCACGAAGGCGGCGGCGTTGCAGGCCACGGCATAGAGCATCTGGAACAGCGTGAGCGAAGGGTCGCGAAAGCGCCGCGACACCCCGCTGCGGATCAGCGCGAACACCCCGATCAGGCCCGAGATGCAAAACAGCGTCCACCAGCGGACCCATTGCGCATCCGCGATGCCCGCCCGCGCCACGATGTGCATCGCCACCACGCAGCACAGCATGAGCAGCCCCGCCAGTCCCGCCATGGCCGATCGCACGCGCAGGCGCCGTTCCGTGCCCAGCAGCCCATCGAGCACGCGGGACGGGGTCGGGAACAGGGCGCGGTCGCGCCATCTCGCAAGCCGTGGCGGCAAGGGGTCTCCTTGGAGTGGGTCGCAGGCCAGGCCGGCCATCGGGCGGCCCACGGCGCCGCCGGGTGGGCCAGCACCGATGGTGCCTGCGGAATTCTAGGAGTCCTGTCGCCCGCGCGCCCACCCGCCATGGGAGGGTTTACACCCATCCCTCTGGCCCGGCCTTGCCACGCGGGCCCTGCCCTGTCGCTGTCAGGGGACGGCCGCGAGCCGTTTCTTCATCGACGGTGCGGGGTGCAGCGCATAGCCCCCGCGCTCGTAGAACGCGATGGCCTCGGGCCGCGCGTCCAGGAACACCAGGGCCATGGCGCGTGCCTGCGCATCGGCTTCGGCGTAGGCCATCAACGCCCGGCCGGCGCCGCTGCCCCGCACGGCGGCATCCACCACGAGGTCATCGACATGCAGGTAGGCCCCGCGCGCCAGGGTCTGCACGGGCCGCATTCCCATGACCCCGACCAAGGCGCCGCCCTGGTAGGCGCCCACGAGTTCATAGCCGGCGCACGACTGCTGGCGCACGCGCCGCAGGAACTCGGCCTCGTCCAGCGCGCGCAGTTGCGCCATCACCGGATGGGCGTCCTTCCACTGCGCAGGCAGAAGCCTTTGGATTTGCAGGGCATCGGCGGGGTCTTGGGTCATGGCAATGGCATCTTTCATGCGGGCACCGGCTCCAGCACCGGCACGCCGCGCCGCTTGGCCACGGCGATGGGTGGGGCCCAGCGCGAGCCCTGGGGTTTCTTGCTGGTCACCAGGGTGATCTCGGCGGGCTCGAAGACTTCCAGGTTGTGGGTGATGGGCGTGGTCAGCACGTATTGCGCCTGGGTGGAGCGCAGAAAGTGGCCGACCAGCTGGATGTTGCGCACGTCCAGGTGGGCGAAGGGCTCGTCGATGAACACGAAGCCGCCCGAGCCGCTTTCCTCGTCCTTGAGCAGGCCCACGAGCAGGATGAGCGACTTGATGACCTGCTGGCCGCCCGAGGCCTCGCCGTCGTTCATGCCGATGCTGCCCTTGCCGTCGAACGCGAAGTGCACCTTCAGGCCCGCCTGCGCGAGCACGGTGTCGTCGTTCTCCAGCAGCGGCAGGTCGGCCGCCACCTCCACGCCAGCGAGGGCGCCCAGCTCCTGGATGTTCTTGCGGTAGCGGCGCACGGTGCTGCGCAGCACCTCGATGTAGCTCTCGCGCGCGTTGTGCACGGCGGTGCCGGCCTGGGCATTCTTGGCCTGGTGGTCCGACAGGCTCAGGGTCTGCTCGCGCACGGTGGTCTCCATGCGGCGGTGGCGCTCCTCCACCGTGGCGTCCTGCTCCCAGGTGTTGTGTTCCAGCTCCTGCTCCACGGACTGCAGCCGCAGGCGGGCCTGGGTGTCGTTGACGTATTCGTCCACCAGGGCCTCGCGCGTGGCCGGGGCGATCCAGCGCGGCGGAAAGCCGTGGCGCTGGCGCTGGCTGTGCCCCGCCGCGGCCACGTGGTTGCGCCGGCGGGCGGTCCATTCGTGCGCGGCGCGGTCGCTGTCGCTGCGGGCGCGCTGCAGCTGCTGCTCCAGCCGCTGGTGCTCGTCGGCGAAGGCGCGGTGGCGGTCGTGGGCGCGGGTGGCTTCGGTGTCCAGGCGCTGCCAGCGCTGGGCGGCGGCGATGCGTGCCTGCCTGGCCGCGGGCAGCACCTCGCGCGCCTGGGCGAACTCGTCGCTGCGGCGCGCCAGCTCTTCGGCGGCGCTGTGGCCTTCGAGCGCGCGGCGGGTGTCGGTGATCTGCCGCTTGAGCGCCAGCACGCGGTCCAGCACGGGCGCGAGCTGCGCATCGATCTGGGCCGCGTCGCGCTCGGCGGCGGCGCGGCGGGCGTGCACGGCGGCGGCGCCGAACTGGTGCTCGCGCGGTTCCACCCACATGGAACGGGCGCCGCGCCCGTCGTGCATGTAGGCCTGCGGCGTGATCCAGGTGCCGCCCAGGCGCTTGCCCTCGCGCGGATCGGCCACGCAGCGCAGCTGCTGCATCTGCTGCACCAGCCAGCGCGGCACGGGCGCGGTGAAGCGCACGTGGGACAGCAGCGTGCCCGGATCGCCCTTCAAGGCCTTCTCGCCCGGGCCGACGAGGTAGTGGCGGTAGCGCTCGCGCTCGCCGATCTCGTAGGCCTCGGCCAGGTCGCTGTCCTTGTCCAGCAGCACCACCCAGCGGTGGCCGCGCAGCACGCCTTCGATGGCGGCGCGCCATTGCTCGTCGGCCACCTCGACCACCTCGGCCACGAACCGGTGGCCGATGCCCTGAGCCACCAGGCGCTTGCGGAACTGCTGCACCTCGTGCGGCAGCGGCGGCAGGTGCTGGCCTTCCAGGGCCTGGAGGGCCTGCTGCGCGAGCTTGCGCCGCTGCTGCAGGGCCGACCGCTCGTCCTGCGCCTCGGCCTCTTCGGCCTGCAGCCGGGCCAGGTGGGCCTGCAGCTCGTCAGCGTTGCTGCCCTTGTCCACCAGCGCCAGCAGCTCCTGTTCGCGCTTGGCGAGTTGCTCCAGGGGCGATTCGTGGCGCGTGGCGTCGTCCAGCGCGGTGCGGGCCTCGTCGCGCTCGGCCAGCAGCCGGGTGGCGTCGGACTGGGCGCGGGCGCTTTCCTCGATGAGGGTGAGCAGGCGCTTGTTCTGCACGGCCTGGTCGGCCAGGGCGCTGCGGTGCTGGGTCTTTTGTCGGCGCAGCTCGCGCGCCTGCTTGGCCAGGGCCTCGCGCTCGCCGTGCCAGGCCAGCACGGGCAGCACTTCGGTGGCCAGGCGCTCGCGCTCGGCCACCTTCATTTGCCAGCTCTGATAGCTGGCCACGCGGTTCTGCAGCTCGGCCAGTTGCGCGCGGCCGTGGTCGAGCTCGCGCTCGGCCTGGGCCATCTCACGCACGAGCTGCTGCTGGTGCTCGCGCGCCTGGTCGTAGGCATCGAGCACCTGCTGGTCGCCGAACACGTCGAACACCAGGCGCAGCAGCTCGCGCGGGCTGAATTCGCACAGGCGGTCGGTCTGGCCCTGCTCCAGCGAGAGCACGCGGGCGATGGCGGGCGACAGGCCCGCCGCGCCCAACACGCGGCCCCAGGCCTCCACGCCCATGAACCCGAGGTCTTTCTCGGGCGTGTCGCGCAGCTGCTCGATGCCCACGTCGCCGTCGAGCAGGCAGTAGCGGCGCTGCCAGTCGCCGCCGTTGCGGTCGATGCGGCAGGCGAGCGTGACCTGGTCGCCGTACAGCAGGCGCCGCGCGAACGGGCGGCTGGAGGTCTGGCGGCCCTGGGGCCGGTTGTCCACCACGGCGCGCAGCCAGGCGGTCTGCGCGCCGGCGTGGCGCGCGTAGGTGCGGTAGTCGCGCGGGGCGGAGCAGCGCAGGCCCAGCAGGGTGCGCATGGCATCGAGCAGCGTGGTCTTGCCCGAGCCGTTGGGCCCGGCGATGGTGATGATGGACGCATCGAGCGGCAGGGCCACGCGCTGGCAGTAGTCCCAGTGGACGAGTTCGAGGGTTTGCAGGTGGAACATGGGGGCGCGGGGTTCGTCGTCGGTCAGGCGGCGGGCGCCGGGGTGGGGTCCGTGGCGGGCGCGGCAGCGGCGGCCTCGCTGCGCTCGCGCGCCAGCACGTCGGCCAGGGCGCCGTCGAGGATGCGTGGGGCCATCACGTCGTAATCGAGCAGCACGTCCAGCAGCGGGCCTTCGGCGATCTCGTCCTGGCGGCGCAGGATGAAGCCGTGGCGCTCCAGCAGCTTGAGGTTGGCATCGAGCCGCATCTTCTTGCCCAGCTGGTTGCCGTAGTCCTCCAGCAGGGTCTTGTACGACAGCACGGGGCTCACCAGCCGCGCGGACGGCAGCGGCTTGGCGCCGGGGAACATGTCGTTCTGGCCCTCGTCGGCCTTCTCCACGCGGCTGGTCTGGCGCTCGCGTTTCGGTAAAACGATCAGCGCCCACAGCACCACCAGCAGCGCCTGCGCGTCGCGCGGCAGGTCGAGGTTGTTGTTGGCGTTGACGCCGGCCTCGCCCAGCACGGCGGTCTGCGCGGGCGGCAGCAGGGCCACGCTCACGTGGTCGGCGTAGATGCTGTCCATGAAGCGCAGGCCCACCTGGGCCAGGCGCTGCTCGACCAGGGCGAAGAGTTCGGCATCGACCAGCGCGCGCTTGACGCGCGGGTGGCTGCGCGGCAGCCAGCGGCGCGTGAGGAGTTCGGCAATCAGCAGGGCGGCATCGTCCATGGGGGTCCTCAAGGGGTCTCGGGGCCGGGGTTCGGCGAAGGATCGGGCGCGGTGGCGGCCTTGGCAGGTGCGTCGGCCGGCACGGCGGTGGCGGGCACCATGCGGCCCTGGCTCAGCAGCTCCACCTGGGGATGGTCGATGGCCTCGGTGGCGGCCTCCCATTGCACGCGCCAGGGCAGGCGCGCCAGCGCGCCGGTGGCGCCCGGCAGCACGCCGGCCTGGGGGTCGCCCAGCAGGGGCAGCAGCTGGGCCTTGTAGGCCACCTGGGCGTAACGGGCATCGGCGGGCGTGGCGCCCAGCAGCGCCGCGGCCACGCCGTGCGGCGCTGCCTCGCCGTCCCCTTCGATCGACCAGGCCTGCAGCAGGGCCGACAGGTCGCCCAGCTCGCTCGGCAGCGCCACGGCGGTGAGGTTGCCGGCCGGCGCCGGCTGCGCGCCGGGCAGTTCCTCGGCCGGGCCGGCGACGGGGCGGTCGCGTTCGAACTCGGCCTCGGTCACGTCCAGCAGTTCGTGCGGGGCCAGGGCCGACAGGCCGGCAGGCACGCCCAGGGCGCCGTCCAGCAGCGCATGGGGCGAGCGCACGGTCTGCAGCCAGCGCTTGACGTCGGTGCTGGTGATGCCGGTGGTGCCCAGGGTCACGCGCTGGCGGTCCACCTGCTGCAGCGCGCGGTTGAACTGGCTGGCCATGGCCAGCAGCCGCGACTGGGCCTGCCCAAGCCCGCGCGCGGCGCGCTCCAGCGCGATGTGGCCGTGCGCGTGGCCGATGATGGCGGTGATGGCCTCGGAGGCGCGGTCGATCAGCACCGCCGCGCGGTCGTAGCGCTGGCGCGCGGCGCGCAGGCGGAACTCCGACCCGCTGGCGATGGCATCGGCGAACTCGCCGTGCAGCCGGGTGAGCTGCGCCTGCAGCAGCTGCACCTGGCCCGCATCGAGCGCGCCGAGCTGGTTGGCGCCCACCACCTGGCCGAGCAGCGCGGCCAGCTCGCCGCCATCCTCGTCCCCGCCGCCGTCGCTGGCCAGGGGCGCCAGCAGGCCGGCCACGCGCTGCGCGAGCGGCGGCAGCGCATAGGTGCGGGCGCTGTCGTCCCAGGCCAGCAGGCCCACGTCGCGAAAGCGCTTGAGCACGGTGTCCAGCGCCTCCGGGCGCAGGGCATGGAAGATCTCGTCGATGCGCTCGCGCGCCAGCGTGGCCTCGCCCTGGCGCGCCAGTTGCAGGAAGGCCCACAGCCGCAGTTGCACCAGCGCCGCCGGGCCGTGGAACAGCCCGCTGAGCGCCTGGGTGACGGCCTGCTCGCGCGCAATGCGCCACAGCAGGGCGGAATCGCCCGCCGCATCGGCATCCCGGAAAAAGTCGAACAGCCCGCCCTCGTTCTCCGCCCCTCCAGGCCACGGCGCCTCGGCCGCCAACACAGTGCTCTCCATGCCGTCCTGTTCAGTGTTCCGTCGTCATTCGAAGGCCAGTTGCGCCAGCGCGGCGACCGAAGCGGTCTCGGCCCGCAGAACACGCGCGCCCAGACTGGCCGGCGCGAAGCCGTGGGCCAGCGCCAGGTCTTCCTCCTGCGCGGTCAGCCCGCCCTCGGGGCCGTGCAGCACCTGCACGCGGCCGGCGCTGCCGACCGCCTCGCGCAGCGGTCGCGAGCCGTCCCGCAGCGACAGCACGAGGCGCGCCAGGCCGCCCTCCGCCGTATGGACCTGGGCCGCCTGCGCGCGCAGCCAGTCGGCCAGGGCCAGCGGGGCATGCACCTCGGGCACCCGGTTGCGCCCGCACTGCTCGCAGGCCGCCACGGCGATCGCCTGCCAGTGGGCCTGGCGCTTTTGCGCGCGCTCGCCCGACAGTTTCAGCACGCTGCGCGCGGCGGCCACCGGCTGGATGCTGGCCGCGCCCAGTTCGGCGGCTTTCTCCACGAGCCAGTCCATGCGCTCGTTGGCCGGCATGCCCACCACCAGGTGCACGGCGCGCGCGGCCTCGCGCTCCACGGGGTCGTGCGCGCCGACCTCCACGTCCACATCGGAGCGGCCCATGCGGGTGATGGTGGCGGCGTATTCGCCCCCGCGCCCGTCGAACAGCGTGATCGCGTCGCCGGGCTGCAAGCGCAGCACCTGCACGTGGCGCGCGGCCGAGGGCGGCAGCGCCAGCGCGGCGCCGCCCGCCAGGGGCAAGGGGCAATGGAAACGGGGCATTTGCTACTATTTTTATAGCTACACGCCCTAGTACTGATTGCGGCGGTAGCGGTTTTGACTCAAACTCTTCCGAAAGCGAAGCCGGTGGCTTCCTGCGTGCCTTCGATCTCGTCCACCAGCCGCAGCAGCGGCTTGAGCTCGCGGTAGCGGCTGGCTGTCGAGCGGATGTAGCCGATGAAACGCGGCGTGTCCGCCAGGTACTTGGGCTTGCCGTCGCGCAGCGTGATCCGCGCGAAGATGCCGGCCACCTTCAGGTGCCGCTGCAGGCCCATCCATTCGACCGCGCGGTAGAACTCGCCGAAGTCCGCGCCCCAGCCGCTGGCGCTCGCCGCACCGACCAATCCCGACTTTCGCGCCTTTTCCCAGTAACGCACGGTAATGTCGATGACGAAATCCTCTTCCCAGCTGATGAACGCATCGCGCAGCAGACTGGCGATGTCGTAGGTGATGGGCCCATACACGGCGTCCTGAAAATCCAGCACGCCCAACGGCCCGCCCGCCGGGGGCGCCATGAGGTTGCGCATCATGAAGTCGCGGTGCACGAACACGCTGGGGGCTTCCAGATTGTTGGCGACCAGCACGTCGAAGGTCTTGGCGAGCACGCCCTGCTGCGCCTCGGTGAGCGCCACGCCGCGGTGGCGCGCCAGGTACCAGTCGGGAAAAAGGGCCAGTTCGCGCCGCAGCAGGGCCTCGTCGTAGAGCGGCAGCACGCCGGGGCGCGAGGCCTGCTGCCATTGCAGCAGCACGTCGCTGGCCTGCAGGTACCAGGCGTGCGCCGCCTCGGGCGCCGTGGGGTCGAGCCGCTCGATAACCGTCTGCGCGCCCAGGTCGGACAGCAGCATGAAGCCGTGGGCCTCGTCCCAGGCCAGCACCTCGGGCACGTGCAGGCCCGCGTCGGCCATCAGGCGCTGCACGTGGGCGAAGGGGCGGCAGTCCTCCTTGTCCGGCGGGGCATCCATCACGATGCGGCTGGTGCCGTCGGCGGCGTCAATGCGCAGGTAGCGGCGAAAGCTCGCGTCCGCCGAGGCGGGGCGCAGGCTCGCGGGGCGCAGGCCGTGCGTGGCGGCCAGCGGCGCCAGCCAGGCCTCGAACGCGGTGCGGCGGGCGGCGTCGGGCCAGGCGACGGCGGGAAAGGCGGGAGCGGCAGCCGCAGCGCCGGCCGGGGCCGGATCGGCCACGATGGGGGAAGGAGGGTGGCTCATGGATAATCCGATTTTACAAACCCGGCCTGCCCGGACCGGGTGGCCTGCGGTGCCTGCTCCGCGCCGCCGACCGGCTGATTCCATGGACATCCCTTCCTTGCCCGATCCGTTCCGACCGACGCCCCCCTTCCTGCCCGCCCGCCGCGGCGCTGCGGCCCGCCGTCCCTCGGCGCCCGCGTTCGAGCGCCGCGCGGTGGCCCGCCTGATCGCCTGGATGCTGTGCGGCGCGCCCCTGGCAGCGCTCGCCCAGTCGGAGGCGGAGCCCGGCGCGCCGGCCGTGCCCGAGGCGGCGCCCGCCCTGCGCGCCAGCCCCCTGCTGCAGGAAAAGATCCCCGAAGCCGTGCGCCCGCAGCTGCCGATCTTCGTGAAGGGCGACAGCGTGACCGGCCAGCCGGACATCAACGCCATCGTCGAAGGCAATGCCGAACTGCGCCGCGGCGACACCATCATCCACGCCGACCGGCTGGAATACGTGGTGCCCGACGACCTCGCCAAGGCGCGCGGCCAGGTGCGCATCAACCGCGCGGGCAACGTGTACGAGGGCTCGGAGCTGGAACTGCGGGTCGACGCCTTCTCGGGCTATTTCGATGCCGCCAACTACCGCTTCCTGATGAACGGCGCCCACGGCGAAGCCAGCCGCGTGGACTTCATCGACCGCGACCGCTCCGTGGTGCACAACGCCACCTACACCACCTGCCAGAAGAACGACGAAGCCACCTGGCAACCCGACTGGGTGCTGCGCGCGCGGTCGATCCGCATCGACAACGAAGAGCAGGTGGGCACGGCCGACGGCGCGGTGCTGGAGTTCAAGGGCCTGCCCATCCTGCCCATCCCGCACATCACGTTCCCGCTGTCCGACCGCCGCAAGTCGGGGCTGCTGCCGCCCACCGTGGCCATCGACAACGTGAGCGGCGTCGAGTACGCCCAGCCCTACTACTGGAACATCGCACCCAACCGCGACGCCACCATCACGCCCACCGTCATGTCCAAGCGCGGCGTGAACCTGGGCGGCGAATTCCGCTACCTGGAGCCCACCTACCGGGGCGAGTTGCGCGGCGATTACATGCCGGCCGACAAGCTGCGCGACCGCGACCGCTGGGGCTACGGCCTCAAGCACAGCGGCACGTTCGACACGCCGCTGGGCGGCCTGAACTTCAACATGGACGTGAGCCGGGTCAGCGACGACAACTACTGGCGCGACTTCACGCGCAACGTGACCGGCATGACCCAGCTCACCCAGCGCCTGCTGCCCGGCGACGCCACGCTGTCCTGGGGCAAGGACGACATGTCGCTCAGCCTGCGCACGCTCAAGTGGCAGACGCTGCAGGACGTGAGCGCGCCCATCGTGCCGCCCTACGACCGCATGCCGCAGCTGCGCTGGGGCTACAACCCCACCATGCTGCCCTACGGCCTGGATGCCAGCGTGGAGGCCGACTACACCAGCTTCCATGCGGACCGCTCCCTGACCGGCCAGCCCAACGCCCAGCGCAGCTACGCCATGGCGCAGATCAGCCGGCCGTTCCTCGCGCCGGCCGGCTTCGTGACCCCGCGCGTGCAGCTGCACGCCACGCAATACCAGTTCGACAGCCCGCTGGCCAACGGCCAGCGCAACGCGCAGCGCACGCTGCCCACGTTCAGCCTGGACAGCGGCCTGGTGTTCGAGCGCGATGCGCGCTACTTCGGCCGCAACTTCCTGCAGACGCTGGAGCCGCGCGCCTTCTACACCTACACGCCCTACCGCGACCAGAGCCTGCTGCCGGTGTACGACACGGCGGCGAACGACTTCAACTTCGCCACCATCTACACCGAGAACGGCTACGGCGGCAACGACCGCCTGGCCGACAACAACCTGCTCACCCTGGGCGTGACCACGCGGCTGCTGGACCCGGACGACGGCGCCGAGGCGGCCCGCTTCGGCATCGCCCAGCGGGTGCGGTTCTCCGACCAGAAGGTCGTGCTGCCCGGCGAGTCCACCGTCAGCGAACGGCTGTCGGACGTGCTGCTGGGCGCGGGCCTGAACTGGACGAAGCAGTGGGGTTTCGACTCCACGGTGCAGTACAACCCCAAGACGGGCCGCTCCATCCGCTCCACCGTGGGCGCGCGCTACAACCCCAGCGCCTACCGCGTCATCAGCGCCGCCTACCGCCTGCAGCGCGGCACCAGCGAGCAGATCGACGTGGGCTGGCAATGGCCCATCAACGACCTGTGGGGCGACAAGGGCCAGGACCTCGGCCCGGGCCGCGGGCAGGGCCCCGGCCGCTGGTACACCGTGGGCCGCCTGAACTACAGCATGCAGGACCGCAAGCTGGTGGACACCGTGGTGGGCTTCGAATACGACAGCTGCTGCTGGGTCGGCCGTGTGGTGCTCGAGCGCCTGCAAAGCAGCGTGACCACGGCCAACACCCGGCTGCTGTTCCAGATCGAGTTCGTGGGCTTTTCCCGCCTCTCGCTCGGCTCCAACCCCCTCACCAGCCTGAAGCAGAACATTCCGCGCTACCAGTACCTGCGCGAGCAGACCAGCACGCCCAGCCGCTTCACCAATTACGACTAACCCGACACCTGCCAACCACATGAACCATCGCGCTTTCACCCTGGGCCTGGTGTGCCTGGCCACCCTGGCCTCCCTCGCACCCGCGGGCGCCTCCGCGCAAGGACTGCGCGCCTCGGGCGCTGCCAGCGGCACCGGCGGTACCGGGCTGTCCTCGCGCGCCCTGCCGCCCGTCACCGTGCCGGACGCCCGCACCGGCGCGGACCGCAGCGGCATCCGCCAGGCCGACTACATCGTGGCCGTGGTCAACACCGCCCCCATCACCAACAACGAGGTGCAGACCCGCGTGGCCCGCGTCGAGCAGCAGCTGGCCGCCCAGGGCGGCGAGCGGCCGTCCCGGGACGTGGTGGCGCGCGAAGTGCTCGAGCGCGTGATCAATGAAAAGATCCAGGTGCAGATGGCCAACGAGAGCGGCATCAAGGTGGACGACATCGCCGTCTCCCAGGCCGAACAGTCGGTGGCGCGCCAGAACAACGTGAGCCTGGAGGAAATGCACCGCCGCCTCGCGATCGACGGCATCAGCAAGGACCGCTTCCGCGAAGAACTGCGCAACCAGCTGCTGGTGCAGCGCCTGCGCGAGCGCGACGTCGAAGCCCGGGTGCGCGTGAGCGACCTGGACGTGGACCAGTACCTGCGCGAGCAGCAGTCCGCCTCCGATCCCGCCAAGGTCGAACTCAACCTGGGCCACATCCTGGTGCTCGTGCCCGAGAACGCCAGCCCCGAGGTCGTGGAGCAGCGCCGTCTGCGCGCGCAGCAGGCGGCCGACAAGGTGCGTGCCGGCGACGATTTCGGCAAGGTGGCGCGCGAGTTCTCCGATGCGGCCGAGGGCGCCTCCGGCGGCCTGCTGGGCCTGCGTCCGGCCGACCGCTACCCCGAGCTTTTCGTGCGCTCGACCCAGCAGACGCCCGTGGGCGGCATCGTCGGCCCCGTGCGGTCGCCAGCCGGGTTCCACGTGCTGAAAGTGGTGGAAAAGACCAATGCCGCCGCCCCCACCGTGGCGGTGCAAAGCCATGCGCGGCACATCTTGCTGCGCGCCAATCCGCAGCTGACCGAGACCGCGGCGGCCGCACGGCTGGCCGACTACCGCCGGCGCATCCTGGCGGGCCAGGCGGACTTCGCCACGCTCGCGCGCGAGAACTCGCAGGACGGCAGCTCCAAGCAGGGCGGCGACCTCGGATGGGCCAGCCCGGGCCGCTACGTGCCCGAGTTCGAGGAAGCGCTCAATGCGCTCAAGCCCGGCGAGATCAGCGAGCCCATCGTCACGCGGTTCGGCGTGCACCTGATCCAGTTGCTGGAGCGCCGCGAGGCCAAGCTCACCCAGCGCGAGCAGCGCGACATGGTGCGCGACGTGGTGCGCGAAAAGAAGCTGGACGAGGCCTACGCCACCTGGGCCCAGGAAGCCCGGGCCCGCGCGTACGTGGAATACCGCGATCCGCCGCAATGACGCGCCGCCTGCCTACGCGCCTTCGCCGCGCAGCGCCATGAAGCACATCCCGCGCAAGCGCTTCGGCCAGCATTTCCTGTCGGACCACGGCATCATCGATGCCATCGTGCGCGCCATCGGCCCGGAGCCGGGCCAGCCCATGGTGGAGATCGGCCCCGGCCTGGCCGCCCTCACGCAGCCGCTGGTCGAGCGCCTGGGGCGCCTCACCGTGATCGAGCTGGACCGAGACCTGGCAGCGCGGCTGCGCCTGCACGGCCAACTGGACGTGATCGAATCCGACGTGCTGAAGGTGGACTTCGCCCAGGTCGCCCAATCGCTGAACGCGCCCAAGGTGCGCGTGGTCGGCAACCTGCCGTACAACATCTCCACGCCCATCCTGTTCCATTTGCTGGAGCAGGTGCATGTCATCGAAGACCAGCACTTCATGCTGCAAAAGGAAGTGATCGACCGCATGGTGGCGAGCCCCTCCACGGGCGACTACGGGCGGCTGTCGGTCATGCTGCAGTGGCGCTATGCGATGGAGGATGTGCTGTTCGTGCCGCCGGAAAGCTTCGATCCGCCGCCGCGCGTGGACAGCGCCGTCGTGCGCATGGTGCCCTATGCCTCGCCGGCCGCCGTATCGCCGGCGCTGCTGTCGGAACTGGTGCAGGTGGCCTTCAGCCAACGCCGCAAGCTGCTGCGGCACACGCTGGGCCGCTGGCTGCAGGAGCGCGCCTTCCCGGGCACCTTCGATACCCAGCGCCGGGCCGAGGAAGTGCCGGTGCATGAGTACGTGGCCCTGGCTCAGTCACTGCACCCTGCCTGAGCGCAGGCGGTGCAATGCGGGGACCGGGCCACCCGGCCCCCTGCACTGAAAAGGGTCAAGCGCGGCAAGCATTGGCCTGAGGGCCTCGCCTGCTGCGCACTACCGCCTGGGATCAGGCGGCGGCAAGCCAATAACCCGCGTTGAACGGGCTGCTCATGCGCAGCGCCAGGGGCGATACGTCGACGAGCTTGTCGGTCGGCATTTTTTCCGCGGAAGGATCGACTGCAATTTCAATGGGCTGCGCTGCGGCGGTCTCGTTAGCCTCGTTCGCCCGTTCTGCCTGGCTGGTGGATGCAGAACGGGCTACAGAAAAGAATAGAAACACCGGAACGGTATCTTTCGATCGCTCCAGTAGTCCGCCGCTTCCCGGAAGATGTCGAGCAACTGCTCGCGTGCTTCCTTGTCGAACTTCACCGTGGTCGGGATCTGCTCCAGCACCACGATGAAGCCCGGTTGCGGGCCCGATTTATGCAATGGGTCCGTCATGCAGTCGTACAGCGCGTCGAAATTCTTTCCGAAGTGCGCCGGGAACATGAACTGGCCTGCGATCAGGTCCAGCACGTCCTGTTTGGTTTGTGCGTGTGCAAGGTTGGCGTACAGGAAGTGTTGGCCGAGCGCCTTGGCCGACTCTTGCAGGTCTTGCACGCGAAAAGCGCGAATAGACTGCACGATGTTGGGGCGCACGCCACGCAATGGGTTTTCCTGATCGTTACGAAGTGGCATTTCCATCTCCGCTGCTCTTTCTTTATGTAGTCACCAATGAGGAATATCCGGAAGTTCGGTCCAGCGGCCCGCCACCAAGGCGGGGGGCCGACAGGCGGGCAACCGATCGCGGCAATGCCGGCGAGCGCTTTTGGCGTCCAGCGTCATTCAACAATTTTTCGAAAGCTCGCGTAGTGGTCGCCGGTGTAGTAGCAGGCATCGGGAACGCGGGGCGCTCCTCCGCACACGATGCGCCGGGCACCACGGTTTTTCGCACCCGGCGTTCTGACGGTGTATTCGCGGTAATAGCCCCGTTTTTCCGGGGGCAGCAACCGTTCGCGATTGCCGAACACCGAACCATCCTTGTCGTAAGGAAATGGTCCACCTTCGCGGATGAGCCCGTAGGTTGCCCGCCCTTGCGGGGGCAACTCGGCCAGTGCGATGGTGGTCACTCCGTCGGAAGACGGGGGTTTTCGGGCCTGTCCCGTGGTCGGAACCAGAACGAACGCGGCACCCAGTACGCACGCAAGACCTGTCTTGTACGCCTGGATGGCGATAGCCTTCAGCATCAACTACACCTTTCAGAAACTACGGGTTTACCCGAAATTTCGAGCCGTTAGTTTGACTTAATCGCCCCCAAAAAGCAAGCGCCTGCCCAATAAATGGGCAGGCGCTTTCAAGGCCAAACGCGTCTAAAAGTTAGCGCTTGCTACGTCATCACCGCTCTACCGGGAGGCATTTGCATCAGCCACCGTGAGTGCCGTCATGTTGACGATGCGGCGCACGGTGGCGCTGGCTGTCAGGATGTGCACCGGTTCCGCCGCGCCCAGCAGCACGGGGCCGATGGCGATGCCGCCGCCGGCCGCCGTCTTGAGCAGGTTGTAGGAAATGTTGGCCGCATCGATGTTGGGCAGGACCAGCAGGTTGGCACTGCCGGCGAGCGTGCTGTGGGGCATGACCATGGCACGCTGGGCCGCATCCAGGGCGACATCGCCGTGCATCTCGCCATCCACTTCGAGCCACGGCGCCTGGATGCGCAGCAGGTCGAGGGTCTGGCGCATCTTGACGGCGCTCGGCTGGTTGCTGCTGCCGAAGTTGGAGTGCGACAGCAGCGCGGCCTTGGGCTTGATGCCGAAGCGCATCATCTCTTCGGCCGCCATGACGGTGATCTCGGCCAATTGCTCGGCCGTCGGGTCGTAGTTGACGTGCGTGTCTACCAGGAACACCTGCCGGTCGGGCAGCAGCAGGCCGTTCATGCAGGCGTAGGTGTTCACGCCGGCGCGCTTGCCAATCACCTGGTCGATGTAGTTCAGGTGCAGCGCCGTGTGGCCCCAGGTGCCGACGATGAGGCCATCGACCTCGCCCTTGTGCAACAGCATGGAGCCGATCAGCGCCAGGCGGCGGCGCATCTCGATCTTGGCGATGGGCACCGTGATGCCCTTGCGCTCGGTCATGCGGTGGTAGGTCTGCCAGAAGTCGCGGTAGCGGTGGTCGTTCTCGACGTTGACCACGTCGTAGTCCACGCCTTCCTTCAGGCGCAGGCCGAACTTCTCGATGCGCTGCGCGATGATGGACGGGCGCCCGATGAGCGTGGGCCGTGCGATCTTTTCGTCCACCACGATCTGCGCGGCGCGCAGCACGCGTTCTTCCTCGCCCTCGGCATAGGCCACGCGCTTCTTGGCAGCCGTCTTGGCGGCGGTGAAGATGGGCTTCATCGTGGTGCCGGAGGCATACACGAACGTCTGCAGATGGTCGCGGTACGCGTCCATGTCGGTGATCGGGCGCAGGGCCACGCCGCTGTCGGCAGCGGCCTGGGCCACGGCCGGGGCGATCTTCATCATCAACCGTGGGTCGAACGGCTTGGGGATCAGGTATTCGGGGCCGAAGGCCAGCGGCTCGCCCACGTACGCGGCGGCCACCACCTCGCTCTGCTCGGCCTGGGCCAGCTCGGCGATGGCGTGCACGGCGGCGATTTCCATCTCCAGCGTGATCGTCGTCGCGCCGCAGTCCAGCGCGCCGCGGAAGATGTAAGGGAAGCACAGGACGTTGTTGACCTGGTTCGGGTAGTCCGTGCGGCCGGTCGCCATCACGACGTCGCCGCGCACGGCGTGGGCGTCTTCGGGCGTGATCTCGGGATTGGGGTTGGCCAGCGCGAAGATGACCGGGCGCGCGGCCATCTTGGCCACCATGGCGGGCTTGAGCACGCCGCCAGCGGAGAGGCCCAGGAACACGTCGGCGCCCTCAATGACTTCGGACAGGCTGCGGGCTGCGGTCTTCTGGGCGAACAGGATCTTGTCCTCGTCCATCAGCTCGGTGCGGCCCTCGTAGACCACGCCGGCCAGGTCGGTGACGAACACGTTCTCGCGCTTCAGGCCCACCTTCAGCAGCAGGTTCAGGCAGGCGAGTGCTGCGGCACCCGCGCCCGAGGTGACGAGGCGCACGGAACCGATGTCCTTGTTCACCACCTTCAGGGCGTTGAGCATGGCGGCGGCCACCGTGATGGCGGTGCCGTGCTGGTCGTCGTGGAAGACGGGGATGTTCAGCCGCTTGCGCAACTCGCGCTCCACGTAGAAGCACTCGGGCGCCTTGATGTCTTCCAGGTTGATGGCGCCGAAGGTCGGCTCCAGCGCGGCGATGACCTCGACGAGCTTGACCGGGTCCTTCTCGTTGATCTCGATGTCGAACACGTCCACGCCGGCGAACTTCTTGAACAGGACGCCCTTGCCTTCCATGACGGGCTTGGAAGCCAGCGCGCCGATGTCGCCCAGTCCGAGAACCGCCGTGCCGTTGGTGACCACGCCCACCAGATTGCCGCGGCTCGTGTACCTGAAGGCGGCGTTGGGGTCCTTGACGATCTCCTCGCAGGGGGCGGCGACGCCGGGCGAGTAGGCCAGGGCCAGGTCGTGCTGGTTGACCATCTGCTTGGTGGCGGCGATCGCGATCTTGCCGGGCTTGGGAAACTCGTGGTACTCGAGGGCGGCACGCCGCAGCAAAGCACGTTTGTCGGGCGTCGGGTTCACCGGTGGGGTCTCGGACATCAAGGTCTCCAGCTCTGGAAGAGTGCCAGGCCGCGCCGCCAGGGCGCTTCGGGGCGGTTGTAGGTTCTTAGGGTGTGCGATTGTAGTCAGCCCGCCATCCAGACCCTGGTACGCAATTGTGCTTAATCCGGGTGAAACACCCGTGACCTGCGCCGCCCCGCCGCCCGTCCCCAAACGCAGCGCGCCGCTCAGGCCGGATCGAGCGGGAACACCGGCCGGCGCACGTTCCTGAACGGGAACAGCGCGTAGTTGGAGCTCGTCACCCCCGTGGGGCTGTCGCACTCGACCAGCGCGTGCGACAGCGGCACGAACACCGGGCGGCAGTACATGCGCGACTTGAGCAGCACGAAGCGGTGGGCCGTGGGGTCCAGGCCCACGCAGGAGAACACGCCCAGGTCCCACGGCTCGTGCGTGCGCTCGGTCACCACGATGCGCGCCGCGCCGGTATCGAACAGCACCGTGCGCCCCATGGCGCAGCGCTGGCCGGTGTAGATGGGGCCGGTCACGGTATATTCGCCATCGCTGATGGCCACCACCGTGCCCTCGACTGCCACGGGCGCCTTGGCCACGCCGAGCTGCGTGAGCGGCACCTTGTTGCCCAGCCGCACGGCGACGCGCGCGCCGACGCCGGCCGCCACCAGCTCGGCGACCGCCTCGGGATCGCACAGCGGGCCCACGGCGATGTCCTCCAGGCCGTTGGCGAGCGCCGCCTGCAGCACGTCCATCGCATCGCAGGTGCCGCCGGACATGCAGTTGTCGCTGTGGTCCAGCAGCAGCACCGGGCGGTCCGCGCCCACGGCCAGGGCCTGCGCGCGCTGCAGGGACTGGTCTAGCGGCTCGCTGTCGTAGACGAACTCGGCGCGCTCGCTCCAGATGGCGGCGGCGATGCGGTCGGCGGCCGCCTGGGCCGGTTCGGGATCGTCGGCCGGGGCCGTGACCACCACGCTCATGCACGGCGCCTCGATGTCGGCGAGCGAAAAGCCGGCGAACACCGTCACCGCCGGAATGCCGCCCCCCTCGGCCGCGCGGGCCGCGTCCACCGCGCGCAGCATGGCACCCTGCAGCGTGGTGCTGCGCAGCGTGTGGCCCATCATGGGCAGCGGGTGCCAGCGCACGGTGTAGCGCGCCTGGCCGTGCAGCATGGCCAGCAGCAGGCGCCCGGCGTGTTCGCCGGTTTCGTACATGTCGATGTGCGGGTAGGTCTTGAAGCCCACCATCACGTCGGCGTTGGCGACCATCTTGGGTGTGATGTTGCCGTGCAGGTCCAGCGCCACGCCGACGGGCACGCCAGGTGCGGCGGCCCGCACGCGCTCCAGCAGGTCGCCTTCGCCGTCGGGGCTGTTCTCGGCCACCATGGCGCCGTGCAGGTCCAGCAGGATGGCATCGCAGCCCGGGGCGGCATCCACGATGCGGCGGGTCAGTTCGTCGTAGGCCGCGGCATGCACCGGCCCGCTGGGGTTGGCCATGGCCGACACGGGCGTGACCAGCGTGGCGCCCAGCCCCTTGGCCAGATCGATGAACGCCGCCATGGCCGTGCGCATGCCCTCGTTCTCCTGCAGCGCCTGCGCGCCATAGGCGAGCGAAAAGGCCTCCAGCGGCGTGGGCACGGGCGAGAAGGTGTTGGTCTCGTGGTTGAGCCGCGCGATCAGGATCTTCATGCCGCCACCCCCGCGCTGCGCAGCATGGCCTGCAGCAGCACGTTGCAGCCGGCCTCCAGGTGCTCGGGCTTGGCGTCTTCGATCTCGTTGTGGCTGATGCCGTCCGCGCACGGCACGAAGACCATGGCGGTGGGCGCCAGGCGCGCCAGGTACACGGCGTCGTGCCCGGCGCCGCTCACCACGTCCATGGCGGTGTAGCCCAGGGCCTGGGCGTCGGCGCGCACGCCCTCGACCAGCGCCGGTGCGAAGGGCTGCGGCGGAAAGTACACGACCTGCTCCACGGCCACCGGCGTGCGGTGGGCCGCGCCGATGCGCTCGCAGGCGGCGCGCAGGGCCGCATCCATCTGCTGCAGCACCGCGTCGTCGGCGGCACGCAGGTCCACGGTCATGCGCACGCTGCCGGGGATGACGTTGCGCGAGCTGGGGAAGACGTCCAGCACGCCCACCGTGCCCCGCGCATGCGGGGCGTGGTCGAGGGCGATGCGATTGACCTCGGCCACCAGGCGACTCGCCGCCAGCAGCGCGTCGCGGCGCAACTCCATCGGCGTGGGACCGGCGTGGGCCTCCATGCCCTGCACGGTCACGTCGTACCAGCGCTGGCCCAGCGCGCCCTGCACCACGCCGATCACGCAGTCGTTGGCCTCCAGCACCGGCCCCTGCTCGATGTGCGCCTCGAAATACGCGCCCACCGCGGGCGTGGGAGCCGGCGTGCCGGCGTACCCGATGGCGGCCAGCGCCTCGGCCACGCTGGTGCCCTGTGCATCGCGCTGGGCCAGTGCATGTTCGAGCGTGAAGGCCCCGGCGAACACGCCCGAGCCCATCATCACGGGCACGAAGCGCGAGCCTTCCTCGTTGGTCCACACCGCCACCTCAATCGGGGCTTCGGTCTCGATGCCCGCATCGTTGAGGCTGCGCACCACCTCCAGGCCGGCCAGCACGCCGTAGTTGCCATCGAACTTGCCCCCCGTGGGCTGCGTGTCGATGTGGCTGCCGGTCATCACCGGGGGCAGGGCATCGTTGCGGCCCGCGCGGTGCGCGAACAGATTGCCGATGGCGTCGATGCGCACGCTGCAGCCGGCCTCGCGCGCCCAACGCACGAAGAGGTCGCGGCCTTCGCCGTCCAGCGCGGTGAGCGCCAGCCGGCACACGCCGCCCTTGGGGGTAGCGCCGATGCGCGCCAGGTCCATCAGCGATTGCCACAGGCGCACGCCGTTCACACGGGGCTGCAGGGCAGGAGAGAGGGTCTTCATGTCCACGGTGGTGATCCTGAAAGAGAAAGCAGAAGCAGAAAGCCGGTTTCGAACAGGCAGGCTCAGGCCAGGCCCACGCCCAGGTAGCGGTCCTTGGTGGCCTCGTCGGCCAGGAACGCGGCGTTGCCGGCCTCGTGCACGATGGCGCCCTGTTCGATGATGTAGTGGCGGTCGGCCAGTTGGGTGCAGACCTCCAGGTTCTGCTCCACCAGCAGGATGGCCACGCCCGCGGCCTTGATGGCTTGGAGCTGCGCCACGATCTCCTCGACGATCACGGGGGCCAGGCCCTCGACGGGCTCGTCGAGCATGAGCAGGCGCGGCGCGTTCATCAGGGCGCGGCCGATGGCCAGCATCTGCTGCTCGCCGCCCGACAGCTGCCCGCCGCCGTTACGGCGCCGCTCCTTGAGGCGCGGAAAGATGCGGTAGATGTCGGCCAGTTGCCAGGGCGACTGCTTGCGCAGGCCCAGCAGCAGGTTTTCTTCCACCGTCAGCAGCCGGAAGATGCCCCGGTGCTCCGGCACCAGGCACACGCCGCGCTGGGCGATGCGGTGCGCGGGCAGGCCCTGCACGTCGTCGCCCATGAAGCGCACGCGCCCCTGGCTGGGCGGCACCACGCCGCAGATGGCCTTGAGCGTGGTGGTCTTGCCCGCGCCGTTGCGCCCGAGCAGCGTGACCAGTTCGCCATCGTTCACGTGCAGGTCCACGCCCTGCAGCACATGGCTCTTGCCGTAGTGGGCGTGCAGCCCTTCGATCTGCAGGATCGTCATGCCTTGCCCCCGGTGATCATGTTGCCCAGATAGGCGCTGCGCACCCGCTCGTCGCTGCGGATGGCGTGCGGGTGCCCCTCGGCCAGCACGCGGCCCTGCTGCATCACGGTGACGGTGTCGGAGATGTCCATCACGATGTTCATGTTGTGCTCGATGAGCACCACGGTGTGCTCGTCCTTGAGGCCCTGGATCAGCCGCTTCATGTCGTCCAGGTCGTCGATGCCCATGCCCGAGGTGGGCTCGTCCAGGAAGATGGCCTTCGGCCCCGCCGCCAGCGCCATGCCCACCTCCAGCCGCCGCTGCTGCCCGTGCGAGAGGTTGCCGACCGGCGTGTCCGCATGGCGCTCCAGGCCCAGGCGCGCCAGCACACTGGCCGCCACGTCGGCGCGGGAGCGAACGCCCACGGGTGCGCTCCAGCAGTTCATGGCCTGCGCGGGCGCGGTGCCCTGCGCGGCCAGGCGCAGGTTCTCGCGCACAGGCAGGGTGAGGAACAGGCTGGTGACCTGGAACGAGCGGGCCATGCCGCGCTGCACGCGCCGGTGGTCGGGCTCGCGCGTCACGTCGTGGCCGTCGAACACGATGCGACCACCGCTCACGCCCTTGGTGCCGGTGAGCATGTGGAACAGCGTGGTCTTGCCCGCGCCGTTGGGGCCGATCACCGAATGCACGGTGTTCGCGCGCACCTTCAGGTCCACGCCCGAGAGCGCGGCGAACTTGTCGTAGCGCTTTTCCACGCCGATGGCTTCCAGCAGGATGGGTGCGGCGGTCATGCTTTGTCTCCCGTGCCGGCGGTGGTGGCGTTCGCGCCGCCCTGAAGGCCGCGCAGGCGCCCCCATGCGGATTCCAGCAGGCCCCACAGGCCGCGCTGCATGCCCAGGCTCACCGCCATCAGCACCACGCCCAGCAGCAGCAGCCAGCGCGGCCACAAGGTGGAGAGCCAGTCGCCCACGATGAGGTAGAAGGCCGAGCCCAGCAGCGAGGCCAGCAGGTTGCCGGTGCCGCCGATCACCGTCATCACCAGGATCATCTCGCTCGTGTGGTATTCGGCACTCGCCAGCGGGGCGATGCCGGTCATCATGGCGTGCAGCGCGCCGGCCAGGCCCGTCACTGCGCCCGAAATCACGAACGCCTGCAGCTTGAGCAGCCGCAGGTTGTAGCCGATGGCGCCCGCGCGCTCCTCGTTGTCGCGCACGGCCAGCAAGGTGCGCCCGAAGATCGACGCCGACACCTTCTGCAGCAGCCAGAAGGCCAGCAGGAACACCACCGCCACGAAGCCATAGTACTGCCAGGGCGACTGCAGCGGCCACAGCGTGAACCCGCCCACGGCCAGCGAGGGGCGCGGAATGTCCATCAGGCCGTTGTCCCCGCCCGTGAGACTGGGGAGGGAATAGGCCAGGAAATAGAACATCTGCGCGAACGCGAGCGTCAGCATCACGAAGTAGGTGCCGCGCTGGCGGATGGCCACCCAGCCCACCAGGGCCGCGCCCAGCGCGCCCGCCGCCACGGCGAGCGCCAGCGCGAGCGGCATGGGCAGCGGCCACCGCGTGAGCGTGAGGGCGATGGTGTAGCTGCCCAGCCCGAAGAAGATGCCCTGCCCGAAGGACAGCAGCCCCGTGTGGCCCAGCAGCAGGTTGCAGCCCATGGCCGCCAGGCCGTAGATCAGCACCTCGCTGGCGAGCGAGCCCGACTGCATGGTGAGCGGCATCGCCAGCACGAAGGCCAGGGCCAGCAGCAGGTGGAAGTGTTTGCGCAAGATCGTCATGGCGGTGTTCATCCTTTGCGGCCCAGCAGGCCATGCGGGCGCAGCAGCAGCACGGCGGCCATGGCGATGTAGATCATCAGGCGCGCGCCTTCGGGCCACACCGTGCTCATCACGCTCTGCACGATGCCGATCAGCAGGCCGCCGACCAGCGCGCCGCCGAAGCTGCCCATGCCGCCCACCACCACGACCACGAAGGCCACGCCCAGCGCCTCGATGCCCATGAAGGGCTCGGCGCCGCGGATCGGCGCGGCCAGCACGCCCGCGATGGCGGCGGTGGCCGCACCCAGCGCGAACACCAGGCTGAAGATGCGGAACACGTTGATGCCCAGCAGCGACACCATCTCGGTCGATTCGCTGCCCGCGCGCACCGCGCTACCCAGGCGCGTGCCTTCGAGCACCCACCACAGGCCCACGGCCAGCACGGCGGTGAAGCCGATCACGAACAGGCGGTACTTGGGATACACGAAGCTGCCCCACATCACCACGCCCTGCAGCAGGTCGGGCACCGCCACGCTGTCGCCCAGCGGCCCCCACTGCAGGATGACCAGCTCCTGGATCGCCAGCGCCAGGCCCACGGTGACCAGGATGTGGAACTCGTGCGGCTTGGCGTAGACGTGGCGAAGCACGAGCTTTTCGGTCAGCCAGCCGAGCGCGCCCACCACGAGCGGCACCACGGCCAGCGCGAGCCAGAAGCTCAGCCCCCAGCGCGTCATCTGGTAGCAGAAATACGCGCCCAGCAGGTAGAACGCGCCGTGCGCGAAGTTCACGAAGCGCAGCAGGCCGAACACGATGGACAGGCCGACGGCCAGCAGGAAATACAGCATGCCGATGCCGATCCCGTTGATGACCTGTAGCAGGTAGATGCTCATGGAAGTGGGGCAGTCAAGGCTTTGGCCCCGCGGCTGCGGGGCGGACGGTGAAGGGCCAAGGCGCGGGGCGCAGGAAGGCGGGAGCGAGCGGTCAGCCCAGCTTGCAGCCGGTCTGGTCCAGCGGCAGGAACGACTTGCCCGAACTCACCACGTCCACGTAGTCGTCCTTGTTGGCCATCCTGGCCTTGGGCTTGCCCTTGAGCAGGTAGTAGTTCTTGAGCACCTGGTGGTCGCCCTTGCGGATCTCTTCCTCGCCCGTGAGGCCCGCGTACTTCATGCCCTCCAGCGCAGCGATCACCGCCTTCTGGTCCACCGTGCCGGCCTTGAGGATGCCGTCGATCAGCAGCTTGGTGCAGATGTACGAGCCCGCCAGGCTGTAGTTGGGGTTGGACTTGAACTTGTCGTTGCTGCGCTTGACCAGCTCCAGGTTCAGCGGGGCGTCGGCGGTGTGCCAGTACTGCGCGCCGAAATACACGCCGTCGCACAGGTCCGCGCCCAGCGACTCGAACTGCTCCAGCCCCGAGGCCCAGGCGATCAGGATGGTCATGTTCTTGTGCATGCCGAAGCTCACCGCCTGGCGCAGCGCATCCGACGACTGCGAGCCGAAGTTCAGCAGCAGCAGCACGTCGGGCTTGGCAGCCATGGCGTTGGTCAGGTAGCCGCTGAACTCCTTCTCGGCCAGCGAGTGGTAGCTGTTGCCCACGTGCTCCAGGCCCTTTTCCTTGAAGACGTTCTTGGCGGCCGACAGCAGGCCGTCGCCGAACACGTACTGCGGCGTGATGGTGTACCAGCGCTTGGCCTTGGGCAGCGCGTCGGCCAGCGGGCGCACCGTCTGCTCGATGGCCCCGAAGGTCGGCACCGACCAGCGGAACGTGGCGCTGTTGCAGTCCTTGCCGGTGATCTCGTCGGCCCCGGCCGTGGTGATGAAGATGCCGCCCGCCTTCTCGGCCTCCTTGCCCATGGCCAGCGATTCGGACGACAGGATGCCGCCCGCGAAAAAGCGCGTGCCCTGCTGCTGCGACGACTCCTGCACCTTGCGCACGGCCGTGGCGGGCTTGCCCTCGGTGTCCAACACCGTGTAGGCCAGGGGGCGCTTGAGGGCCGAGCCGTACTGCTCGATGGCCAGCTTCATGCCCAGGTCGGCGAACTTTCCGTTGGCGGCGAAGGCGCCCGACATGGGCACCGGGCAGCCGAACTGGATGGCGCCGGCGGACTGCGCCCAGGCGCTGTGCGCCAGGCCCAGCGATGCGGGCAGCGCGCCCAGTGCGGAGAGTTGCAAGAGTTGACGACGGTGCATGAAGGGGCTCCTGTGGGGGTTGGGTCGGCCGGCCTGCAGGCCAGGGCACGGCTTTTTGCAAAGCACGCGGCGTGCCACGTGTTTTTCCTATTTATAGTTATAAATAGAACAAATCGCGTGCACGTAAACCCTGCCCGAACCGCCGCTGCACGGCCCTGGTGCATACACTGCACCACGGAAGCGACAGCCGGGTGCCAGGCACCGCGCTGCGCCTTGCCCCGTCTTCAACCCAGCAACGCACCCATGGCCACGAAACCGCCCGCCGGCAAGCCGATCAAGCCCCTGAAGCGCCCCGACCTGGTGGCGCAGGAGATCAAGCGGCTCATCACCGAAAAGAACCTGAGCCCGGGCGACCGCCTGCCGCGCGAGAGCGAGTTGCAGGCGCAGTTCGAAGTGAGCAAGGGCACCATCCGCGAGGCGCTCAAGTCGCTGGAGGTGCAGGGCCTGGTGACCATCTCCACCGGCCCCTCGGGCGGCGGCACCATCGCCGAGGTGTCGCTGGACCGCACGCTGCAGTTCCTGCAGAACTACCTGTTCTTCCAGGACGTGACGATCGACAACATCTACGCCGTGCGCCAGTTCCTGGAGCCCGAGCTGGCCGCCGGCGCCGTGCCGCACCTGACCGAGGCCGATTTCGAGGCGCTGGAGCACAGCATCGCCTGCTGCGACCCCAACTCCAGCAGCGAGGACCTGCTGAGCCAGCGCCGCGAGGACGTCAACTTCCACGACATCCTGGCCGCGGCCAACCCCAATCCGTTCCTGCGCTTCACCTGCGAGCTGATCAACGAGATGCTGCGCCAGCTCATCGTGTACGGCAACCGCACCCCGAAGTCCGAGCACCGGCGCTTCGGCGAGGCCAACGCCAACTTCCATCGCGAGATCGTGCAGGCGGCGCGCGCCCGGGACGCAGAGAAAGTGCGCGAACTCATGGCCCGGCACATGCTGGATGCGGCCAGCAGCGTCAAGCGCATGAAAGGCCGCATCCAGGGGCGCCTGATCCTGGACGCCGACACGCTGCGCAGCCCCCGCTCGGCCCACGTCCGCAGCCGTTGACCGAGACGCCGGACTCCCCAAATCCCCAAAAGTTGGTGTTGGGGCGTGTTATTTTTGAATCAATTGGTATCTTCGTGAACCTTTGACATCGATTTCGCGGCTTCCGCGGCGACACTTCGCGCCTGCGGGCCCCCAATGGCCGGGAAAGCGCGACCGGGAGGGCGCGGCCGGCTCGGGCACCCGATACATTCCATTTCCATTCTTTGATGCACCCATGAACGCAGTTCTTCCGTGGGCCGGCTGGCTGGCGGCCGCCATGCTGTCCGCCGCGGTCCACGCCGGGGCGAAACCCCCCATGGCGCTCGATCCCGCCCAGTGCCAGCCCCCCGACGCGGACCTGTCGCTGCCGGCGGCCTGGGAGCCCTACCGCGACGCGGTGCGCGCCTGCCCGCTGGTGCAGGGCGGCGCCGCCGGGAATGCGCCGGCCAAGGCCGCCAAGGTGCGCCTGCTGGCCGTGTTCACCGACGCCCACTACCGCGGCCTGCCGCCCGATGCGCCGTGGGAGCGCTTTCCGCTGCCCCTGCTGATGGACGACACCGGCCGCTGCGTCGGCAAATTGACCCACCTCTTTCCCGCGGACCCGCCCGAGGAACTGGACGTGGTCCCCGGCCGCTGGCGAGACGGCGTGCCGCACGAGATCCAGCTCCAGGTGCGCTCGCCCGCCGTGGGCGGCGACTACCACCTGCCCACCCTGCGGTGGGATGCCAAGAACCGCCTGTACCGGCCGGCAGCCTCCGGGCCTGCTTCCGCCAACCCCCCGACGCCCCCGGACCAGGACAAGACCCCATGCCCGTAGACGCCACCGCGGTCGCCAAGCTGAAGCAGGCCTGCGACCAGGCCGCCGACCTGCATCCCAATTCGTGCAGCCACGCCGTCTGGCACGTGATCAAGCAGTACCTGCCCGACCAGCCCTACATGAGCGCCAACGCGCTGATGGACCACCTGCAGGGGCAGCGCCACTGGCGCTCCGTGCCCGCTTCGCAGGTGGGCGATCTCGCACGCGGCGGCGCGGTCATCGTCGGGGGCAAGAAGGAGTCGGGCCACGGCCACGTCATCGTGGTCTACCCGGGCCCCGACAAGGCCGCCGGCGGCTATGCCTACACCCGCGGCGGCAAGACCGAAACGCTGCGCACCCGCGGCAGCTACCCGCCCGCGATGTCCACCTCGCTGGGCAACTGGGAAGGCGCCCGCAGCAAGGGCGACAAGACCATCTGGGACCCCTGGGCGAGCGACGCCAAGTTCGCCAGCGTGACGTTCTGGCAGCTGGTGCAGTAAGCCCTTCGCCGCCCGCCGCCCCGCACGGCCCTTCCCTCCCGATCCGTTTTTTTCATTCACAGCAACAGGTGATCTCCATGGCCTCTCACAGCAAACTTCTGGGTCTTCTTTTCAGCGCCGCGCTCCTGGGCGGCTGCGCCAACACGTCCAACACCGAAGCCAGCACGGCGGCTGCGGACGCATCGGCCCAGGCGGCCGCAGCGCCCGCCCCGGCGCCCGTCGCGCCCCCGCCAGCCCCCGAACCCGAGCCGCTGCGCATTCCCGAAGACGGCACCGTGGCCGAGTTCTCGGGCCTGGAGACCGAACTGCCGGCCGACACGCCTGCGCTGCTCGACATCCTGACCGCCGACAAGGCCGGCAACCAGCGCTGGGAGATCAAGGGCTACGCCGACCGCAAGACCGCCAAGAACGCCCGCGAGGTCGCCCTGGCCCGTGCCCTGGCCGTGCGCAAGGAACTGGTGTCGCGCGGCGTGCCGGCGAAGAACCTGCGCGTGATGTTCAGCACCGACCAGGCCCGCAACGCGGTGACCGTGCTGCCGCGCTGATCGCGCGCGCATCCGTCGCCTGCCCCGGGGCCATCGCCCGGGCAGGCCACCCGGCGGCCCGGGCGCCTTGCGCGCCCCGGGCCGCTGTGCTTTGTGGGGCTCAGCGGCTGCTCGGGAAGGCGAACACCGCGCCTTCGCGCACGCCGGCCGAGGGCCAGCGCTGCGTGATGGTCTTGCGCTTGGTGTAGAAGCGCACGGCGTCGGGACCGTAGGCATGCAGGTCGCCGAACAGGCTGCGCTTCCAGCCGCCGAACGAGTGGTAGGCCACGGGCACCGGCAGCGGCACGTTCACGCCCACCATGCCGACCTGGATGTGGTCGGTGAAATAGCGGGCCGCCTCGCCGTCGCGCGTGAAGATGCAGGTGCCGTTGCCGTACTCGTGGTCGTTGATGAGCTGCATGGCTTCCTGCAGCGTCTTCACGCGCACCACGCCCAGCACGGGGCCGAAGATCTCTTCCTGGTAGATCTTCATGCCGGGCTTCACATGGTCGAACAGGCAGGCGCCCAGGAAGTAGCCCGCCTCATGGCCGGCCACCTGCATGCCGCGGCCATCGACCACCAGCGTCGCGCCTTCAGCCACGCCGCTGTCCACATAGGCCTTCACCTTCTCGAAGTGCGCCTGGGTAACGAGCGGGCCCATGTCGTTGCCGCCGTTGTCGGTCTGGGTGCCGGGGCCGACCTTCATCTTGGCGATCTCGGTCTTCAGGCCGGCGATCACCGCGTCACCCACGGCATCGCCCACCGCCACCAGCAGCGGGATCGCCATGCAGCGCTCGCCGCACGAGCCATACGCCGCGCCCATCAGGGCGCTCACGGCGTTGTCCACGTCGGCATCGGGCATGAGCACCGCATGGTTCTTGGCGCCGCCCAGGGCCTGCACGCGTTTGCCGTGCTTGCAGCCTTCCGAATAGATGTACTCGGCGATCGGCGTGGAGCCCACGAAGCTCACCGCCTTCACGCGCGGGTCGCGCAGCAGCGTGTCCACCGCCGTCTTGTCGCCGTTGACCACGTTCAGCACGCCGGGCGGCAGGCCGGCTTGCAGCGCCAGCTGGGCGATGAACAGCGTGCTGCTCGGGTCGCGCTCGGACGGTTTCAGCACGAAGGTGTTGCCGCAGGCGATGGCCATGGGCCACATCCACAGCGGCACCATGGCCGGAAAGTTGAACGGCGTGATGCCGGCGGTGACGCCCAGCGCCTGGAACTCGCTCCACGAGTCGATGTTCGGGCCCACGTTGCGGCTGTGCTCGCCCTTGAGCAGCTCGGGCGCGTAGCTGGCGTACTCCACGTTCTCGATGCCGCGCTGCAGCTCGCCGTGCGCGTCGCTCAGCACCTTGCCGTGCTCGGCGGTGATGAGGGCGGCGATTTCATCGGCGTGCTCTTCCAGCAGCACCTTGAGCCTGGACATCACGCGGGCGCGCTTGAGCGGCGGCGTGTTGCGCCAGGCCGGAAAGGCTGCCTCGGCCGAAGCGATGGCCTGCTCCACCGTCGCCTGCGAGGCCAGCGCCACGCTGGTGGACGACTGGCCCGTGGCCGGATTGAACACGGGCTGCGTGCGGACGGTGTCGGCCACGATCTGGCCGTCGATCAGGTGGCCGATGGTGGCGGTGACGTTCTGGTCTTGGTGCATGGGAATGGAGTTCAGGGTAAAAAGTGCCCCCAGTGCATATTCCACTAGGGCATACAGCTACAAAATGAATAGCAAACGCTGGCAGCGAGGCTCAAGCCGTCTCGGCCAGCGCATCGCCCAGGGCGCTCACCAGCCGGTCGATCTCGGCACGTTCGCTGATGAACGGCGGCGCCAACTGGATCGTGTCGCCGCCGTAGCGCACGTAAAAGCCCTTCTTCCAGCAGTTCATGGCGATCTCGTAGGGCCGGCGGGCCGGCTCGCCCGGCAGCGGCGCGATGGTGAAACCCGCGGCCAGACCGTAGTTGCGGATGTCCAGCACATGCTGCGCGCCTTTCAAGCTGTGCACCGCCTGCTCGAAGTACGGCGCCAGCGCCTTGGCGCGGCCGGGCATGTCTTCCTTTTGCAGGATGTCGAGCACCGCCAGGCCGGCGGCGCAGGCCACGGGGTGGGCCGAGTAGGTATAGCCATGCGGGAATTCGAGCATGTACTCGGGCCCGCCCTGCGCCATGAAGGTGTCGTAGATCTCCTTGGAGGCCACCACGCCGCCCAGCGGCTGCGCGCCGTTGGTCACCTGCTTGGCGAAGTTGAGGATATCGGGCGTCACGCCGAAGGCCTCCGCCCCCGTCCACGCGCCGCAGCGGCCGAAGCCCGTGATGACCTCGTCGAAGATCAGCAGGATGTTGTTCTGCGTGCAGATCTCGCGGATGCGCTCCAGATAGCCCTTGGGCGGAATCACCACGCCGGCCGAGCCCGAGAACGGCTCCACGATCACCGCCGCGATGTTGGAGGCGTCGTGCAGCGCGATCACGTCCAGCAGCTTGTCGGCCAGCGCCCGGCCGCCTTCTTCGGCCATGCCACGGACGAACGAGCCCATCGCCGGCTGCGTGTGCGGCAGGTGGTCCGCCTCCACGCCCTGGCCGAAGGTCTTGCGGTTGCCCACCATGCCGCCCACCGAGATGCCGCCGAAGTTCACCCCGTGGTAGCCCTTCTCGCGGCCGATCAGGCGCGTCTTACCGGCCTGGCCCTTGGCACGCCAGTAGGCACGCGCCATCTTGAGCGAGGTGTCGGCCGACTCCGAGCCCGAGCCGGTGAAGAACACGTAGTCCAGCCCCGCGGGCGTGAGCTCCTTGATCTTGTTGGCCAGCGCGAACGACGCGGGATGGCCGAACTGGAAGGCCGGCGAATAGTCGAGCGTGGCCGCCGCCTTGCCGATCGCCTCGGCGACGTCCTTGCGGCCATGGCCCAGCCCCGCGCACCACAGGCCCGAGAGGCCGTCGAAGATCTTGCGGCCTTCGGAATCGGTGTAGTAGGCGCCCTGGCCCGAGACGATCATGCGCGGCGCGGCCTTGAACTGCCGGTTGGCGGTGAAGGGCATCCAGTGCGCATCCAGCCAGGCCGCGTCCATGCGCGGCGCGGAGGCTTCGGGAGCGGAGTCGAGGACGGAGAAGCTCATGGTCGGTCCAATCACAAAGAAAACAAAAGGGGCGCAAGGCGCTGCCGCACAGGCCGCGGGTGGCCCTGCCAGCGGGCGGGTGACCCCATTGTTCCGGCGGTCGATAATCCCTCCAATGGACAAATATCAATGTTTACTTGACGATTCATGCAAGTAAAGCCCACCCCGCTCGCCATGCCCGACGACACCACGCCCCCCGCTTCGCCCACGCTGCCGTCCCCGGCGTCCCCGGCCGCGCGCGAACGCGCGGTGCTCGGCCAGCTGAGCGACATGGACCTGCGCTTGCTGCAAGTCTTCAAGAGCGTGGTCGATTGCGGCGGCATGGCCGCGGCCGAACTGGAACTGAACATCGGCACCAGCACCGTCAGCCGCCACGTGAAGGACCTCGAAACCCGCCTGGGGCTGACCCTGTGCCGGCGCGGCCGGGCGGGCTTCGCGCTCACCCCGGAAGGCCAGCGCGTGTACGACGAAACCCTGCGCCTATTGGCCGCCGTGCAGGGCTTTCGCGACAGCGTGGACGGCATCCACTCGCGCATGGGCGGCCAACTGGCCGTCGCCGTCTTCGACAAGACCGCCAGCAACCCGGCCGCGCGCATCGGCGAGGCCATCGCCGCCTTCACCGCCCAGGCGCCGGACGTACACCTGCAGATGCACGTGGGCTCGATCAACGCCATCGAGCGCGGCGTGATCGACGGCACCTACCAGGTAGGCATCATCCCCGCGCACCGCGCCTCGCAGAGCCTGCTGTACACCGACCTGTTCGGCGAGACCATGCTGCTGTACTGCGGCGCGGGCCACCCGCTGTTCGGGGCGGACCACTCGGCGCTCGACTGGGACGCCGTGCGCACCCACCCGTTCGCCGGCCTGGGCTACCACTCGCCCAACATGGAGCTGAGCCACCAGGCCCGCCTCACCCGCTCCGCCACAGGCTTCGACCAGGAATCCATCGCCACGCTGGTGCTCTCGGGCCGCTACCTGGGCTTCCTGCCCGACCACTACGCCGAAGCCTTCGAGCGCAGCGGCCGCCTGCAGGCCGTGCGGCCCGAGGCGCTGCGTTATGACTGCCAGTTCGTGAGCCTGCTGCGAAGGTCGCCCGAGCCGCCGAGGGCGGCGCAAGCGTTTCAGCGGTGTTTGGTGGGGGCGCATGCTTGCGGCGGGAGTGCTGGCCCACAAGGCTCCGCGGACCATGGGGATTGAAGCCAAGCGTTTTTTTACTCCCCTGCTCAATGCACCACAATGCCCTCGTTCAAGGAGGCGGCCTTTTACCTGAGGACGGCCACACCGTTAACCAAAACAAAACGCACCCGGGAGGAGCGAAAAGATGGAAAAACAGGACGAACTGCTCATCGCCAGTTACTACGCACTCACTTGGTGGGCCGAAACACTCAACCAGCGGCACTTCGAATCCCCGGCGTTCGACGCCATGCCTTTTCGCGATGCGTTCGTCAAATCCAGGCTGCAGTCCGGCGAAGGCCCCATTGCTTTGCTGATGCCGAGCTTGTATGTCGCCCTCGTGCTGCCCCGGGAAACCATATTCGATCAATACGCATCGGACTTTGAGGCGATCGATCGGCAGCTTGGTCGATTCGCCTGCAATGTACAGACCACTTATAAAAAGGAGCAGGAAGGGAAAATCGCATTCACCCGGCACATCCGGAATGCGGTTTCACACGCCCGCACGGAGTGGATGGGCGATGGCGCGCGTTTTCATGACGAGAACACCAAAACCAGCGAGGCGTTCAGCGCGGAAATTGGTATCCAGGGCCTGAACTGGCTCATGTCGGCACTGCAGCAGATCGTGCTCAAGCGGGTTCGCGACATCCAGAACCGGCAGGCTTCGGACAACAACGCCTGACATTGCAGACTGGGCTCCGGCCCCAGCCCACCGCGAAAGCGGCATGAAGCCACGCGTGGCCGTCATGGGACAGGCCATGCTGTTGCAAAGCGGGCACCAGAAAAACTCAATCTGCCGAAGCCCCCGACTTCTTCACCAGTTCCGCCCAGCGCGGAATCTCCTTGGCCATGTGCGCCGCCAGCGCTTCCGGCGTGCTGCCCACGATGTCCATGCCCAGCTGCGTGTGCAGCTTGTCCACCACGTCGGGCTGCTTGAGGGCCTTGACGATCTCGGCGTTCAGCCGCTGGACCACGGCCTTGGGCGTGCCCTTGGGGGCGTACACGGCCTGCCAGGACGACATCTCGAAGCCGGCCACGCCCGATTCGATCATGGTGGGCAGCTCGGGCGCGAGGGCGATGCGCTGGCCGGTGGTCACGGCCAGCAGCTTCACGCGGCCGGCCTTGGCCAGGGGCAGGGCGGCGGTCATCTGGTCGAACATGAACGACACCTGGCCGGCGGCCACGTCGGTGAGGGCGGGCGGCGTGCCCTTGTACGGCACGTGGGTGAGCTTCACGCCGATCAGGTCGCCGAACATCTCGCCCGCCAGGTGGGTGGAGGTGCCCGCGCCCGACGACGCGAACATGCGTTTGGACGGATCTTTCTTGAGCAGCTCGATCAGTTCCTTGACCGAGTTCACGCCCAGCGCGGGGTTGACGATGAGCACGTTGGGCAGCGTGGCCACCAGGGCCACGGGCTCGAAGTCCTTGACCGGGTTGTACGACAGGTTCTTGTACAGGCTGGCGTTGATGGCGTGCGTGCTGATGGTGCCGCCGAAGAGGGTGTAGCCGTCCGGCGGGGCCTTGGCCGCGAACGAGGCGCCGATGCCGCCGGCCTGGCCGGGCTTGTTGTCCACCACCACCGATTGCTTGAGCGCCTCGCCCAGCTTGTTGGCGAGCACGCGGCCGATGATGTCGGTGGAGCCGCCGGGCGTGAACGGCACGACGTAGGTGATGGGCTTGGCGGTGGGCCATTCCTGGGCGCCCGCAAGGAATGGGGCCAGGGCCAGGGCGGCCAGCAGGGCGGTGTGTCGGATGAATCGCATGGGGTTTGTCTCCGGGTGTCGTTGTGGTGCTGCGATGTGGGGAAGGGGGAAAAGCGGAAAAAAGCGGTGCGGGCGGTGTGTGCCGGGTGTCAGCGGCCTTTCTCGGCGCGCCAGGCGGCGAAGTCGCCGTGGGTGGCGGGGTCGGTGGGCGGGTACAGGCCGATGATCGAGCGGCCTTCCAGCACCTTCTCGGTCACGAAGTCTTCGAAGGCGGTCATCTCGGTAGCTTCAGCGGCGATCTCGTCGGCCAAGTGCGCGGGGATGACGATGACCCCCTCGCCATCGCCCACCAGCACGTCGCCGGGAAACACGGCCACGTCGCCGCAGGCGATGGGCCCGTTGATGTCGATGGCCTGGTGCAGCGTGAGGTTGGTGGGCGCCGAGGGGCGCTGGTGGTAGGCCGGCATGTCGAGCGCGGCGATCTCGGGCGTGTCGCGAAAGCCGCCGTCGGTGACCAGCCCGGCCACGCCGCGCTTCATGAGGCGCGAGGCGAGGATGGAGCCGGCCGATGCGGCGCGCGCGTCCTTGCGGCTGTCGATGACCAGCACGGCGCCGGGCGGGCAGTCTTCCACGGCCTTGCGCTGCGGGTGGTCGGGGTTCTTGAACACGTCGATGGTGTTCAGGTCTTCGCGCGCCGGGATGTAGCGCAGCGTGAAGGCCTCGCCCACCATGTTGGCGCGGCCGGTGCGCAGGGGGTGCACGTTCTGCAGGAACTGGTTGCGCAGCCCCTTCTTGAAGAGGGCGGTGCACAGCGTGGCGGTGCTGACGTGGGCGAGGCGGTCGCGGGTGGCGGGGTTCAAGGGCATGTCTCCGGGGGTCAGAAGATGTCGGGCTCGGGCACGGGGGCGCCGAAGCCGGTTTCGAGGAAATCGAAGTCGCAGCCCTGGTCGGCCTGCAGGATGTGGCGGCTGAACATCCAGCCGTAGCCGCGCTGGTAGCGGGCGGGAGGCGGCGTCCAGGCGGCGCGGCGGCGGGCGAGTTCTTCGTCGCTCACCTCCATGTGGATGCGGCGCGCGGGCACGTCCACGGTGATGAGGTCGCCGGTTTTCACGAGCGCCAGCGGGCCGCCGATGTAGGCCTCGGGCGCGGCGTGCAGGATGCAGGCGCCGTAGCTGGTGCCGCTCATGCGCGCATCGGACAGGCGCAGCATGTCGCGCACGCCCTGCTTCACCAGCTTCGCGGGGATGGGCAGCATGCCCCATTCGGGCATGCCGGGGCCGCCCTGGGGGCCGGCGTTGCGCAGCACCAGGATGTGGTCGGCCGTCACGTCGAGGTCGGGGTCTTCCACCGCGGCCTTCATGCTGGGGTAGTCGTCGAACACCAGCGCCGGGCCGGTGTGCTGCTGCAGGTGCGGAGCGCAGGCGCTGGGCTTGATGACGGCGCCGTCGGGCGCGAGGTTGCCGCGCAGCACGGCGAGCGCGCCCTCGGCGTAGATGGGGTTGTCCAATGGGCGGATCACGTCGTCGTTGAACACGGCGGCGCCTTCGATGTTCTCGCCCAGCGTGCGGCCGGTGACGGTGCGCGCACCGAGGTGCAGGTGCTGCGGCATGCGCGACATGAGGCCGGGCAGGCCGCCGGCGTAGTAGAAGTCCTCCATCAGGTAGGTGTCGCCGCTGGGCCGCACGTTGGCGATCACGGGCACGTGGCGGCTGGCGGCGTCGAAGTCATCCAGCGTGACGGCGCAGTGCGCGCCCGCGCGGCGCGACATGGCCACCAGGTGGACGATGGCGTTGGTGGAGCAGCCCACGGCCATGGCCACGTTGATGCCGTTCAGGAACGATTCGCGGCTCAGCAGCTTCGCCGGGGTTTCGTCCTGCCAGACCATCTCGACGATGCGGCGGCCGCTCTCGGCGCTCATGCGCACGTGGTTGGCGTCCGGCGCGGGGATGGACGAGGCGCCCGGCAGCGTCATGCCGATGGCCTCGGCAATCGCCGTCATGGTGCTGGCCGTGCCCATGGTCATGCAGGTGCCGTGGCTGCGGGCGATGCCGCCTTCCACGCCGAGCCACTGCGTCTGCGTGATCTGGCCGGCGCGGCGCTCGTCCCAGAGCTTCCACGCGTCCGAGCCCGAGCCCAGCACCTGCCCGTTGTAGTTGCCGCGCAGCATGGGGCCGGCGGGCACGAAGACGCAGGGCAGGCCCATGCTGATGGCGCCCATCAGCAGGCCGGGGCCGGTCTTGTCGCAGCCGCCCATCAGCACCGCGCCATCGACCGGGTGGCTGCGCAGCAACTCTTCGGTCTCCATGGCGAGCATGTTGCGGTAGAGCATGGTGGTGGGTTTGACGAAGGCCTCGGCCAGCGAGATGGCGGGCAGTTCGATGGGAAAGCCGCCCGCCTGCAGCACGCCGCGCTTGACGTCTTCCACCCGCTGCTTGAAGTGGCCGTGGCAGGGGTTGATGTCCGACCACGTGTTGACGATGGCGATGATGGGCTTGCCCACCCAGTCTTCGGGCGCGTAGCCCATTTGCATGATGCGGGAGCGGTGGCCGAAGGAGCGCAGGTCGTCGGGGGCGAACCAGCGTGCGCTGCGCAGGGACTCGGGGGTACGGCGGGTCGTCGTCATAGGCTCCATCACAGGTTTCGGTGCATTAAAGCACTAATATATTAGTACGTCAAAATCGTGCAGTGCGACAATCCGCCGCCTATGAACGTGAGAGACAAAGTCCGCCTCGACCGGTCGCGCCACGCGGCGCCGCAGATCTTCGAAAAGCTGCGCGCGGCCATCGTGTCGCTGGACCTCACCCCCGGCACCGTGCTGGCCCGCGCCGAACTGGCCGAGCGCTTCGGCATCAGCCAGACGCCCGTGCGCGATGCGCTGATGCGGCTGGGCGAAGAGGGGCTGGTGGACATCTTTCCGCAGCACGCCACGGTGGTGAGCCGCATCGACGTGGCCGCCGCACGGCAGGCCCACTACCTGCGCCGGTCCATCGAGCTGGAGGTGGTGCGCACGCTGGCGCTGCAGGGCGGCGAGGCCGTCGCCCGGCGCCTGCAGGCCCAGATCGGCGTGATGCAGGCCGCGGCCGAGCCCCTGGAGCCCGAGGCGTTCTCGCAGGCCGACCTGGCGTTCCACCGCCTGATGTACGAAGCTGCCGAGGTGCCGCGCCTGTGGGAGCTGGTGCGCAGCCACTCCGGCCATGTGGACCGTCTGCGCCACCTGCACCTGCCCAGCGCGGGCAAGGCCGCGTCGGTACTGGCCGACCACCGCCGCATCGCCGAGGCCATCGCGCAGGGGGACGCGCCTGGCGCCCAGGAGGCGCTGCGCACGCACCTGTCGGGCACGCTCAGCCAGGTGGACGAGATCTGCGCGCGCCATCCGGACTACGTGCACGCCGACTGAGGCATGCCGCGCGGCGCTGGCCTCGGGCCAGCCGGATCGGCCTTCAGACCAATGAGTACTAGGGCATATTGCTATTTAATTTATAGCAAATGTTCAAGCGACGAACCGGATGGTCTGCGCCACCAGGCCGAAGGTGCCGGCGGCCACCTGCGCCTGGATCTCCACGGAGCGGTTCTCGGCCAGATCGGACGCGGTGCCGCCCTCGAAGCGGGCGCTGGCGTAGTGGACCGGCACGCTGCGCACCACGATCACCGAGGCCGCCGGGATCACGCGCTGGATCGATCCCTTCACGTCGAAGCTGCGGCTGGCCAGGCTGCCGGCCTCTTCCAGCGCGATCTCGCTCGCGTTGAACTGCCCGCTCACGAACACGCCCTTCACGTCCACGCGCCGGCCCAGCGCCAGGCCCGCAGGCGGGTTGGCCACGCCGCTGGCGTTCACCGGCACGCCGTTCACGCTGAAGGCCGTGTTGCTGGTGAACGCGGTGATGTAGCCCTTGAGTTCGACCGCCACGTTGTTGCCGCTGGGCAGCGTCACGCTGCTGGCGGTGGTGCGCAGGGCCGAGGCCACCCAGCGGCCGGACGCGTCGGGCGCCGTCTGCAGCTCCACGCGGGCGTACTGCCCGTTGGCGATGCCGGGGGCCTGCGACGCGACGGCGCCGTAGGCGATCACCGCGCCGCCGATGCGGAAGGTCTGCGCCGTGCCGTCCAGCGCGGCGACCACGCCGCGCAGCTTGTAGCGGGTGGGCACGGGCTCGTCGCGCACCACCAGCGTGGCGCTGTACAGCCCGTCGGGGTTGCGCAGGCCGAACACCTGCACCACCTGGCCCACCGCCAGGCTGGCCGCGCCATTGGGCAGGTTGTCGCTGTAGAGCGTGGCATCGGCCCACTGCACGCTCTGGCCCAGCACGGCGAAGGTGCGGGCGGCGGTGTCGATGGCGGTGATGGGCCCCTCGATCTCGCTGCGCAGGCTGATGGTCGAGGCCACGGAGCGGCGCAGCCCGCTGGCGTCCACCGCGATGCCCGAGCCGTTCACCTCCACCACCATGCCCAGCCGCAGGGCGGCGGTGGTGACGGCCTGGCCGGCATCGTCCAGGATGCGCGCGGCGGTGTCGTCGTAACGCAGGTTGTTGACGATGATGGAGCCGAAGCCGCTGATGGGGCCGCTGGAGAACGACGCATCGGCCGTGCTGCCGACGCCGGAGACATCGCCACCGCCGCCGCCGCCTCCGCCGCAACCGAACAGCACCAGGGTGGCGGAAGCCGCGCCACCGGCCAGCAGGCGGCGGCGCGCGGGGGATGACGGGTGGACGGCGGGGAGCAAGGTGGACTGCATGGAAACCTCCGAAGGCGATGGGAATGTTGAAACGGCGAGGCCGGGCGGCGCTGGCGGGTGCGCGGCCAGAACCGATGCCGCACGCCACGCCAGCGCCTGAGGGCATCTTGGAATCACCGGTCGCGCCGATGATTTCAATATGTGTACTTGCGTGTTCAGTTTTAGAAGGGATTCGGCCACCACGCCGACCGGGCGTTGGCGGGGCGCCTGTCTCGATACCGCGCCTGGCATGCGCTGCGGCACGCAGCCGAACGCCGAGCCAGCCGTGCGGCCAACACCATTTCATTTCGAAACACTTGTGTACGCTTTAGCGTTTCGCGCCACGCCGGGCCTTGCGTGCCGTGGTGAAAAAACCAACGCCTCAGCCATGCCGAGGCCAGCGCAGGGGCCTGCGATCGTTCCAAGCCGTTTGCACGGCCGGGCTGGTCATTCGTGCACCTGCGGCGGATAATCCAGCCACTTCCTCGCCCTCCACCGGAGCATTCCCATGGCCTCTGTTTCCTCGATCGCCGCCTCCGGCCTGCGCGCCGCCCAGGTGCGCATGGATGTCTCCGCCAACAACGTCGCCAACATGAACACGCCCGGGTTCAAGCGCCAGACGGTGGACCAGGAGGCCGTGGCCTCGCAAGGCGGCGTGGCCACCACCAATGTGGGCCGTGCGGCGCAGGAAGGCGCCTCGCTCGAGGCCGATGCGGTCGACCAGATCTCGGCCACCTATGCGTTCAAGGCCAATCTGCAGGTGTTGCGCACCGAAGACCGCATGATGGGCTCGCTGCTCGACACGCGGGCCTGACCCGCCGACGACGCCTCTTACCCGTCGCTGGGCCACCCTGGGCCGACGGCAGCCCGGCGGCCCCCTTTCCTTTCCCTTCCTCGCTCAGACCATCACAGCGCGCCGGCCAGACCGGCCAGCCGCTCGATCAGCCAGTGATGAAACGGCCCGCCCGTCTGCCGGGCGCGTGAATCCGAGGTGGTACTCATGGCCGTGCCTCAAGCCGCCAGGGGCGCATCGCCGGCCGCTGCCGCGCGGCGGCGGGCCGCCCGCTCCCAGGCCTTTTCGTGGAAGAAGAACGCCACCGCCTGCACCGTGGGCTCCAGCAGGCTCAGCGTGATCGAGGCGATCAGGTTGCCGGTGACCGCGTAGGCCACCAGGGCCGCCACGCAGATGTGGATGAGGTAGTAGCTGCCCGTCTTCATGAGGGTGGGCAGGTTGCGGAGCGTGGCTTGGCGGATGCGGGACATGGCGGACTCCTGTGGGGCGATCTCGGATGGGGAACGAACGACTGCACGAATGCTAGTGATTCGCATTGGCGAGCGCCAATTGATCGTGTCCAACGCCGCGATAGCCAAGCCCCGGGGCGCCGCTATGATGGCCGCACTTTCCAACCCCTCCGCACACCTCGAACGGGAGCACCGCATGGCCCTCATGGACTTCATCAAGAAACAGTTCATCGACATCATCCAGTGGACCGAGGACAGCGACGGCACGCTGGCCTGGCGCTTCCCGATGCGGGACATGGAAATCCAGAACGGCGGCACGCTCGTGGTGCGCGAGTCGCAGATGGCGGTCTTCGTGAACGAAGGCCAGGTGGCCGACGTGTTCGGCCCCGGCACCTACAAGCTCACCACGCAGACGCTGCCGGTACTCACTTACCTGAAGAACTGGGACAAGCTCTTCGAGTCCCCGTTCAAGAGCGACGTGTACTTCTTCAGCACGCGCCAGCAGGTGGACCAGAAGTGGGGCACGCCGCAGCCCATCACCATCCGCGACAAGGATTTCGGCGCCGTGCGCCTGCGCGCCTTCGGCAACTACGCCTTCCGCGTGGCCGACCCCAAGCTGTTCCACACCGAGATCTCGGGCACGCGCGCCGAGTACACCGTCTCCGAGATCGACGGCCAGCTGCGCGGCCTGGTGTTGCAGAACATCAGCAACGCCATCGCGGGCAGCGGCCTGCCGTTCCTCGACCTGGCGGCCAACCAGGTGATGTTCGCCGAGGCCCTGGCCAAGGAGCTGCAGCCCGCGTTCGCCAAGATCGGCCTGCTGCTGGAAGGCATGACGGTGCAGAACGTCTCGCTGCCCGAAGAGCTGCAGAAGATCCTGGACCAGAAGATCGGCATGGGCATGGTCGGCAACGACATGGGCAAGTTCATGCAGTACCAGACGGCGCAGGCGATCCCGAAGTTCGCCGAAGGCTCGGGCAACGGCGGCGGCGGCATTGCCGGCGACGCCATGGGCCTGGGCGCCGGCGTGGCGCTGGGCCAGGTGCTGGCGCAGAACCTGCAGCAGGGCCTGCAGGGCCAGAACCCCGGCGCGGCCCAGCAGGCCGCCGCCGCGGTGGCGGCCGCGCCCGTGGGGGGCGTCAAGCCCGAGGACGTGATGGCCACGCTGGAGAAGCTGGGCGAGCTCAAGGCCAAGGGCATCCTCACGCAGGAGGAGTTCGACGCCAAGAAGGCCGAACTGCTCAAGAAGCTGGTCTAGATTTCGCTATCGATTGAATAGCATCCTGCCCAATCGATACTAGGGCAGGAGGCCAAAAACACTCCAAAAAACATGGCCGAGAGCGGCACCCAGCGTACCTACCGCGCGCCCTGCCCCGGCTGCGGCGCGCCGGTCGAATTCAAGAGCGCGCAGTCCACCCACGCCGTCTGCCCTTACTGCCAGAGCACGGTGGTGCGCAGCGGCGAGGTGCTCACGCGCGTGGGCAAGATGGCCGAGGTCTTCGACGACCACAGCCCCCTGCAGCTCATGGCCAGCGGCCGCATCGTGCTGGACGGGAAGGACCTGCCCTTCACGCTGATCGGGCGCCTGCAATACAAGGGCGACGCCGGCACCTGGACCGAGTGGAACGCCTTCCTCGAAGACGGCAGCACCGCCACGCTGGGCGAGGACAACGGCGCCTACGTGTTCACGCGGCCGGCCGCGGCGGGGCGCGAGCTGCCCGCGGCCGAGCAGTTCCGCGTCGGCATGACCACGGCGGTGGCCGGCAAGCCCTACAGCGTGGCCGCCAACGTGCAGGCGCTGCTCATCTCCGCGCAGGGCGAGCTGCCCAAGCTGCCGCCGCTGGGCCACCCGTTCAGCATGGTGGAGCTGCGCAGCGCGGACGGCGAGGTGCTGTCGATCGACTACGGCAGCACGCCCCCGGAGGTGGACCGCGGCCGGGCCGTGCAGCTCGACGATTTGAAGCTGCAGGGCCTGAAAGACGCGTCCGCCAAGGACGAGACCGGCCGCCAGTTCAACTGCCCGAACTGCGGCGCGCCGGTGCCCGTGAAGCTGGGCAGCACCAAGAGCCTGACCTGCCCGTCGTGCCACAGCCTCATCGACCTGTCCAGCGGCCTGGGGGCCGAACTGCGCCACGCGGTGCAGGACGAGCCGGTGAACCCGCTCATCCCGCTGGGCCAGACCGGGCAGCTGGAGGGCGTGCACTGGCAGGTGGTGGGCTTTCAGCACCGCATGGGCGTGGAGCCGGGCGACGACGAGCATTTCGGCTGGGACGAATACCTGCTCTACCACCAAAAGCGCGGCTTCGCCTTCCTGGTGGACGCGACCGACGGCTGGAGCCTGGTGCGGCCCACCACGGGCGCGCCGCAGATGACCGGCGGTGGCCAGAGCGCGACCTACCTGGGCACCACCTACCGCCTGTCGAGCCAGTACGACGCCGAGACCACCTACGTGGCCGGCGAGTTCTACTGGCCCGTGGAGCGCGGCCAGAAAAGCGCCAACCGCGACTTCGCCAGCAGCACCGGCCGCGGCCTGCTGTCGATGGAGCAGACCCCGCGCGAGATCACCTGGTCCAGCGGCAGCAAGATCGACAGCGCGGTCGTGGCCCAGGCCTTCAAGCTCGGCGGCCAGCAGGACATGTTCAAGCGCGAGGACGCCGCGCCCCTGGCCAGCGCCACCAGCCTGGGCTGCGGGACCATCATCGTCATTGCGATCGTGCTCATCATCCTGCTGCTGCTCATGAGCAACTGCTCGGGATCGTCGGGCGGCGGCTACCGCAGCTCGGGCGGCTCCTTCGGCGGGTATTCCAGCGGGGGCGGGCACAAATGACGAAACGGCGACGCCCCCGCGCTCCCTTGTTGCAACCCCTTTTCATCTGACGGAGGTCATCATCATGGCTCTTGAATGGCTGCGGCCCGCCGCGTTTTTCGGCTCCATCCTGTTCGCGCTCATCGGCGTGCTGGTGTTCTGGGTGAGCTTCATCATCATCGACAAGATCACGCCCTACGACCTGTGGGCCGAGATCGTCGAGAAGCAGAACAAGGCCCTCGCCATGGTGGTGGCGGCCATGTGCCTGGGGATCAGCATCATCGTGGCGGCGGCGATGCACGGGGGGTGAGGGTGGGGCAGGGGGCGGATGGCCGCCCGAATGCCCTTTTTTTGGCCAGATTCCAAATACGAATCGTTATCAGTAACGTTACAATTTTGTTCTTTCCGATACAAACGGCTGCCCCTGCCGGGCGGCCGTTTTCTTTTCCAGAGAGAGCGAATGACACATCCGGACCATGTACCAGCGGCCGCCGCCCTGGCCTTCTTCCATCCCCGGGCCACGGCCACCGCGGCGGCGCTGCTCGCCGGCATGGCGGGCCTGCCGGCCACCGCCCTGTCCCAGCCGCAGGCCGAAGCCGCGCCCCAGGCGGCCCTGCCCACCGTGCACGTCACGTCGGAGTACGACGTCGACGATGTGCGCCCCGAAGGCGTGACCACGGCCACCAAGACCTACATGGCGCCCAAGGACATCCCGCAGACCATCGACACGCTGGAGGTCAACAAGTACAAGAGCTACGGCATCAACGACCTGGCCGTCATGCTGGACGGCGTGCCCGGCGTGAACACCAAGTACGACATGCGGGGCGAAGGCGTGATGATCCGCGGCTTCAACGCCGACTCGGGCGACATCTACCGCGACGGCGTGCGCGAAAGCGGCCAGGTGCGCCGCAGCACCGCCAACGTGGAGCGCATCGAGATCCTCAAGGGCCCGGCGTCGGTGCTGTACGGCCGCAGCAGCGGCGGCGGCATCATCAACATGGTGAGCAAGCAGGCCCGCTTCGATGCCAAGAGCAGCATCAACCTGCGCGGCGGCTCGTGGGACAACGTGGGCGGCACGCTGGACATCAACCGCGTGCTGAACGAGAACGTGGCCGTGCGGCTGACGGCCGACCGCGAGCAGGCGAACAGTTTTCGCAGCGGCATCCGCAACCGCAATGAAATGGTCTCGCCCAGCATCCTCGTGGACACGCGCACCGGCCTGCGCTGGACGGGGCAATACACGTACGACACGGTGTGGCGCGTGCCCGACCGTGGCCCGGCGTACGACCAACTGCCTGCCGGCGTTTCGATCCGCACCGGTTTCGCGCACCCCGACGACATGGTGGAAGACCGGCTGCGCGTGCTGCGTTCGGACCTGAGCTACGACTTCAACCCGGCCTGGAGCGTGCGCTGGGTGGCCAGCAAGCGCGAGGCCAGCCAGGACTTCGACCACTACTTCGCCGGCACCTACTGCAACGCCCGGGGCCGCACCTCCACGGGCGCCAGCTGCGACTACGCCGGCCGCGTACGGCCCAACTACGCCTGGCAGCAGACGCGCAACGAGACGCTTTCCAACACCGTGGACCTCACCGGCAAATTCACGCTGGCCGGCCTGCAGCACGACCTGCTCGTGGGCATGGAAGCCAGCGAGGAAGAGCGCCAGCCGCGCCTGTCCAGCGGCGCGGCCAGCTTCACCTACGACCCGCTGCGCCCCATTCCCTGGGCCCCGAAGCCCGCCCAGGGCGCGCCCACCCAGTACAACCTGCACGAGGCGCAGAGCCGCGCGCTCTACCTGCAGGACCTCGTGAGCCTGGGCACGCAGTGGAAGCTGCTGGCCGGGCTGCGCTACGACCGGTTCGACTTCCACAGCACCAATCTGCTCACGTCCGCCGGGCGCGGCTATGACGGCGACTCGGTCAGCCCCCGCCTGGGCGTGGTCTGGCAGCCGGTGCGCGAGCACAGCATCTATGCCTCGTGGAACAAGAGCTACTCGCCCTACGGCGGGCGCGGCATGATCACCGTGGACACCTCGGCCAGCGCCGTGTACGACGACGAGCCCCAGCATTCGCGCCAGTTCGAAATCGGCGCCAAGAGCGACTGGCTGGACGGAAAGCTGTCCACGCAGGTGTCGGTCTACCAGCTGGAGCACTACAACATCCGGTACCGTCCCGATGCGGTCAACGACCCGTTCACCTGGGCCGTGCGCGGCAAAGAGCGCTCGCGCGGCATCGAGTTCAGCGCGGCCGGCCGCGTGGCGCCCTCGTGGTACGTGCGCGGCGGCGTGGGCCTCATGAGCGCCAAGGTCACCGAGGACCGCAGCGCGCCCGCGAACGTCGGCAAGTACCTGCAGGACACGGCCCAGCGCAATGGCAACGTCTTCCTGCGCTATGCGCCGCAGAGCCCGTGGTACGGCGAGATCGGCGTGACGCACACCAGCGCCCGCTGGCTCAACGCGGCCAACACCTCGCGCCTGCCGGCCTACACCCGCTGGGATGCCATGGTGGGCTGGCGCGCCGCGCCCTGGACCGTGACCGTCGCGGTCACCAACCTGCTGGACAAGGAATACTGGCGCTCCGTCGACATGCCCGGTGCGCCGCGCGGCGTGCTGGTGAGCGCCACCTACCAGTTCTGACCCGGGGGCCCGGGCGATGCCGGGCGGGCGAAGAAGGCGCCTTCGCCCGGCGGGCCTGCGGCGGCCGCCGCCGGGGCCCATCCCGCAAAATAGCGGCTTGACCGCCGCTGCCCACCCCACCCCTTCCGCCGCGCCCGCGCCCCGCCCCATCGACATCGCGCTGCTCGCCAGCGTCTTCGTCGTCGCCGCCTGCGGCCTGCTCTACGAGCTGGCCGCAGGCGCGCTCGCCTCGTACGTGCTGGGCGATTCGGTGCTGCAGTTCTCCACCATCATCGGCACCTACCTCTTCGCCATGGGCGTGGGATCGTGGCTGTCGCGCTACTTCGAGCGGCAATTGCCCGCGCACTTCCTGCGCATCGAACTGCTGGTGGCGCTGGTGGGCGGAGCGCTTCCGGCCACGCTGTTCCTGGCCAACGCCTATGCGCCGGGCGCGTTCCGCGTGCTGCTGTACGGCATGGTGCTGCTGGTGGGCACGCTGGTGGGGCTGGAGATTCCGCTGGTGATGCGCATCCTCAAGCGCAACGCGGTGCTGAAGGACCTGGTCTCGCAGGTGCTGACGTTCGACTACCTCGGGGCGCTGGCGGTGTCGCTCGCGTTCCCGCTGCTGCTGGTGCCGCACCTGGGGCTGATCCGCACGGGGCTGCTGTTCGGCCTGATGAACGCGGCGGTGGCACTGTGGGCGGTCTGGCTGTTTCGCCACGAGTTGCGGCGCCTGCGCGCGCACGTGCTGGCCTGCGTGGCCGTGTTCGGCGTGCTGCTGGCGGGGTTGGTGGGCGCGGAGCACATCACGCGCTTTGCCGAGGACAAGTTCTACCAGGACCGCATCGTGGTGAGCCGTGCCACGCCCTACCAGCGCATCGTGGTCACCGAGGGCAAGGCGGGGCATCGGCTGTACCTCAACGGCAACCTGCAGTTCGCCGAGCGCGACGAGTACCGCTACCACGAGGCCCTGGTGCACCCGGCGATGGCGGCGTTCGCCTCGGGCGGCGCCGGGCCGCGGCGCGTGGCGGTGCTGGGCGGCGGCGACGGCATGGCGGTGCGCGAGATCCTCAAGTACCCCTCGGTCGAGTCGGTCACGCTGGTCGAGCTGGACCCGGCGATGACGCGCCTGTTCACCGACGACCCCACGCTCGCGCGGCTGAACGGTGGGGCGCTGTCCAACCCCAAGGTGCATGTCGTGAACACCGACGCGTTCCAGTGGATGCAGCAGGGGAGCGTGGGGGCGCAAGACGCTTTCGACGTGATCGTGGTGGATTTCCCCGACCCGACCAACTTCGCCATCGGCAAGCTCTACACCAACAGCTTCTACGCCTTGCTGGCGCAGCGGCTGTCCGCGAGCGGCTATGCCGTGGTGCAGACCACCTCGCCCCTGGTGGCGCGCCAGAGCTTCTGGACGGTGGTGCAGACCATCGAGTCGCTGGGCCTGCGCACCGCCCCCTACCACGCCCATGTGCCCAGCTTCGGCGAATGGGGCTTCGTGATCGCCAGCCGCCGGCCCTGGCACCTGCCGCAGGCGCTGCCCGAGGGGCTGCGATTCCTGTCGGTGCCCACGCTGGCGCTGCTGTTCGACTTTCCGCGCGACATGGCGCGCGTGCCGGCCGAGGTCAACCGCCTGTCCAACCAGGTGCTGGTGCACACCTACGAGCAGGAGTGGGGTAAGGTGGCGGCCCACTGACCGCGCTGGCCGCCCGGCCGCACCGCCCACATGCAACGCCGCCAATTCCTCGCCGCCTCGGCCACCTCGGCCGCTGCCGCCGCCCTTGCCGGGTGCGGCGCCCCGCCCGAACTGGAGGGCGGCTTTGCCGGCATCGACATGGCGCGCGGCCATGCGCTGCGCGACCGGCTCCAGAAGGGCGGGCCGATCGAGCCCGACATCGTCCGGCGCACCCAGGTGGTGATCGCGGGCGGGGGCGTGGCCGGGCTGGCGGCCGCGCGCTCGCTGCGGCTGGCCGGCACCGACGACTTCGTGGTGCTGGAGCTGGAGGACACCGCCGGCGGCAACAGCCGCGCCGGCAGCGTGGCCGGGATGGCCTGCCCGCTGGGCGCGCACTACCTGCCCGTGCCGGGCGACAGCGCGCGCGAGGTGCAGGACCTGCTGGAAGAGCTGGGCCTGCGCCAGCGCGTGGCCGGGCGCTGGCGCTACGACGAGCGCCACCTGTGCCACAGCCCGCAGGAGCGCCTGTTCTTCCAGGGCCAGTGGCAGGACGGGCTGCTGCCCGTGCAGGGCGTGGGCGCCGAGACGCTGGCGCAGTACCGGCGCTTTTCCACCCGCGTGGCCGAACTGGGCCGCGCGGCGCCCTTCACCATGCCGGTGGTCAAAGGATGGAAGCCCAATCAGCCCCTGGCGCAAATTCATCTAGGGCTTGACGCTATCACTTTCATAGCATGGCTGGAGCAGGAGGGTTTCGACGACACGCACCTGCGCTGGTACCTGGACTACTGCTGCCGCGACGACTACGGCGCCGGCACGGCGCGCGTGTCGGCCTGGGCGGGCATCCACTACTTCGCCAGCCGCCACGGCTTCCATGCCCCCGGCGATGCGGCCACCGAAGACCGCGAGGGCGTGCTCACCTGGCCCGAGGGCAACGGCTGGCTCACCCAGCGCCTGGCCGCGCCGCTGCAGGCCGGCGGGCAGCTGCGCACTGGCAGCTCGGTGCTGCGCATCGAGGAAACGCGCCAGGGCGTGGAGGTGGACGTGTTCCACCACGCGAGCGAAAGCGTGGAGCGCTGGCAGGCGCGCCGCTGCATCGTGGCGCTGCCGGTCTTCATCGCGGCGCGCGTGGTGCGCAACCCGCCCGGCTTCCTGCAGCAGGCGGCGCAGCGCCTGTCGTGGGCGCCCTGGCTGGTGGCCAACATCCACATCGACGCCCCGCTGGCCGACCGCGAAGGCGCGGCCCCCGCCTGGGACAACGTGCTCTACGCCGACCCCACGCCCGGCGGCCTGGGCTACGTGAACGCCGGCCACCAGCGGCTGGACCCGCGCCCGGCCGCCACCGTGCTCACCTACTACCAGGCGCTGGGCGACGTGGCCGATGGCCGCCGGCAGTTGGCGGAGCAACCCTGGGCGCACTGGCGCGACGCCATCCTCGCCGGGCTGGCCGCGCCGCACCCCGACCTGGCCCGGCACGCCCGGCGCATGGAGATCACGCGCTACGGCCACGCCATGTCGATCCCGGTGCCCGGCACCCAGGCGTTCCTGGGCAAGATCGCCCCCCAGCGCCCGTCCAGCAAGCGCTACCAGCTATCGAACGGAGAGCGCGTACCCGTGCCGCCCACGCCCGGCACCGCGCGGCTGGCGTTCGCGCATGCGGACTGGTCGGGCTATTCGGTGTTCGAAGAGGCTTTCACGCGCGGGCACGCGGCGGCACTGGCCTGAGCGCTTTTCTCTGGCCCCCTCTGTCCATCAATGGTCATCGGTAAAGCCGTGATAGCTCCTGCGCGGCGTCAGCCCATGCTCTCTTCGAATGGAGTTTTCTGAAGGGACTTCGTCGGCATAGGGTCCGACGCCGATCGTGCGCAACTCCACGGGCAGCAGCGCTTTCTCCAAAGGACGGTCCGAGCCCTGATGACCAGAGGTCGAAGTGTCTTCCGAGCGGTGTGGCTGAATGCCGTGCAGGCTGTCACGCGCATGAATCATTTCGTGGCCGAGCGTTGCCACGTAATGGTCTGCGCTCAACTCGTACTCATCCGAGTCCTCGGATGAAAACTTCATGCCGATGTCTGGGTCGGTGTGGATCCAGACTTCGTCTGCGCCGGGAGTCTCCCTGCCGGGCATCGGGGCGGCCGCCACTTCGGGCATGAACGAATCGCCCGACGGACGGCGGCTCATGTAGCTGTCGATGTCGTCCCAATTGTCCATGGGCCGCAACTGCGTGTTGCCAGCGCTCTGCTGGCAGGAAAGCGCGTGCGGCCAACCCCCTTGCGAAGGCGTCAGCACCACGCGCTTTCGGGGCGCCATGGTGGTGATGGATTCGATCTGCCGCAGCAGAGTGCGGCCGGAAGATTGGGACGCCAGTTGCGCCAGGGTTCCCTCGTTGCGGTGCAAGAAATCCTGGTTCTTGGCTTCAAGGGCTTCCACCTGCTGGAGGGTGCGAGCGCCCGCTTCCTGCGGCCGGGGCGTATGGATGTAGACACCGGGAAAATCCGTGCGGTGGATGGGCATGGGACACCTCCTGACGGCGTTTGCCGAAAAGGGAAAGACGCTACCGGCATCTCGGTCACGCGGCGGCCCGCGACGCGAAGGAAGTGACCAGGTTCCGAACGGCATCCCGGGAAGGGGTTGGGCACTGGCGAGCTCTCGCAAACCATGGAGCCAGCAGGGATACCCCAGGCAGCCACCCAGCCCGCGTCCGAAATAGATATATCTTCTGTTTTTTAGATATATCTAATTCCTCATGAAACATGAATTCCTGGATGTGCGCCAGCCCCCTCTCGAGCGGCGCGGTGGCGGCCGCGTGTTCGGCCACGGCGGCCTGCGCCTCGTGCTGCTGCAGCTCATCGCCGACAAGCCGCGCCACGGCTACGAACTCATCAAGGCCATCGAAGACCGGCTGAACGGTGCCTATAGCCCCAGCCCCGGCGTGATCTACCCCACGCTCACCCTGCTGGAAGAGATGGGCCATGTCACCGTCACCGCCGATGGCGGCCGCAAGCTGCACACGCTGACCGATGCGGGGCGCGACCACCTGGCCGAACACCGCACCGAGGTGGACGCGCTGCTGGCCCGCATGGCCAGCGGCCTGCCGATGCGCGGCGGCGGTCACGGCGAGCGCCCGGCGCCGGTCGAGCGCGCCGTGCACAACCTGCGCCATGCGCTGCACCTTCGCCTGGCCCGCGAGCCGCTGGCCGAGGCGCAGATCCATGCCATCGCCGATGCGCTGGACGCCGCGGCGCGGCAGATCGAGCGCCTTTAGCACCTGTTCCCCGCCGGCCTGCAGGACGCCCCAGAGCGACCGCCCCGGCCCCCGTTGCCCGGAGTGCGCCCCCACGACGCCCTGGCCTCCCTCCGCAACGCCGGCATCGCCCCGGCAGAAAGCCTGAAATGACCACACTGTCCGCTTCGACCACCACCCCAGCCACCTCTGCCGCCGCCGCAGCGCAGCCTTCCCCCGAACTGCTGGCGGCGCGCGCGCCCCAGCGCATGCGCCACGAACTGCGCCGGCGCATCCTCACCGTGCAAAGCGCCGAGCGCGTCACGCCGCACTGCGTGCGCATCGTCCTCACCGGCCCCGACCTGGAGGGCTTCGACAGCGCGGGCTTCGACGACCACGTGAAGCTCATCCTGCCCGACCCCGCCACGGGCCGGATCGACTTTCCCGTGCCGGCAGAAACCGGGGGCCTTGCGCCCGACTCGCCCCGGCCCACCATGCGCGACTACACGCCGCGCCACCACGACATCGCCGCGCGCACCCTCACCATCGATTTCGCGCTGCACGACGCCGGCCCGGCCACGCAATGGGCGCTGCAGGCCGCGCCCGGGCAGACCGTCGGCGTGGGGGGCCCGCGCGGCTCCATGGTCATTCCCACCACCTTCGACGGCTACGTGCTGATCGGGGACGACACGGCCCTGCCCGCCATCGCCCGCCGCCTCACCGAACTGCCCGCCGGCGCGCCCGTGCTGGTGCTGGCCGAGGTGGACGGCCCGGCCGACGAGCAGCCCCTGCCCACCGCCGCCGATGCCCGCATCGTCTGGGTGCACCGCCAGGGCGCCGAGGCCGGCACCGCCGAGCCCCTGCTGCAGGCGCTGCGCGCGCAGACCCTGCCCGCGGGCGACTTCCACGCCTGGGTGGCCTGCGAATCGGCCGTGGCCAAGGCCCTGCGCGCGCACCTGGTGGGTGAGCGCGGCGCCTACCCCAAGTGGGTCAAGGCCTCGGGCTACTGGCGCCGGGGCAGCGCGGCCACGCACGACACGCACGAGGACTGACCGGCAGGGATCGGCAGGCGCCGCGCGGGCCCCTCATGCGGGCTGCGCGGCCAGCCCCTGCGCCACATGGTCGATCCAGGCCCGCACCCGCGCCGGCAGAAAGCGGTTGGGCGGGTACAGCAGCCAGGCCGTGCCGGAATACGCCGTGGTGTGGCGCCAGCCGGGCAGCACGCGCACCAGCGTGCCGGCCGCCAGGGCCGCCTGCGCCGTGAAGCCCGGCAGCGAGGCGATGCCCAGGCCGCCCAGGGCGGCCTCGCACCGCACCTCGCTGTGGTTGGCCACGTAGCGGCCGCGCACCTTCACCACGGCGGATTCCGCCGGGCCGCCACCGCCTGCCCCTCCGGCCCCGCCACCCGGCCGCTCGAAGCGCCAGTGCCGGTCGCGCTCGTCCTCGCCCAGGGGCAGGCAGTCGTGCTGCGCCAGATCGCGCGGGTGCTCCGGCAGGCCGCGCTGCGCCAGGTAGGCCGGGCTGGCGCACACCAGGTGTTCCACCGGCTCCAGCGGGCGGCCCGCCAGCCCCGGGGGCGGCGCGTCGGTGATGCGCACCGCCACGTCGATGTGTTCGGTGAACAAGTCCACGGTGCGGTCGGTGATGACCAGCTGCACGTCCACCTGCGGATGCGCGGCCAGGAAGGACGGCACCAGCGGGTGCAGCCGCTGGCGTCCATAGGCCTTGGGCGCGCTCATGCACACCAGGCCGCTGGGCACGTCGGCATGGTGGCCGGCCAGCGCCAGCACCTCGCGCGCGCACGATTCCAGCCCCTGGCAGCGCGCGAACGCCGCGTGGCCCGCCTCGGTCAGGCGCAGGCGCCGGGTGGTGCGCTCCAGCAGCCGCACGCGCAGCACGCCTTCCAGCCGCGCCACCTGGCGGCTCACGGCCGACGGGGTCAGGCCCAGCTCGCGCGCCGCCGCGGAAAAGCTGCCCGCCGCCGCCACGCGGGCGAACACCGCCATGTCGGGCAGGCAGTCCAGGGCGTCATTTGTGCGCATGGGGAACCAATGTTGTTCTTTGAAGGGCCATTATCGATGGCATGGCATGAATCTACGATCGCCGCATGACCACGCTGCCCCTCGCCCGCCCCGCCACGCTGCTGCGCAGCGCCGACCTCGTCCTGCTGCTGGTGGCCGTGGTCTGGGGCACCAGCTACGGCGTGGCCAAGGGGGCGCTGGCGTTCTACCCGGTGCTGGGTTTCCTGGCCGTGCGGTTTTTGCTCACGGCGGCGCTGCTGGCCCCGGCGTGCCTGCGGGCGACGCGGGCGCAATGGCAGGGCGCCCTGCGCGCCGGCCTGCCGCTGGGCGCGCTGCTGATGGCGATCTTCGTGTGCGAGACCTATGGCGTGGCGCACACGCAGGCCAGCCAGGCGGCGTTCCTCATCAGCCTGTGCGTGGTGTTCACCCCGTTCGCCGAATGGTGGATGCTGGGCCGGCGGCCGGCCGGCGCCGTGTTCGGCTTTGCGGCCGTTTCGCTGCTGGGCGCGGCGCTGCTGGCGGGCGGCGGCCTGCAGATTCGATGGGGCCTGGGCGACGGACTGATGCTGGCCGCCGCTGCGCTGCGCGCCGTGACCGTGTGCACCACCAGCCGCCTCACCCGGCGGCATGCCCAGGCGCCCATGCTGCTGCTCACCGCCGTGCAGTCCGCCGTGGTGGGGCTGGGGTGCCTGCTGGTGGCCGTGTCGCTGCCGGGCGGGCTGCCCGCCCTGCCGGCCGAGGGCGCCTTCTGGGCCGCGAGCCTGTACCTGGTGCTGGGCTGCACGGTGTTCGCCTTCATCGCGCAGAACTGGGCGCTGAAACACACCGCCCCCAGCCGCGTGGGCCTGCTGATGGGCACCGAGCCGGCCTGGGGCGCGTTGTTCGCCGTGCTGTGGCTGGGGGAGAGTCTGGGCCCGGTGCAATGGCTGGGCGGGGCGCTGATCGTGGGGGCAGCGTGGTGGACGCTCGCGCGCCAGCGCGCGGGCTGATCACCGGCTCGAAGCTCCCATTGCACCGCGACACTGCACGGCGATACTCCGGCAGACAACGCGCCCGCCCGAGCCGCAGTGACGGCGCCGACGCCCACAAGGAGCTTTCCGATGACCGACCTTCGCGACATCCTGGCGCACCTGCGCGCAGGGCGCTGGAACGAGGCCCACCAGCAGGTGCAGGACGATGCGACGCCGCTGGGCGCCTGGCTGCACGGCATCGTGCATCTGCAGGAAGGCGACCTGGAAGACGCCGAATACTGGTACGACCAGGCCCAGCGCCACTTTCGCAGCCGCGGCACGCTGGAGGAAGAGATGCAGCGGCTGGAAGCAGCCCTGTCGCAGAAGTAGCGCTGGAAAGCGCCGTCATGGCCCTGTAACGGCGCGCCGGCATCGTTGCGTTTTTCGTTCGCCACAAGCCATCGCATGCTGCCCTCTTTCCGCCTCGCGCCCCTCGCTCTTCTGGCATTCGCCGCCGCCGTGCTGCCCGCCCACGCCCAGCAGGCTTTTCCCGCCACGCTCGCCGGCCATGCGGTGCTGCCGGCGCAGACCTTCATTCCCGCGCCCAAGCATGCCCCGGCCGATCTGCAGACCAGCGGCAAGTTCACCACGCCGCAGCGCGTGGACAAGCTGGGCAGTGTGGAAGGCACCTCCGCCGGCCGGCCCACGGGCGTGTCGCTGCCGTTCAAGGGCCAGCCCGCGCAGGGCCATTCGGGCATCAAGCGCATGGCCGACGGATCGTTCTGGATCCTGACCGACAACGGCGCGGGGGCCAAGGCCAATTCGCCGGACTTCATGCTGTACCTGAACCACTACACGGTGGACTTCCAAAGCGGCCAGTTCAAGCGCCAGAAGACGGTGTTCCTGCACGACCCGGACAAGAAGGTACCGTTTCGCATCGCCGAAGAGGGCACGAAGGAACGCTACCTGACCGGCTCGGACTTCGATCCCGAGAGCTTCCAGTTCGCCGGCGGCGCGCTGTGGATCGGCGAGGAGTTCGGCCCCTACCTCATCAAGGCCGATCTGTCCGGCCGCGTGCTGGCCGTGTTCGAGACGCAGGTGGACGGCAAGGTCGTGCGCTCGCCAGACCACCCGGCCATCACCGCCGCGGGCGCGCCCGATGCCAAGGCGCCGGCCTTCGAGATCAAGCGCTCCAAGGGCTTCGAAGGCATGGCATCGTCCAGGGACGGCAGCAAGCTCTACGCGCTGCTGGAAGGCCCGGTGTGGAACGAATCGGCCAAGGCCTACGAAGCGGTGGAAGGCGGCAAACAATACCTGCGCGTGCTGGAATTCGACGTGAAGCAGGAAAAGTGGACGGGCCGCCACTGGAAGTACGTGCTGGAGGCCAACCACCACGCCATCGGCGACTTCAACATGATCGACGAGAACACCGGCCTGATCATCGAACGCGACAACGGCGAGGGCACGGCCGACAAGGCCTGCCCCGAAGGCCAGAAGCGCACCGACTGCTTCCACGACCTGGCGAAGTTCAAGCGCGTGTACAAGGTGGAGCTGACCGATGCCAACGCGGGCGCCGAGCTGCGCAAGGTGGGCTACATCGACCTGCTGAACATCCAGGACCCGCAGCGCCTGGCGAAGAAGCCCTTGAACAACGGCGTGCTCACCTTCCCGTTCTTCACCATCGAGAACGTGGACGTGGTGGACGCCACGCACATCGTGGTGGGCAACGACAACAACCTGCCGTTCAGCTCCAGCCGCGAGCCCAACCGGGCGGACGACAACGAGTTGGTGCTGCTGGAAGTGGGCGAGCTGCTGCGCGCGCGCTGAAACCCTGCAGGCGGCGGGCCCCGACCCGGGTGGCAAAATCGCCGCACCCTCGGGGCACCCGGTTGCGCGGCGCTGCCCCCGGCGGCCTTTTTCCACGCACCGGGAATCCACACGCATGTTCACTGGCATCGTCCAAGCCACGGCGGCCCTCGCCGCCATCCATGACCGCGAAGGCCTCAGGACCTTCATCATCGATTTTCCGCCCGGCTTCTGCCAGGACCTCGCCGTGGGCGCGAGCGTGGCGGTGGATGGCGTGTGCCTCACGGTGACCGAGCTGCTGCCGCCCCACGCGGCGGCGTTCGACGTGGTGCTGCAGAGCCTGAACGTGACCACCCTGGGCAGCTATGCCGTGGGCGACCGGGTGAACGTGGAGCGCGCGGCCAAGGACGGCGCCGAGATCGGCGGGCACCCGCTGTCGGGCCACATCGACTTCGCCACCACGCTGCAGTCGGTGCGCGAGTCGGACAACAACCGCGTGTGGCGCGTGGACATTCCGCCCGCCTTCCGCAAGTACATCTTCGCCAAGGGCTACATCGCCATCCACGGGGCGAGCCTGACGGTCTCCGAGGTGAACCGCGCCGAGGGCTGGTTCGAGGTGTGGCTGATCCCCGAGACGCGCCGCGCCACGGTGTTCGAGCACAAGCAGGCGGGCGACCGCCTCAACATCGAGATCGAGCGCAGCACGCAGGTGGTGGTGGATACCGTGCGCGAGGCGGTGCAGGAAAGCCTGGGGGCCCTGCAGCCGGTGCTGGAGGCGCTGCTGCGCGACAAGGGCCTGTCGCTCGAAGACTTCGTGCAGCCGCCCGTGCTGCCGCGCTGAAGGGCCACCGGGCTCCGGGTGTGGCAGCCCGGCATCAAAACGGGCTCCAGCACATATTCCACTAGGGCGTATCGCTATTAATTCAATAGCAAACGCCTGGACACGTCAAAGAATGACCAGCTCCCCGGCGCCCGTGTCCGCCCGGGGCTCCGCCAGCACCACGCGGTTGCGGCCCGTTTCCTTGGCGCGGTACATCGCCGCGTCGGCCTCGGACAGCAATTGGTCCAGCACCAGGCCGTGGCGGCCGGAATCGGCCACGCCGAAGCTCGCCGTCACGCGCAGCGGCTCGGGCGATGCCGGCAGCAGCAGCTGCAGATTCGCCACCACCTCGCGCAGGCGCTCGGCCAGCCGCACGCCGTGCGCGGGGTCGCAGTGGCTCAGCAGCACCACGAACTCCTCGCCACCGAAGCGGCCCACCAGATCGCCCAGCCGCAGTTCGGCCCGCAGCGCGCGCGCCACCGACACGAGCGCCTGGTCGCCCACCGCATGGCCCCACTGGTCGTTGAGCATCTTGAAGCGGTCCACGTCCAGGATGACGATGACCACGCCGAAGCCGTGGCGCCGGGCCTGCGCGAGCACGCTTTCCGCCGCGTCGAAGAAGGCGCGCCGGTTGGGCAGGCCGGTGAGGAAGTCGGTGTTGGACTGCTCGCGCAGCTGCGCGATCAGGCTGTTGCGCTCGCGCTCCAGGGCCTCGCGCTGGCGGGTCTGCAGCTGCAGCTCGCGCGCAGCGCGGATCACCGCGGCCATTTCGTCGTTGGCGGCGGGCTGGGGCAGGGGCGCATCCAGGTCGTTGTTGGCCAGCGCCTTCAGCGCCCGCGCGGTCTGCACCAGCGGGCGCAGGACGCGCCGGTCCACCATCGACAGCGCCACCAGCAGCAGCGCCAGCAGCACCACCGAGCCCGCGGCCACCAGGCCCAGCATGCGCACGGCCCGGGTGTATTCGGCGCTGGCGCGCTCGCGCAGCTGGTTGAGCAGCGTGTCGCGCACATCGAAGATGGTGTTCATGTCGGGCACGTAGAGCGCCGCGAAGCCCGCGGCGTCCAGCCCGTAGCGGCCGTTGCCCTCCCCGGCGGCGATCATGCGGTCGATGAGCGGCCCGGTATCGCGGAAGTAGCGCTGCTGCACCGTCTGCCACGCCTGGGCGATGGGGCGCGGCTGCTCGGGCACCGAAAGCCGCAGCTCGATCAGGAAGCGCAGCTGCGCGATGCGCCCGCGCGTTTGCTCGATGGCCCGGCGTTCCTCGGCCGTGAACGGCTGCTGGCGCGCCAGCGCCGCCGTGAAATGCGAACCCAGCAGCCCCGCGAACTCCCGCAGTTCGGCCGTGAGGCGCGCGACCTGCACGTCATCGGCCAGGGCCGGGTAGTGCTGCCGCGCGGCATTGGCCAGGCTGCTCGTGACCGGGGCCAGCAGCGGCACGATCGCCACCATGCCGTAGACTGCCGAACGGATCGACTCCGGCGCCCGCGCCTCGCGCGGCTGTGCCACCACCTGGTCCACTGCCGCACGGGCCGTGGCCAGCGCCATCTTGGCGGCGAGCACGCGCCGCGCGCTGTCGGCCAGCGTGGGATCGCCATTGCGCGCTGCCAGCACGCCATGCAGCGCGTCGAAAGCGCGGTCGGTGCGGGCGCGGGCCTGCGCCAGCGGCTGCTGCAGCTCCTGCGGCAGGGGCGACGGGCCGCCCAACACCCCGTTGGTGGGGCCGCGCTCGCGCGACACCATCTCGGCGGCGAGCAGCCCCGCGCGCAGCTGGTCGATGGCCTCCACGCTGGCCGCCGACGCTCGCACCGACTGGTACTCCGTCGTGGCGATGCGGCCGACCAGCAGCATCGTGGCCAACACCACGAGGGCCCCGAAAAGGCGAAGGAATCGGCTTAAAGACATGGTGGTCTGGCATCAGTACGGCAGGGCAGCGGTGTGGAAATTCTCTCACCTGCATCCGATCGGGGCGCTCCGGCCGCGAACGGATGGGCCAAATGGCGACGGTTTTCGGGGAATTGGCAACGAAAGGATGCAAGAAATGCGCCTGCACGGGCCGGCAGGCACCGGCCGTAGGATGGAGGCCTTCGCTGCCCGTGCCGCCCCCTCGCACCGCCCACGCCCATGCCCGCCCACGCCCGATCCCACCCCCTGCCATCCGCACCGCTCCGGGCGCGCCCGCTGGCCGCGGCCGATCTGCCCGGCCTGCTGCAGGTGCAGCGCGCCTGCTATGGCGAGGGGCTCGAGGAAAGCCATGCGGTCTTCCTGCGCCGCCTGGCGAGCCCGGCGCAGTGCTCGCTGGCCCTGGAGCGGGACGGCCACCTGGGCGCCTATCTGGCGGCCTACCGCTCGCTGCGGGGCAAGGTCACGCCGCTGCACGGCGACTTCGAGGCCGCTCAGGCCCCCGACACGCTGTACCTGCACGACATGGCCGTGGCGCCCGCGCTGGCGGGACAGGGCCTGGCGCAGGTGCTGCTGGCCGCGGCCTGGGCCACGGCACGCAGCGAAGGGCTGCGCCACAGCGCGCTGGTCTCGGTGCAGGGCTCGCAGGGCTACTGGGCACGGCACGGCTATGCCCCCGCACCGCTGCAGGACGCTGCGCAGCGCACGCGGCTGGCCACCTACGGCGAGGGCGCGGTGTACATGGTGCGGGACCTGCCGGGGGATTGAGCGCCCCGCCCGCAGCAGGGCTCAAGCGCCGCCGCCGCGCTCCTGCCCGGCCTGCGCCACGATCCAGTCGCGGAAACGCCGCAGCTCCGGATCGATGAGCGCGGGCGCCGCATAGACCAGGTGGTACGCCAGCGGCGTGGCCAGCGCACCCGCCTGCACGCCGATCAAGGCGCGCGTGGCCAGCTCGCGCCCGATGAGCGCGCGGCGCACCAGCGCGAAGCCCCGGCCGGCCACGGCGGCTTCGATGGCGCCGTTGGAATCGGCGAACACCACGCCTTGTTCGGTGTTTACCCGGGGCATACGGTGCGCCTCGCACCACAGCCGCCAGTCGCCCCGGTGCTCGTCGTGCAGCAGGCGGTGGCCGTCGATGTCGCGGGCGCGCGCGATGCGCCGCGGCGCGATGAGGCGGGGGCTGCACACGGGCACGAGATCGTCGGCCAGCAGCGCTTCCGCCCGCAGGCCCGGGTACTTTCCCATGCCGTGGCGCACCGCGAAATGCACGCCCTCGCCGGCCAGATCGACCGTGCGGTTGGTGGTGCTCACGTGCACGTCCAGGCCGGTCACGTGCTGCTGGAAGTCCTGCAGGCGCGGCACGAGCCACTGCACGGCGAAGCCAGGCGTGCAGCTCACCAGCACGACGCGCCGCGCGCCGGCGGCCACCCGCGAGGTGGCGTGGCCGATGACCGCGAGCGCATCGCTGCAGGCCGACTGGTATTCGGCACCCGCCCGCGTGAGCGCCAGGCCGCGCGGCAGGCGCTCAAACAGCGTGCAGCCCAGGAACTCCTCCAGCTTGCGCACCTGCTGCGACACCGCGCCCGGCGTGACGTGCAGCTCGGCGGCGGCGCGGCGCACGCTCAGATGGCGCGCAGTGGCTTCGAAAAATCGCACGGCGATGAGGGGAGGCAGGCGCATGACCGTTCAGTCAAAATAAACAGTCGCGCAGCATAAATGGTTTGCGCGAACCCACCGGATTTCGAAGAATGGGCCTCCAGCGCCGGGGGCGTCCCGGGCCCGCCAGGGCTTGGCGAAAGCCTTCGGTTTCGTCGTTTCGTTTTGCCGATTCGGCGGGGTCCGCGCCCCGCCGGCGCCGCCCATGACCCTCGCCAGCCTGATCCGCCTGTTCGCCCTGGCCGCCCTGTGGGGCGGCAGTTTTCTGTTCATGCGCATCGCTGTGCCGGTACTGGGCGCGGTGCCCACGGCCTTCGGGCGCGTGGCGCTGGCGGCGGCCGGGCTGATGGCGTTGCTGGCGTTCGCGCGGCTGCGGCCGGCTTTTCACGGCAAGCTGGGCGCGGCGCTGGTGCTGGGCGTGGTCAATTCGGGGGTGCCGTTCCTGATGTTCGCGCTCGCGGCCCGCACGCTGCCGGCGGGCTACAGCGCCATCCTGAACGCGACCACGCCGCTCATGGGCGTGCTGATCGGCGCCGCGGCCTTCGGCGAGCGGATCACCGCCGCGCGCACGGCCGGCGTGCTGCTGGGCATGGCCGGGGTGGCCGTGCTGGCGCAGACGGGCCCCGTGGCCCTGTCACCGCAGGTGCTGGCAGGCATGGGCGCCTGCCTGGTGGCCACGGCCTGCTACGGCGCGGCGGGCTTTCTCACGCGCCGCTGGATCACCGCGCGCGGCGGGCTCGACAGCCGCCTGGTGGCGGTGGGCAGCCAGTGGGGCGCCGTGCTGGTGCTGGCGCCGTTCGCGGCCTGGGAGGTGTGGCGCCAGCCCGGCCTGCCCGCCACCTGGATGGCCGCGCCGCCCACGGTGTGGGCCGCCATGCTCGCCATGGGGCTGCTGTGCACGGCCCTGGCCTATGTGCTGTATTTCCGGCTCATCGCCGACGTGGGGCCGCTCAAGGCGCTGTCGGTGACGTTCCTGGTGCCGCTGTTCGGCGTGGCCTGGGGCTGGCTGGTACTGGGCGAGGCCGCCACCGCCGCGCATGCGGCCGGCGGCGGGCTGATCGCCGCGGCGCTGTGGCTGGTGCTGCGGCCGACGCCAGTGGCGAAACCTGGACGTTAGCCCGGCAGCGAGGGTGGGGCGGTCGGCAGTCCGCCCGCACCGTCCAGCAGCCAGCGCCGCACCTGTGCGACCGATTCGGGGTGCCGCTGCTTGCGGGGGTGCACGAGGTAGTAGCCCGCGCCGGTGCGCAAGGCCTCGGGAAAGGCCAGCACCAGCCGCCCGGCCGCCAGATCGGGCGCCACGAATTCCTGCTGGGCCAGCGCCAGGCCCTGCCCCATGACGGCGGCATCAATGGCGAGCGTGGTCTGGTTGAAATGCAGGGCGCGCGCCGCAGGCGCCCTGGCCTGCGGCGCGCACTGCTCGAAGTAGGTCTCCCATGGCGACTGGGCATCGTGCAGCAGCGCCTGCGCGATGCCCTCGCCGGCCCGCCCGGCCTGCGCGCTCCGTTCTCGCCACCGCGGGCTGCAGACGGCGACCAGGCATTCCTCGAACAGCAGATCGGCCGACAGCCCGGGACCGAACGGCGGGCAGCCGTAGCGCACGGCCAGGTCCACCGCCTCGTTGTGGAAGTGCGCCAGCCGCTCCGTGGCCAGGATGCGCAGATCGACGCCTGGGTGCCGGCGCGTGTAGCCGTCGAGCCGCGGGATGAGCCATTTGGTGGCGAAGGTGGGCGTCACGCTCACGGTCAGTCGCAGGGGCTGGGGGACCAGGCTCTCCGTGGCCTGCGCCAGCAGTTCGAAGGCCCGCCGCACGCCGACGATGTAGCGCTGGCCGTTGGACGTGAGCGCCAGCGCGCGGGGCAGGCGCTCGAAGAGCTTCAGGCCCAGCTCCGCCTCCAGGGCCCGGACCTGCTGCGCCACCGCGCCTTGCGTCACCCCCAGTTCCAGCCCGGCCAGCCGGAAGTTGAGGTGGCGGCTCGTGGCCTCGAAGGCACGCAGGGCATTGAGCGAGGGCATGCGCCCGAGGGGTTGCGTCATGGGTGCAGATTTTCTACTGATTCGAGGCAGGCGATCTGCCGGGCTCCATGCCCCTAAAACGCCTGGGCTGTCGAACAATCTCCAGGTGCCACTAGCGGCACGCAAGGACCGATAAATGGCAGTAGAAAAAGTGGCGCTCATCACCGCCGGCGGCAGTGGCATGGGGGCGGCGGCCGCACGCCGGCTGGCCGCCGACGGCTTTCGCATCGGCATCCTTTCCTCCTCCGGGAAAGGGCAGGCGCTCGCCGAGGCGCTCGGGGGCGTGGGGGTCACCGGCTCAAACCAGTCGGTGGAGGACATCGGGCGGCTGGTGGACCGGACCCACCGGCGCTGGGGCCGCATCGACGTGCTGGTCAACAGCGCCGGCCACGGGCCTCGGGCGCCATTGCTGGACCTGTCCGACGAACAGTGGCTCGAGGGCATGAACACCTACCTGCTGAACGTGGTCCGGCCCACCCGCCTGGTGGCGCCCCTCATGCAGAGGCAGGGCGGCGGGGCGATCGTCAACATCTCCTCGGCCTGGGCACTGGAGCCCAGCGCGCTGTTCCCGGCGTCGTCCGTCATGCGCGCCGGCCTGGCCTCGTTCACGCGCATCTTCGTGGACAGCTTCTCAGCCGACAACGTGCGGATGAACAACGTGCTGCCCGGCTGGATCGACAGCCTGCCCGTGTGGGAAGAGCGGCGCACCGCCGTGCCGCTGCAGCGCTACGGCACCGTGGAGGAAGTGGCCGCCACGGTCGCCTTCCTGGCCTCCGACGGGGCGGCCTACATCACGGGGCAGAGCCTGCGGGTGGACGGCGGGCTCATGCGCACGCCGTGATCCGTCCGGACCCTTCCACCGCCTCGGCGGCGGGCCTATGATCCGCGCACCGGGAACACAGCCTCCCGTCCCGCCCCGGGTAGACGGTGTCCCGTCCCAGTGCTGGAAGCGCTCATGGAATCGATCATGGACACCGCCTTGCCCGACGACGCCGCATCGGCACGCCCCCACCCGCTGCCACTCTCCGAGGCCCTGCTTTTCTGGCTGAAGCTCGGCTTCATCAGCTTCGGCGGCCCGGCCGGGCAGATCGCCCTCATGCATGCGGAACTGGTGGAGCGCCGCCGGTGGATCTCGGAAAAGCGCTTTCTCCACGCCCTGAACTACTGCATGCTGCTGCCCGGGCCCGAGGCCCAGCAGCTGGCCACCTACCTCGGCTGGCTGCTGCACCGGACCGGGGGCGGCATCCTCGCCGGCACGCTGTTCGTGCTGCCGTCGCTGTGCCTCCTCATCGGCCTGTCCTGGCTCTACATGGCCCATGGAGACGTGCCGGTGATCGCCGGGGTGTTCTACGGCATCAAGCCGGCCGTCACGGCGCTGGTGGTGCAGGCGGCCTGGCGGATCGGTGGCAGGACGCTGAAGAACCGCTGGCTGTGGGGCATCGCGGTGGCCGCGTTCGCGGCCATCTTCGCGCTGCAGGTGCCGTTTCCCGCGATCGTGCTGCTCGCGGCGTTGGCCGGCCATGTGGGCGGCCGGGTGTCGCCACAGGCTTTTTCCGCCGGCGGCGCCCATGGCGCGGCAGCGGCATCGGCCGGGCGGGCACTGATCGACGACGACACACCCGCGCCGCCCCACGCCTTGTTTTCGTGGGCGCGTTTCGCCAAGGTGCTGCTGGTGGGCGGGGGGTTGTGGCTGCTGGCGCTGGGAGGGCTCTGGGCGCTGTTCGGATGGCATGGGGTACTGACCCAGATGGGGTGGTTCTTCACCAAGGCCGCGCTGATGACCTTCGGTGGCGCCTACGCCGTGCTCCCCTACGTCTACCAGGGCGCCGTCGACCACCACCACTGGCTGAGCGCCACGCAGATGATCGACGGCCTGGCGCTGGGCGAGACCACGCCCGGCCCGCTCATCATGGTGGTGTCGTTCGTGGCCTTCGTCGGGGGATGGACCCATGCTCTCTTCGGGCCCGGATCGCTGTTCCTGGCAGGCGCCGTGGCCGCCACCGCAGTGGCGTTCTTCACCTTCCTGCCTTCGTTCGTCTTCATCCTGCTGGGCGGTCCGTTCATCGAATCCACCCACGGCAACCTGAAGTTCACCGCGCCGCTGACCGGCATCACCGCCGCCGTGGTCGGCGTGATCGCCAACCTGGCGGTGTTCTTCGCCTATCACGTGCTGTGGCCGAAGGGCCTGGGAGGCCGCTTCGACGCCGCCTCGGCCGCCATCGGCGTGCTGGCCGCGGCGGCCCTGTTCCGGCTCCGATGGGGTGTGATTCCGGTGCTGGCGCTCTGCGGACTGCTCGGCGTGGCGTGCCGGCTGTCAGGGGTGTGAGCCGCTGCAGCGCGCAGCCACCGTCACTCCGGATTCACCAGCTTGATGGCGCGCGTTCCGATCTCCGCGCCCGTCACCGCATCGATCGCGATGGGCTGGATGTCGGTTCCCCGCTCGGCGTCCTGAAAGCGCACCAGCGGGCCGGTGCCCCGGTGCTTTCGCCCCCACGCGCCGATCATGAAAAGCACCGGCAGGTAGTCGCGCCCCGCCTGGGTCAGGACGTATTCCTCGCGCGGCGGACGTTCGGAGTACTGGCGCTTTTCGAGCAGCTTTTCCTCGGTCATGGCGGCCAGCCGCTTGGTCAGCATGGTGGGCGCGATCCCGAGGCTTTTCTTGAACTGATCGAAGCGCGTGAGGCCGGCATGCGCATCCCGAAGGATCAGCATGGTCCAGGCATCGCCCAGAACCTGCAGGCTGCGCGCGATGGGGCAGGGGCTGTCGCCCGATTTTTCAGCGTTCATATCGTTTCGGTATTGACTAACTATTAAATCGATACTAACATGCGGACCTCTGCCAGTCCACCCATGGAAACCATCCCAATGCCCTATTTCACCCTGAATTCCTCGCCGTCGATCAAGACCCCGTTGCCTGCTTCGCCCGCCGCCCCGGTACGCCTTCGGGCCACGGTGGCCGCGGCACTGGCGCTGGCGAGTGCCTTCGCGATGCCCGCCCAGGCACAGGAGCGCACCGCGACACAGCAGCAACAGCCCACGCTGTCCCGTGCCGAGGTGATCGCCGACCTCGCCCTGTGGCGCCGCGCGGGCGCCGACCGGTACGAAGGGCTGTCGCGTTCGTACGGCCTGGAAACGAAGGCCTACGACGCGGCCCAGCAGGAGTACCTGCGCCTTCGCCAGAGCGAGGCATTCCCGGCGGAAGTCCGCAAACAGCAGGCAGCGGACGGCCAGTGAGCCCGCGCACGGTGGGACACGGCGGCGCTCGCGGGCGGCCGCCGCCTCACCCTGCGAGCAAGGCCTTGGCCGGCGCCACCTGCATCTGCGGCGGGATCGCCACCCCGTTGCGGACACCCAGCACCTCGGCCATGACGCTCACGGCGATCTCCGCCGGCGTCTTGCTGCCGATGAACAGGCCGATGGGCCCCTTCAATCGCGCCAGCGCCGGTGCGTCCAGGTCGAAGTGCTCGGCCAGCCGCTGGCGCCGCGCTGCGTTGTTGCGCCGGCTGCCGATGGCGCCGACATAGAACGCATCCGTCTTCAGCGCCTCCAGCAGGGCGAGGTCGTCCAGCTTGGGGTCGTGCGTCAGCGCGATCACGGCGCTGCGTCGGTCGGGGCGGAAGGCCAGCACCACGTCGTCGGGCATGCCGTCGGCCAACGCGGCGCTGGGCACCGACCACGCACTGCGGTACTCCACCCGCGGGTCGCACACCGTCACCGCGAAGCCGTTGAAGCCGGCCATGGTGGCCAGGTATTCGGCCAGTTGCCCCGCGCCGATCAGCAGCATGCGGAACTGCGGACCGAAGGTGCTGGCCACCGTCTGCGCATCCGCATGGAAGGCCTGCGCGCCGCGGGCCTCGGACAGGGTGACCGCCCCATCGGAGAGCCGCACGCTGCGGCGCACCAGGCAGCCCTCGGCCAGCGACTCGACCAGGGCCTGCAGCGAGTCGAGCGCCGGATCGCGCTCCACCAGCAGCTCCAGCGTGCCGCCGCAGGGCAGTCCGAATCGGTGCGCCTCGTCGGCGGATACCCCGTACTTCAGGAGCACCGGCTTCGCCGGGTCCCGGGGCAGGGCGTCGTCCCGGCCGGGCGTGCAGCACCGGGCGATCAGGTCGTCCTCGATGCAGCCGCCACTGACGGAGCCCACGACCGCGCCGCGGTCCGACAGCGCGAGGATGGAGCCCACGGGCCGCGGCGACGAGCCCCACGTCCGCACCACGGTGACGAGCCAGCCGTGCACCCCCGCGCGGCGCCAGTCGAGCAGGGTGTGCAGCACCCGGAAATCGAGGTTGTCCACGGCGCGTTCCCTCCGGCGTCAGGCCTGGGCCGGCAGGTGCGGCAGCAGCTTGTCCAGGGTGATGGGGTAGTCGCGCACCCGCGCACCCGTGGCGTTGTAGACCGCGTTGGCCACGGCGGCGCCGACGCCGCACAGGCCCAGCTCGCCCACGCCCTTGGCTTTCATGGGTGAGGAGATGGGGTCGGTCTCCGGCAGGAAGATGACCTCCTGGTGCGGGATGTCGGCATGCACCGGTACTTCATAGCCGGCCAGGTCGTGGTTAACGAAGAAGCCCCGGCGCTTGTCCACGGCCAGCTCTTCCATGAGCGCCGAGCCCACGCCCATGGTCATCGCGCCGATGACCTGGCTGCGGGCAGTCTTGGGGTTGAGGATGCGGCCCGCCGCGCACACGGCCAGCATGCGGCGCACCCGCACTTCGCCCGTGTCCACCGCCACGCCCACCTCGACGAAATGCCCGGCGAAGGTGGACTGCTGGTACTGCTTGTCGAGGTCGCCGTATTCGATGGCGTCCTCGGCCACCAGGCCGGCCTCGCCCGCCGCCTCGCCCAGGGGCACCGAACGCCCCGCCGCGCGCACCATGCCATCGGCGAACACGGCCTCGGCCGGCGCCACGCCGAGCTTGCGCGCGATCGTCTCGCGCAGCTTCATGCAGGCCGCGTACACGCCGGCCGTCGCATTGTTGGCGCCCCACTGGCCGCCCGAGCCGGCCGAGGCCGGAAAGGCGGAATCGCCCAGGTGCACGTCCACCTGCTGGAGCGCGACGCCCATCACCTCGGCGGCCGTCTGGCCCATGATGGTGTAGCTGCCGGTGCCGATGTCGGTCATGTCGCTCTCCACGGTCACGCGCCCCGTGCGGTCCAGGCGCACGCGCGCGGCCGACTTCATCAGCAGGTTGTTGCGAAAACCCGCGGCCACGCCCATGCCCACCAGCCACCGGCCCTCGCGCCGCTGGCCCGGTGCCGCGCTGCGCTGGCTCCAGCCGAAGCGCTCCGCGCCCAGGCGCAGGCACTCGACCAGCTGGCGCTGCGAGAACTTGCGGCCCGGCTTCTCGGGGTCGGTCTGGGTGTCGTTGAGGACGCGGAATTCGATGGGGTCGATGCCCAGCCGCTCGGCCATTTCGTCCATGGCGATCTCCAGCGCCATCAGCCCGGGCGCCTCGCCGGGCGCGCGCATGGCATTGCCCTCGGGCAGGTCCAGCGGCGAGATGCGCAGCGCCGTGTAGCGGTGGGCACCGGCATACAGAAGCCGTGTCTGCGCGATGGCGTCCTCGGGGTCGCCGCCGGGCAGATTGCCGGACCAGCTTTCATGGCCGATGGCGGTGATGCGCCCATCCTGGCCCGCACCGATGCGGATGCGCTGGATGGTCGCAGGCCGGTGCGTGCCGTTGTTGGCCATGAGCGGGCGCTGCATCGCCACCTTGACCGGCCGGCCTGCCGCGCGCGCGCCCAGCGCGGCCAGCACGGTGTCGGCCCGCAGGAAGAGCTTGCCGCCGAAGCCGCCGCCGATGTAGGGCGACACCAGCCGCACCTTGTCCGGCGCCAGGCCCAGGGTCTTGGCCAGGTCGCCCGCGGTCCAGGCGATCATCTGGTTGGACAGCCACACCGTGAGGTGGTCGCCCTCCCAGGCCGCGAGCGAGGCGAAGGGCTCCATCATCGCGTGGGTGTGGTCGGGCGTGGTGTAGGTGACATCCAGCCGCACCGGGGCCTCGGGATAGCGGCCGGCGAAGTTGCCGAACGCGCTCTCGGGCTTGGAGGACTTGGGCACGGTGGCGGAACCACGCTCGGCCGCCAGGTCGAACGCGCCAGGCGTGCTGACGTAGTCGATCTTCAGCAGATGCGCCGCGGCGCGGGCCTGCTCGAAGGTCTCGGCCACGACCAGCGCGACGGCCTGGTGGTAGTGCTCGATGCCGCTGCCGCCCAGCAGGCGGGCGACGTTCATCTTGCCCTTGCCGAGCTTGCCGGCGTTCTGGGCGTTGACGATGGCCAGCACGCCCGGCGCGGCACGCGCGGCGGACAGGTCCATCGAGGCGATCCGCCCCTTGGCGATGGACGATCCCACGATGTAGCCATACGCCTGGCGCGCCACGACGTCGTGCTGCTCGTAGGCGTAGCGCGCCTGCCCGCTGGTCTTGAGCGGGCCGTCGATGCGGTCCAGCGGCTGGCCGACCACCTTGAGCTGGTCGATGGCATTGTGCGAAGCCGGGGTGTCGAATTTCATGATTGGCTTTTCGCCTCGGCCAGCACGCCGGCGAGCGTGCGCTCGACCAGGGCCACCTTGAATGCGTTTTCGTGGGTGGGGCGCGCCGCGCCCAGCAACTGCGCCGCGGCGGCCTGCGCGCCTTGCGGCAGGGCCGCGTCCGCCGACGCCATGCGCCAGGGCTTGTGCGCCACGCCGCCCAGGGCGACGCGGCCCGTGCCGTCCTTTTGCAGCACGGCCGCCACGGAGATGAGCGCGAAGGCGTACGAGGAGCGGTCGCGCACCTTGCGGTAGATGTGGGTGCCGCCCGCGAGCGCGGGCAGCCTCACGGCGGTGATGAATTCGCCGGCGTCGAGCGCGGTCTCGATGTGCGGGGTGTTGCCCGGCAGCCGGTGGAAGTCGGCAATGGGAATGCGGCGTGGCTGGCCGTCCGCCCGCACCGTCTCGACCACCGCATCCAGCGCCCGCATGGCCACGGCCATGTCGCTCGGGTGGGTGGCGATGCAGGCCTCGCTCGCGCCCACCACCGCATGCTGGCGCGTGACGCCGCCGATGGCCGCGCAGCCCGCGCCCGGCTGGCGCTTGTTGCACGGCATGTTGGTGTCGTAGAAGTAGGGGCAGCGCGTGCGCTGCAGCAGGTTGCCGGCGGTGGTCGCCTTGTTGCGCAACTGGCCCGACGCACCGGCCAGCAGGGCGCGCGACAGCAGGCCGTAGTCGCGCCGCACGCCGGCATGCGCCGCCAGGTCGGTGTTGCGCACCAGCGCACCGATCCGCAGGCCGCCCTCCGGCACGGGCTCGATGCGGTCCAGGCCCAGGCCGTTGATGTCGATGAGGTGCGTGGGCGCCTCGATCTGCAGCTTCATCAGGTCCAGCAGGTTCGTGCCGCCGGCGATGAAACGGGCCTGCGGGTTGCCTGCGGCAGCGGCTGCGGCGGCCTGCACCGAGGCCGCGCGTTCGTAGGTGAATGGCTTCATGCGGCACCCCCGTTGGTGGCGGCCACTTCGGTGATCGCATCCAGGATGTTGGAATAGGCGCCGCAGCGGCAGAGGTTGCCGCTCATGCGCTCGCGGATCTCGTCGGCCGAGAGCAGCGGCTGCGCCGTGAGGTCGCCGCTCACATGGCTGGGAATGCCGGCCTTGATTTCCTGCAGCATGCCCACGGCCGAGCAGATCTGGCCCGGCGTGCAGTAGCCGCACTGGTAGCCGTCATGTTTGACGAAAGCGGCCTGCAGCGGGTGCAGCTTCTGCGGCTGGCCCAGGCCTTCGATGGTGGTGACCTGCGCACCCTCGTGCATCACTGCCAGGGTCAGGCAGGCATTGATGCGGCGGCCATCGACGATGACCGTGCAGGCGCCGCACTGCCCGTGGTCGCAGCCCTTCTTGGTGCCGGTGAGGTGCAGGTGCTCGCGCAGGGCGTCGAGCAGCGTCGTGCGGGTGTCCAGCGACAGGGTCTGCTGTTGGCCGTTGATGGTCATGCGCACCGGCATGGCCGTCTCGCCCTGGGGCGCCAGCGCGCCGGGCTTTGGCGACGGTGGAGCGGCCTGCGCCGTGGTTCGGGCGGCGGCCCCGGTGGCGGCCACCGCCGAAGCCGAGGCGGCCCCCACGACGAACAGGTCTCGCCGGGTCAGCGCTGGGTCGGTGAAGTTTTGCATCGTGGGATCCTTTTTTGGGGGCAGGGCAGGGGAGCCCTTTGACCACTCGCCAGGGTGCGGGAGTGCGTGCGCAGGCATGTCTTTGCAAGCCTCTCCCGATCCATCTTGCGCAGAGGGCGGGGAAAAGGTTTAGAGGCCAATGCCGCGTCTGCCTGTCAGCCACGCGAAGCCACGCCAAGAGAGCGGTCCTCTTCATTCTGCGCTGCGCCACGCCCAAAAACAGGGCCCTGCCATCCCCAAAACGGATGGCATGCGTTCTCCAACCGGCATCGGTTCGCGCTGTCTTTCGGCATCCAATCGGTGCCTGAGGCCGGTCACCCGGCACACCGACCACACCGCCGAACGGCGGATCCACCAGCCCATCGGAAAGGAAACCCCATGAACCCATTCAACTTCAACCGGCGCGGGGCCGTCCAGGCGATGGGCCTGGCCCTCGCCGCAGCCGCCGCGGGCGGCGGTGCTGCGCGCGCGAGGGCGGCGCCCCCCGCCACGACGCCCTCCGCCTCGGGGGCCAACGCGAGCATCCTGATCGTGGTGTCGAGCCATGACCGAAAAGGCCAGGACCTGGTGGCGGGCTTCTGGTTTCCGGAACTGACGCACCCGGTCCAGGCGTTTGCGCAGGCCGGCCTCGCCTACGACATCGCCAGCCCCCGGGGCGGGATGCCGCCGTTAGACGGCTTCGACCTCCAGGACGAGGGCAACCGCTGGTTCTGGATCCAGCCGGAACTGAGGAACCGGCTGGCCAACAGCCTTCCCCTGTCCCAGGTCGATCCCTCCCGCTACGCCGCCGTGGTGCTCGTGGGCGGCCACGGCCCGATGTGGGACTTCGCGGGGAACGCCGGCCTGCAGGCGATCGTTCGCTCGGTCTACGAGCGCGGGGGCATCGTGGGCGCGGTGTGCCACGGCCCGGCGGGCTTGCTGGACCTCAAGCTGTCCGACGGAACGCCGTTGATCGCCGGCCGCCGGCTGACGGCGTTCACCAACGAGGAAGAGGCCTCGCGCCAATACGACCGACTGGTCCCCTTCGTGCTGGAGTCGGCCCTGAAGGCGGGACGGACCGTGTTCGAGGAAGCCGGCATCTTCCAGAGCCATGTGGTGGTCGACGGGCGATTGATCACAGGCCAGAACCCCGCTTCGGCCCGGCCGTTCGGCGAAGCGGTGGTCGCTGCGTTGGCGGCCCGAGGCCGGCCGTAGCAGGCCCGGGGCGATGCGTTTTCGGCATGGGAGCGCGACAATCCATGCCGATCACCGGGGCGCATGCCGCATCGTCCATGCGCGCCCGGCCCATGCCAACGGAAGGAGGGGCGCAGCCCATGAACGACCTGCCGATCTCGGCTTTGCGGACCTTCCGCGCGCTCGCGCGCTGCGGCAGCTTCACGGCCACGGCCCGCGACCTGGGCGTGGCGCAGTCGGCCGTCAGCCGGCACATCGCGGCCCTGGAAGCGCATCTGCGCCAGACGCTGGTGCTGCGCGGCCACCGCCGTGTGCAGCTCACGCCGGCGGGCGAGCTGTACCTGGACACCGTGCAGCGGGTGCTGGACGAACTGGACCAGGGCGCCGTGCGGGCCGCCCGCTCGGGGGGCCGGCCGGTGGTCAAGATCCTGGCCATGCCGTCGTTCGCGGCCCGCTGGCTCGTGCCGCGGCTCGCCCGGCTGCCCGCCCGCATCGATGCCGAGATCGAGCTGGCGACGTCGATCTGGGATGCCGACTTCCACAAGGAGCGGTTCGACATCGCCATCCACTATGGGGACGGGGCATGGCCCGGCGCCCGCCTGCTCATGCACGACAGCCTCGTTCCCGTCGTCTCGCCGCGCCTGCTGGCCGGACCGGGGCTGCAGCGGATCGAAGACCTCGCCCGATTCTGCTGGCTGCACGACAGCCTGCGCAGCAGCAAATGGCCCCAGTGGCTCGCGGCGTTCCACCTCGGCGACCTCGCGAGCGAGCGGCACATGAAGCTGCAGGACACCGAGGCGACCCTCACCGCCGCCGTGGCGGGCCTGGGGATCGCGGTGGGCCACGCGGTCCTGATCGAGCACGACGTGCGCGAGGGCCGGCTGGCCGAGGCGTGGCCCGGGCACATGCCGCTGGCGGCGGGCTACCACCTGCTGCAGTCCAAGCGGTCGGCACGCAATGCCGCCGCACAGGCGCTCGTCGCCTGGCTGTTCGACGAGGCCGAAGCGTTCCGCCGCACGCAACAGATCCCGGACGCCCGGCGGGGGGCTCCGCCCGGCCAGCCCTTCGCGAGGGGTTGAACCGGCTGCGGAAAATCAGCGCCCCCTGTCGCGCATCCCCTACACGGCCTGACATGCCCTCTCGTCATAATGGCCGCCATGCCGAACCGCTGGAAACCCAACGTCACCGTGGCCGCCGTCATCGAACAGGACGGCCGCTTCCTGCTGGTGGAAGAAGACACGGCCGACGGCCTGCGGCTGAACAACCCGGCGGGGCACCTGGACCCGGGCGAGTCGCCCATCGACGGCTGCGTGCGCGAGGTGCTGGAGGAAACCGCCTGCGATTTCACCCCCACGGCGCTGGTGGGCGTGTACCTCAACCGCTTCACGCGCACCCGCACGGGCGACGACATCACCTACCTGCGCTTCGCCTTCGCCGGCTCGGTGGGGCCGGTGCATGCCTGGCGCACGCTGGACGACGGCATCGTGCGCACCGTGTGGATGACGCTCGACGAGATCCGCTGCTGCGCGGACCGCCACCGCAGCCCGCTGGTGATGGAGTGCATCGAGGACTACCTGGCCGGCAAGCGCTACCCGCTGGAGCTGATCCACACGGACGCCAGCGTGCTGCAGCCGCGCTGACCCCGGCGGGCCGCACGGCGCCCGCCACCGCCGCGTTTTGGCCCGTATCGCCTCCATGCCGGCGGATTGATTGCCCTCATTGCTATTAATTCAATAGCACCACAGATCCGGCCGGATCGCATGCCCCGCGGCGCACGCGGCGTTCTGCCGGCATGCCCCCGGCCGCGGCGGCATAAAAAATACAATCCCGGCCATGACAGCAACCCCCAAGCACCGCGTCGTCGTCGGCCTGTCCGGCGGCGTGGATTCCGCGGTCACCGCCCATCTGCTGAAAGCCATGGGCCATGAGGTCGTCGGCATCTTCATGAAGAATTGGGAAGACGACGACGACAGCGAATACTGCGCCTCCAACATCGACTTCGTGGATGCGGCCGCCGTGGCCGACGTGATCGGCATCGAGATCGAGCACGTGAATTTCGCCGCCGAGTACAAGGACCGCGTGTTCGCCGAGTTCCTGCGCGAGTACCAGGCCGGCCGCACGCCCAACCCCGACGTGCTGTGCAATGCCGAGATCAAGTTCAAGGCTTTCCTGGACCACGCCATGCGCCTGGGCGCCGAGAAGATCGCGACCGGCCACTACGCGCGGGTGCGGCAGAACGCGGCGAGCGGCCTGTTCGAACTGCTCAAGGGCCTGGACCCGTCCAAGGACCAGAGCTATTTCCTGCACCGCCTGAACCAGGCGCAGCTGTCGAAGACGCTGTTTCCCGTGGGCGAGCTGCACAAGACCGAGGTGCGCCGCATCGCCGAAGAGATCGGCCTGCCCAATGCCAAAAAGAAGGATTCCACCGGCATCTGCTTCATCGGGGAGCGGCCGTTCCGCGAGTTCCTGAACCGCTACATCGCCCATGCGGCGGGGCCGATCCAGGACGAGCGCGGGCGCACGCTGGGCCGCCACCAGGGCCTGAGCTTCTACACGCTGGGCCAGCGCCAGGGCCTGGGCATCGGCGGCGTGAAGGAAAAGGGCGCGCAGCGGGGCAGCGGAGACCACGCCCCCTGGTTCGTCGCGCGCAAGGACCTGGACAAGAACGTGCTGCGCGTGGTGCAGGGCCATGACCACCCCTGGCTGCAGTCGCACACGCTGCAGGCGGGCGATGCGAGCTGGGTGGCCGGCGCGCCGCCCGCCGCCGGCCTGCTGGCGGCCAAGACGCGCTACCGGCAGGCCGATGCGCCCTGCCGCATCGAGCCGATGGCGGACGGCGGCTTCGCGCTGGAATTTCCCGACGCGCAGTGGGCCGTCACCCCGGGTCAGTCCGCCGTGCTGTACGACGGCGAGGTGTGCCTCGGGGGCGGCGTGATCGCGTCGGCCACCACCGTCGCCTGACGGGCCCGCCGCACGCATGGCCCCGCCGCGCATTCCGCCGATCCAGGGCCTGCTGGCATTCGAGGCGCTGGCGCGGCTGCGCAGCGTGACGCACGCGGCCGAGGAGATGAGCGTGACGCCGAGCGCGGTGAGCCACCGCATCCGCCAGATGGAGACGCTGCTGGCCGTCAAGCTCTTCGCGCGCGGCGATTTCAGCCTGACGCCCGCCGGCGCTGCCTACCTGGAGCGGGTGCGCGAGGCCATCGCCGCGCTGCAGCACGTGCCCGGCACCCTGGGCGTGGGCCAGGCGACGCGCCTGCGCCTGGGCGTGACGCCGACCTTCGCGCGCCAGGTGCTGCTGCCGCGCATCGCACAGTTCCGCCACGCCTATCCGGACATCGAGCTGCAGCTGCAGGTGTCGCTGCCGGTGCACCACGTGATGGCCGAGGAGGCCGACGTGGAGGTGCGCTTCGGCACCGGGCACTTTCCCGACCGCGAATCGGTGCAGCTCTTCGCCGACCGCATCACGCCGGTGTGCAGCCCCGAATACCTGGCCGAGACCGGTCCGCTGGACGGCCTAGCGACGGAAGAGGCGGCGGCGCGCGTGCGCTTCATCCGCTGCGCGCTGGAGCCCTGGCGCACCTGGTTCAAGGCCGTGGGCATCGCCCAGCCCGAGCCGGTGGTGGGCAGCCAGTTCAACGACCTGGGCATGGCCTGGGATGCGGCGGTGGCCGGCTTCGGCGTGGCGCTGCTGCGCCTGCGCGCGGGGCAGCCCTGGCTGGAGAGCGGCCAGCTCGTGCGCCTGTCGCGCGACAGCCTGCCGTCGCCGCACGACTATTTCCTGTGCTGGAAGGCCGGCGCGCTCGAGCGCTGGGAGTGCGCGGCCTTCGTGGACTGGCTGCGCCAGGCGCTGCACGACGGCCCCTGACGGGCGCCGGGCGCTCCGGGACGGCGGGGCGCAGCCCCTGCGGGCGCAGCGGCTGACACGGAACTGACACGGTTTGAAAAGCCTTCACGCGGGCCGCGAAGGTTTTTCACGCCGCGCGCTCCGCAAATTTCTACAGTGGGCCGGCGCAGGTCCCGGCAGAGGGCCGCGGCACGGGGCCCCGCGGTCCGCACACCGATAGAACACCGGAGACAAATCCATGACCTGGCAGCAAATCTACGACCCGTTCGGCAACATGATCATTTCCACCGCGCTGGCCGCGATCCCGGTGGTCGTGATGCTCGCCGCGCTGGGCTTCTTTCACATCAAGGCGCACATCGCGGCCGGGCTGGGCCTGGTCGCGGCGCTGCTGGTGGCGATCTTCGCCTACGGCATGCCGGCCGACATGGCCGGGCGGGCGGCGCTGTACGGCGGCTTCACCGGCCTGCTGCCCATCGGCTGGATCGTGCTGAACATCATCTTCCTGCACCAGCTGACCGAGCAGAACGGCAGCTTCAAGGTGCTGCAGGATTCGCTCTCGGGCATCACCGGCGACCGGCGCATCCAACTGCTGCTGATCGCCTTCAGCTTCGGCGCGTTCTTCGAGGGCGCGGCCGGCTTCGGCACCCCGGTGGCGGTGACGGCGGCCATCCTGATCGGGCTGGGCTTCTCGCCGCTGGCCGCCTCGGGCCTGTCGCTCATCGCCAATACGGCGCCGGTGGCGTTCGGGGCGCTGGGCACCCCGGTCATCACGCTGGCCAAGGTGCACGGCTACGACCTGATGGAGGTGACGGCGATGGTGGGGCGGCAGCTGCCGTTCTTCTCGCTGCTGGTGCCGTTCTGGCTGATCTGGGCCTTCGCGGGCCGCAAGGGCATGTGGGAGATCTGGCCCGCCATCCTGGTGACGGCGGTGTCCTTCGCCGTGCCCCAGTACCTGGTGTCCAACTTCATCGGTCCCGAGCTGGTGGACATCATCGCCGCCATCGTTTCCATGGCTTCGCTGGTGGCGTTCCTGCGCGTGTGGAAGCCCAAGACGGTGTGGACCTCGGCCTCGCTGCGCGGGCGCGACATGAGCGCCTCGGAGGCCAAGCCGCCCCAGCCCGTCACCGCGCACAGCCGCGCCGCGCTGGTGGCCGCCTGGACGCCCTGGGTCATCCTGTCGGTGTTCGTGTTCATCTGGGGCCTGCCGCCGGTCAAGGCCTGGCTCAACGGCCTGTTCGCGCCCGCCTTCCCCATGGCCGGCCTGCACAACCTGATCGAGAAGGTGCCGCCCGTGGTGCCCACGCCCACCAAGGAGGGCGCGGTGTACACGCTGAACCTGCTGTCGGCCACCGGCACCGCCATCCTGCTGTCGGCGGTGGTGAGCGCATTCTTCATGAAATACAACCCGGTCGCCATCGCGCGCACGTTCTTCAAGACGGTGTGGCTGGTGCGCTTTTCGCTGCTGACCATCGTGCTCATGCTGGCCCTGGGCACGCTCACGCGCTATTCGGGCACCGACACCACGCTGGGGCTGGCGTTCGCCAACACCGGCGTGTTCTACCCGTTCTTCGGCACGCTGATGGGCTGGCTGGGCGTGGCGCTCACCGGCTCGGACACGGCCTCGAACGTGCTGTTCGGCGGCATGCAGAAGGTCGCCGCCGAGCAGTTGGGCCTGTCGCCCAACCTCATGGGCGCGGCCAACAGCTCGGGCGGCGTGATGGGCAAGATGATCGATGCGCAGTCGATCGTGGTGGCATCGACGGCCACCCGCTGGTTCAACCACGAGGGCGACATCCTGCGCTACGTGTTCTTCCACTCGATCGCGCTGGCCTGCCTGGTGGGGCTGTACGTGACGCTGCAGGCGTACGTGTGGCCCTTCCACCTGATGGTGGTGCACTGAGGGGGCTGTGGAACCGGCGGCGGCCTCCACGTCAGGCGCTTGAAGCCTTTTTGGCCGCGACCGCATGTTCCACTAGGGCATATCGCTATATTTTCAATAGCAAAAAAAAGGGGCGCACGGGCGCCCCTTTTTGTTTTTTTGCTGCGCTGCCGCGCCGCGTCAGCCGGTGCGCTTGGCGTCCGGGTCGCTCGGGCCGTTGCGGTCGGAGAGCATCTCGGCCGGTGGCTCCAGGTCGCCGCTGTCGCTGCCCTCGGCCTCCCAGGTGCCGCCGTCGCGGCCGGTCTTGCCGCGGGGGTGGGCCATGTCGGTGCCGTCGTCGAAGTTCAGCGGGCCGCCGCTGCGCGGGTCGTCGAAGGCCTGCACCGAGATGTCCTCGATGCCGTCCGAAACGTCCTGCTCGGCTTCCAGGTGGTCGTTGATGTCGTCGCCTTCCGGCATTTCGGCCGTGGGATCGTCGGTGGGGTCGATGGCGGTGTCGGGAACGATGGGGGTGCGCATGGCGGGCTCCTTGGGTCGGTCGGTGGGGACGCGGTCCGTGAAACGGTGCGCCGGATGCCCACAGCTTCGCCCCGTGCCAGCGCCGGGGCAGTGGGCGCGGCACCTGTTACCGGGTAGGAGCGATCCCGCACGGCCCGACAACGCCCGGGCTCAGGCGGCCGGCGGCGTCCCGAACGCGTTCAGCGGAATGCGCAGGTAGGCGATGCCGTTCACCTCGGGGGGCGGCAGCTGCCCGGCGCGCACGTTGACCTGCAGGGAGGGCAGCAGCAGCGCCGGCGCGCCCAGCGTGGCGTCGCGCGCACGGCGCAGGGCGACGAAATCCGCCTCGGCCACGCCGCCGCCCACGTGGATGTTGTGTTCGCGCTGCGCCTGCACCGTGGTCTCCCATTGCGGCGCGCGCCCGGCCGGAGGGTAGTCGTGGCACACGAACAGGCGCGTGTCGCCCGGCAGCGCCAGCAGCCGCTGGATGGAGCGGTAGAGCGTGGCCGCATCGCCCCCGGGAAAGTCCGCCCGCGCCGTGCCCACGTCGGGCATGAAGAGCGTGTCGCCCACGAAGGCCGCGCCGTCCACGAGGTAGGCCATGTCGGCCGGCGTGTGCCCCGGCACCCACAGGGCCGTGACGGGCGTGTCGCCCAGCCGCAGCGTTTCGCCATCGCGCACCAGATGGTCGAACGGGCTGCCGTCCGCGGCGCCGGTTTCGGCGGGAAAGAGCCGGCCGAAAGCGGCCTGCACCGCGCGGATGTGCTCGCCCACCGCGATGCGGCCCCCCGCCTGCGCCTTCAGGTACGGCGCGGCCGACAGGTGGTCGGCATGCACGTGGGTCTCCAGGATCCACTGCACCGTGAGCCCCCGCTCGCGCACGCAGGCCAGCACCGCATCGGCCGAGCGGGTGGCGGTGCGGCCCGCGGCGGCATCGAAGTCGAGCACCGGATCGATGATGGCCGCGCACCGCGTCGCCAGATCCCACACGAGGTGGGTCACCGTGCCCGTGGCGGGATCGAAGAACGACTGGAGGGAAGTGGTGCGTGGCATGGCGGGCGGCCTTTCGAACGGTTCAGCGGACAACAATCTTTTCACAGATATTATGTGATTTGATATATTGAATCCAACACCGACTTTTCGGTGGCCTTGTGACGGCTTTTGCATCGATCTTCCCATGGACCCCACACCTATCGACCCCGAACGCCTGCGCCAGGCGGCCAGCCAGGCCGTCTCGGCCCTGAAGGCCCTGGCCAACGAAGACCGGCTGCTGCTGCTGTGCCAGCTGTCGCAGGGCGAGCAGTGCGTGAGCGACCTGCAGGCGCGCCTGGGCATCCAGCAGCCCACGCTGTCGCAACAGCTCGGCGTGCTGCGCACCCAGGGCGTGGTGGAGACCCGGCGCGAGGGCAAGAACATCCACTACCGCGTGGCCGACGCCGCGCTGCTCGAGATCCTGGCGGTGCTGTACCGCCTGTACTGCCCCAAGGAGTGAACCCCATGGCCATCGACTGGAACGCCTTCACCCCCGGCACCGCGTTGGCGGGCGGCGCGCTCATCGGCCTGGCGGCCGGGGGCTTTTTCCTGCTGGCGGGGCGCATCGCCGGCATCAGCGGCGTGGTGGGCGGCCTGCTGCGGCCCCGGCGCGGCGACCGGGCCTGGCGCGTGGCCTTCGTGGCGGGCCTGATCGCGGCGCCGCTGGCCTATGTGCTGGCCGCGCCGCTGCCGGCGGTGCGCATCGACGCCGGCCCGGGCCTGCTCATCGCCGCAGGCCTGCTGGTGGGCGTGGGCACGCGCTACGGGGCGGGGTGCACCAGCGGCCACGGCGTGTGCGGACTGTCGCGCTGGTCGATGCGCTCGCTGGTGGCCACGCTGGTTTTCATGGCGGCCGGCATGGGCACGGTCCTCGTGCTGCGGCACCTGGCCTGAACGAAGGGAACGCGGCATGACCGTTCTGATCGCTTTCGCCGCGGGCCTGGTCTTCGGGCTGGGGCTGCTGGTGTCCGGCATGGCCGACCCGGCCAAGGTGCTGGGGTTCCTGGACATCGCGGGGCCCTGGGACCCATCACTCGCCCTGGTGATGGCCGGCGCCGTGGGCGTGGCCCTGGTGGCGTTTGCGCTCGCGCGCCGCCGTGGCACCACGCTGCGCGGCACACCGCTGCATTGGCCCGCCGCGCACGGCATCGACGCGCGGCTGGTGGGCGGCAGCGTGCTGTTCGGCATCGGCTGGGGGCTGGCCGGCATCTGCCCGGGCCCGGCCCTGGTGCTGCTGGGCATGGGGGTGCCGGACGGCGTGTGGTTCGTGGCCGCCCTGCTGGCCGGCATGGCGGTGTTCGAGGGCATCGAGCGCTGGCGCGGTCGCGGCTGACGACCGCCGTGCAGGCCGATGTCCTGCGCCGCGATGGCAGTTGGCCGACACGCCGCGGGCACCACGGCCCCTAGATTGGTGGCCTTTGAAAGGAGCCCACCCATGACCGCATCCTCTCCTGCCGCCGGCACCCGCACCGTCGCCATCCTCGTGACCGACGGCTTCGAACAGGTCGAGTTGACCGGCCCGCGCGACGCGCTGCAAAAGGCCGGCATCGCCACCCGGATCATCGCCCCGAAGGCCGGCCAGGTGCAGGGCTTCAACCACGACGAAAAGGCCGACACCTTCGCAGTGGACGGCACGCTCGACCAGGCCGATCCCGCCCGGTTCGATGCCGTGCTGCTGCCCGGCGGCGTGCTCAACGCCGACACCCTCCGCACGGACGCGAAGGCCCAGGCCTTCGTGCAGGCCATCGACCAGGCCGGCAAGCCCATCGCCGTGATCTGCCATGGGGCGTGGCTGCTGGTGGACGCAGGCCTGGTGCGCGGCAAGACCCTGACCAGCTGGCGCAGCCTGGCCACCGACCTGCGCAACGCCGGCGCCACCTGGGTGGACGAAACCGTGCATGTCGAGGGGCACTGGGTCAGCAGCCGCAAGCCCGACGACATTCCGGCGTTCAACCAGAAGCTGCTGCAGGCCGTGGGCGCCTGAGTGCGATGGACGACTGGCTCGGCCTTTTGCAATGGCCGGCATTCGCGGCCTCGGTGCTGGCGGCTTGGCTGGTCGCCTCCACGCACCCAGCGCGGCGCAATACCGGCTTCTGGGTCTTTCTTGGCAGCAACGTGCTGTGGCTGGCCTGGGGATGGCACACCCGCGCCTGGGCGCTCATGGCGCTGCAGTGCTGCCTGGCGGCGATGAACGTGCGGGGCCTGTGGAAAACGGAGCCGGCCGGCGAGGAAAAGGAAGGCGCGGGCAAGGAAGCCGCCTGAAGAAAGCGGCCCGTCGGTGGCCCGGCACCCCGCGCGAAAAAGGTGCGAAAAAGGCCTGTCTCCTTGCGAAGACAGGCCTTCCATGGGCCACGACGGCGCGACGGCTTCAGAACGGAATGTCGTCGTCCATGTCGTCGAAGCCCGAGGCCGCGCGCGGCGCCTGGGCGGCGGGCGCTGGTGCCGGGCGCGGTGCGGGCGCGGCAGGGCGCTGGACCGGTGCCGGTGCCGGTGCCGGGCGGCGTGCCGGAGCGGGCGGGGCGCTGTTGTCGTAGCCGCCGTCGTTGCCACCGCCGCCGTAGCCGCTGTCTTCGTAGCCGCCACCGCCGCCCTGGCCGCCGCCCATGCCCTGGCGGCTGCCCAGCATCTGCATGGTGTCGGCGCGGATTTCGGTGGTGAATTTTTCCTGGCCGGCCTGGTCGGTCCACTTGCGGGTGCGCAGGCTGCCTTCCACATAGACCTGCGAGCCCTTGCGCAGGTACTGGCCGACGATTTCGGCCAGGCGGCCGTTGAACACCACGCGGTGCCACTCGGTGGCTTCCTTGTTCTCGCCGGTGTTCTTGTCGCGCCAGCGGTCGGTGGTGGCGATGGTGACGTTGGCGACCTGGTCGCCGCTGGGGAAGGTGCGCATTTCGGGATCGCGCCCGAGATTGCCCACGATGATGACTTTGTTGACGGATGCCATGGTGTAAGGGCCTGTAGAGAATGGTGGAGAGAAGGCACTACGGCCTGCGCGGCCTGTCAGGGGCCGCGGGGAGCCGTCGATTGTGCCCGATTCGCTCCGTGAGCGGACCGGCCGTGCGACAAGCCCGTGCCACAATCAAAACGCCTTGTTCCACCGCCTGCCCTGGCCATTTCCCATGCATCGCGAACCCGACTTTCTTCACAACCTGCGGCAGGAGTTCGCGGACGGCTGGCGGTGGGTGGAGCGCGCGATCGTGCTGGCCTACGCCGCGGCGGCCGGGCTCTTCGTGGTGGCGTTCACGGTCCTGGGGGAATGGGCGTTCGCACGCTTCGAGCAGGTGCTGCACTGGCAGGGCGGCTGGGGCGTGCTGTTGTGGACCCCGGCGCTCACGGCCGCCATCGTGTGGGCCACGCGCCGCTTCGTCCCCGGGGCCGCGGGCTCGGGCATTCCGCAGGTGATGGCGGCGCTGGAGCCGGGCCTGCCGCCCGGCCAGCGCGGCTACTTCGTCTCGCTGCGCATGTCGCTGGGCAAGGTGCTGCTGGGCAGCGCGGGCTTTCTGGCAGGGCTTTCCATGGGCCGCGAGGGCCCGTCGGTGTAGGTCGCGGCGGGCGTGATGCAGCACGCGCAGCGCTGGCTCGGGCCGCGCTCGGGCATCACCAGCCATGCGCTGCTGGTGGCGGGCGGGGCCGCCGGCATCGCCGCGGCGTTCAATGCGCCGCTGGCGGGCGTGGTGTTCGCGATCGAGGAGCTGTCGCGCAAGCTCGAATCGCGCAGCAGCGGGCTCATCATCGCGGCCATCGTGCTGGCCGGACTGATGGGCGTGTCCTTCTTCGGCAATCTGACGTATTTCGGGGTGATCCGCGTGCCCCGCCTGGGCTGGGACGCGCTGCTGCCCGGCCTGGGCGTGGCCCTGGTGTGCGGCGTGCTGGGCGGCCTGTTCGCCAAGCTCATCACCGCCTCGCTCACCGGTGCGCCGGGCCGGCTCAACCAGTGGCGCGCCCGGTTCCCGGTGCGCTTCGCGGCGGCGGGCGGGCTGGCGGTGGCGGTGATCGGCCTGGCCACGGGCGGCGCCACGTTCGGCGCCGGCTCCGAGGCGGTCAAGCACATGCTGGCGGGGCAGGCCGATGTCCCGGCGTTCTATGTCACGCTGAAATTCATCGCCACCTGGCTCACGGCCTGGTGCGGCGTGCCCGGCGGCTTCTTCGCGCCGGCGCTGTCGATCGGCGCGGGGGTGGGGCACAACATCTCGCTGCTGACCGGCGCGGACATCGCCCCGGCCCTGATCGCCATGGGCATGGCGGCCTTCCTGGCGGCGGTCACGCAGGCGCCGCTCACGGCCTTCATCATCGTGATGGAGATGGTGGACGGCCATGCCATGGTGCTGAGCCTGATGGCCTCGGCCATGCTGGCCAGCCTGGTGTCGCGCATGCTGGTGCGCCCGCTGTACGAAACGCTGGCGGAACACCTTCTGCACAAGGTGGGCGCGGCGCCGGCGGCACCGGCGGACGCATCGCCCCGCTGACATCCACACTCGCGCGCATGGTGCCGCAGCACATCCGTTACCCTCGGCGCATGCGTGCCTCCCTCTGCCTTGCACTGTTGTCCGCCGCCTTGCTGCTGGCCGGCTGCGGCACCACGCCACAGCCGCGTTCGCCGCGCACCAGCGTGACGTATTCGCAGCTGTCGCCCGACCAGTCGAGCGACATCGCCATCCATGCGCTGGGGCTGGTGGGCACGCCGTACCGCTATGGCGGCAACACGCCCGAGGGCGGGTTCGACTGCAGCGGCCTCATCGGCTACGTGTACAAGAGCCGCGCAGGCATCGCCCCGCCGCGCACCGTGGCGCAGCTGAGCGACTTCGGGCTGCCGGTGGACAGCGGCGACCTGCGCACGGGCGACCTGGTGGTGTTCGGCGCGGGCCGGCCGACGCATGCGGGCATCTACGTGGGCGAGGGCCGCTTCGTGCACGCGCCCTCCACCGGCGGCGAGGTGCGGATGGACCGGCTCGATTCGCGCTACTGGTCGCGGCAGAAAACCGCCTTCCGCCGGCCCTGAGCGGGGCCGAGGGGCAGCGGCGGGCGGCGCGCGACAATCGCCGCCATGACGACCCCAGCCACCCCCCACGTGCATCGCACCGCCACCCCGCTCTCCACCCACGACACGACGCGCATCGACGACACACGCATCAGGGCCGTGCGCCCGCTGATCACGCCTGCGCTGCTGCAGGAATGGCTGCCCACGCCGCCCGGCGCGCTGCAACTGGTCGAGACCAGCCGCGCAGCGATCTCGCGCGTGCTGCACGGCCAGGACGACCGGCTCGTCGTGGTGGTGGGACCCTGCTCGATCCACGACCACGGGCAGGCCATGGAATACGCCCACCAGCTCAAAACGCAGGCCGACGCGCTGTCGCAGGACCTGCTGGCCAGCATGCGCGTGTATTCAAAGAAATTATTACTGCGCCATTAACTTGACGTTGCTGTATTTTGCAAGATAAGGTGCCAGAGCCTGAAATATGGCATTAGGTCTTGGGCCACCACCAAATACAGAACCGCAAGTGCCTGTGCCGCCGCTTGTAAGTCCTCCCGTCAGTATTCCGATAGCATTCCCATTAGGGCCTGCGGCGATAACAGGACCACCAGAATCCCCAGGGCCTCCACAGAGATCAACTTCCACCATCTCCATAATGGTATTGCTTCCCATATTAACTCTTCTGCTGACTGCTTTAATGGGGCCACATCGCCAACCGTTAGTGCCTCCGTACGTGCAGACGTTCTGATTGAGTGTCGGACTAATTAAAGGCTTCACGGATTGGAAGCCGTTCTGTGAAATGACTTGTGGATAAAGCGTATGGACAAAGTTGGTATTTCCAAAGATTGCAGCATCCATCTTGTCAGGCCAACCAACTGCAAAGAACTCACCAATAATTGGCCCTACTGCAAAACTATCAGGACTACTTGCGTCAAAGTAGGAATTTTTTGCATTGCCATTTCTGACAGTACAATGTGCGGCAGTTATCGTTCCGGGATATATATTATCAATAACTACATTGAATCCTGCTGTACAAGCGGCTATTTGTGAGGTGGGTGAGTTGCCTGTGAGTATTTTGGTCCCCCCATAGAGGCTTCGATACAAGGTTGCAGGCCCATCTTGGTTTTCAAGATGAATTGCTGACATGTCAAAACCTGCGGATTGCAATCGACTAGTAATTTCTGGAAAATACTTTTTCCTTCCACTGACTAATACTTTATTATTTTGTTCGTCAATTGCCGTGCCAAATACCATTGGCTCATCCCCATCGCCCTTGATACCATCAAACAGCAAGAGTGATTTTTCCGCGATCGTATCTAACTGCGAGAATCTGAATTTGACTCGCACTATTTTAGTCTCGTAAGAGAGATTATTTTTTGGGAAATTCAAATTTGCAGGCCCGGCCAAGGCTATCACTTGGACTACATTGTTTTTGTCATCGTACTCAATCCAAGATCCGCCAAAATCGTTCCCTGCAGACTTTTTAATCTCTTCTATATTTTTTGAAATGTCGTTTAGAATCTGTGAATTTCTTTCTGTTGCGTATTTTTCTAATCCGGACGCTTTTAAAGCATCTTCTTTTGTCTCGTGAAAGACAGATGCCTTTTCTTCTGCAACCGCTTTGGAATGCTCCCCCACGATCACAGAAATCATGAGCATGACAGCTACTGACGTATATTTCATATTGCTACACCTTTTCAATTTTTAATATTGAAAATATTAATTATTAGAGTGGAAAACAAACCAACTCAACTAACTAATAAATCTCCCTTTTGTACGCTGCAGCCCACTGGCATTGGGAAAGCGGACGCTGGATATGGTAACTCGGCTTGGTGGCACAAAACCAGAAACAGGCCGAGATAGCCCCTTACATCAGACGCAGCTACGCCACAGCAACCGTGGGCACCGTTGTCGGGCGTCCCAACTGCTTGAAGCGGTAGCAGAGCCACCCGCACATGCAATTCAGTCATCTGGCGCTCCAAACTTGCGTGCCATTCATTACCAGCTCGCCCAAGCGCTTGAAGCAGTACATCTTGGTCTCCACCAATGCAGCGGCCTCATCGGCTACGTGTACAAGAGCCGCGCAGGCATCGCCCCGCCGCGCACCGTGGCGCAGCTGAGCGACTTCGGGCTGCCGGTGGACAGCGGCGACCTGCGCACGGGCGACCTGGTGGTGTTCGGCGCGGGCCGGCCGACGCATGCGGGCATCTACGTGGGCGAGGGCCGCTTCGTGCACGCGCCCTCCACCGGCGGCGAGGTGCGGATGGACCGGCTCGATTCGCGCTACTGGTCGCGGCAGAAAACCGCTTTCCGCCGGCCCTGAGCGGGGCCGAGGGGCAGCGGCGGGCGGCGCGCGACAATCGCCGCCATGACGACCCCAGCCACCCCCCACGTGCACCGCACCGCCACCCCGCTCTCCACCCACGACACGACCCGCATCGACGACACGCGCATCAAGGCCGTGCGCCCGCTGATCACGCCTGCGCTGCTGCAGGAATGGCTGCCCACGCCGCCCGACGCGCTGCAGCTGGTCGAGACCAGCCGCGCGGCGATCTCGCGCGTGCTGCACGGCCAGGACGACCGGCTCGTCGTGGTGGTGGGACCCTGCTCGATCCACGACCACGGGCAGGCCATGGAATACGCCCGCCAGCTCAAAACGCAGGCCGATGCGCTGTCGCAGGACCTGCTGGTCGTGATGCGCGTGTATTTCGAGAAGCCCCGCACCACCGTCGGCTGGAAGGGCTACATCAACGACCCGCACCTGGACGGCAGCTTCGCCATCAACGAGGGGCTGGAGATGGCCCGCGCGCTGCTCCTGGACATCCTGGCGCTGGGCCTGCCGGTGGGCACCGAATTCCTCGACCTGCTCAGCCCGCAGTTCATCAGCGACCTGGTGAGCTGGGGCGCGATCGGGGCGCGCACCACCGAAAGCCAGAGCCACCGCCAGCTGGCCAGCGGCCTGTCGTGCCCGGTGGGCTTCAAGAACGGCACCGACGGCGGCGTGAAGGTGGCCAGCGACGCCATCCTGGCGGCCCAGGCGCCGCATGCCTTCATGGGCATGACCAAGATGGGCCAGTCCGCCATCTTCGAGACGCGCGGCAACAACGACTGCCACGTGATCCTGCGCGGCGGCAAGCAGCCCAACTACGCGGCGCCGTCCGTGGACGCCGCCTGCCAGCTGCTGCAGGCGGCGGGGCTGCGCGCGCAGGTGATGGTCGACGTCTCGCACGCCAACAGCAGCAAGCAGCACAGCCGCCAGATCGACGTGGCGGCCGATGTTGCCGGGCAGGTGGCCGGCGGCGACCGCCGCATCGTGGGCCTGATGATCGAGAGCCACCTGCAGGAAGGCCGGCAGGACATCGTCGCTGGCCAGCCCCTGGCGCAGGGCGTGTCGGTGACCGACGCCTGCATCAGCATGGCGCAGACAGTGCCGGTGCTACAGGCCCTGGCCCAGGCGGTGCGCGAACGGCGGCAGGCCCGATAGGCCAGGAAGCAACACCGGCCGGCGCAGCGCCGGTGTAGCATTCACCGTTACTTTTTGTAGTCATTTGCCGCCGCAGATCCCGATCCGCCCGAATCCCATGCAGGTGCTGTCACCTACCGACCCATGCCCACGGTCACTTTCCCGTCCGCTGGCCTTTTGAGCGTGCCGCCCAAGGTTGCGCCCGTGGGCAAACGCCTGGAGGCGCTGCGTGCCTGCGCGGTGCTGGACACCCCGGCGGAGGAGGCGTTCGATCAGCTGACCCGGCTGGCCGCCCGCCTGTGCGGCATGCCCATGGCGGCGATCGGTTTCATCGACCAGGGGCGCGAGTGGTTCAAGGCCAGCACCGGCATCGAACTGCAGTCGCTGGATGCGGCCCACCCGCTGTGCGCCCTGGCGGTGGACGGCCGGGTGGTGCAGGTGCAGGACACCCACGCCCATTCCACGCTGCGCCGCCATCCGCTGGTGATCGCCGGGCCGCGCGTGCGCGCCGTGGCCTGCATGCCGCTGATCACCGCGGAGAAATGGGTGCTGGGCGCCGTGGTGGTGATGTCCACCGAGCCGTGCGTGCTGCAACCGCCCCAGCTCGAATCGTTGCGCGCGGTGGCCGGGCAGGCCATCGCCCTGCTGGAGTTGCGCCGCAGCCAGCGCAACCAGGCGCGCATGGCCACCGAGCGGGCCGCCAGCGACGAGCGCTTTCACCTGGTGGCGCGCGCCACGGCCGACGCCATCTGGGACTGGAACCTGCACGACGACTCCATGTGGTGGAACGAGGGCATGCAGACGCTGTTCGGTGTGCCCATGCAGACCCTGCCGCACGACAGCACGTCGTGGACGCTGCGCCTGCACCCGGAAGACAGCGACGCGGTGCTGGAGAGCATCCACGCGGCGATCGAGGGCACGGCCAAGCACTGGGCCGAGGAATACCGCTTTCGCCGCTACGACGGCAGCTACGCCTGGGTGCAGGACCGCGGCTTCGTGATCCGCGACGCCGAAGGCCATGCGATCCGCATGGTGGGCGGCATGACCGACATCAGCGCGCAAAAGGACAGCGCGCTGCAGGCCAAGGACGAGGCCCGCACCCACGCCGAGCTGGTGCGCGTGCAGCAGAAGATTTCGTCGCTCGAACTGTCCATGGACGAGGTGCTGCAGCTGGTGGCCCGCACCGCGATGGAACTGTCCGATGCCGGCGGTGCGATGGTGGTGATGCGCGAAGGCGACAAAGCCCGGGTGCAGGCCAGCACCGGCATGCGCGCCGTGCCGCTGAACGACGTGCGCCCGCTGGAAGGCTACGAGCTGTGGCACCGCATCGACGCGGGCGAGACCGTCTGCAGCCAGCCGGCCGTCGCGCAGGCCATGCCCTCGGCCGCCCTGTGCGAGCCGGGGCCGGTGGCCTTCATCGCGGCGCCGGTGCGCGCGGGCGACGCGGTGGTGGGCATGCTCAAGGTCAACGGCGACCCGCTGGCGTCGTTCTCGCAGCGCCACCTGGCGCACGTGCAGATCCTGGCCGAGTCGCTGGGCGCCGTGGTGCAGCTGCGGCGCTATGCCGCGCAGCTGCACGCGTCAGAGCAGCAGTACCGCCTGCTGTTCGATGCGCACCCGCAGCCCATGTGGGTGTACGAGCTGGGCACCCTGCGCATCCTGGCCGTCAACCGGGCCATGGTGCGCCAGTACGGGTACAGCGAGGCGGAACTGCTGTGCATGACCACGCCTGACCTGTGGCCCCAGGACAACCGCGAAGCCCGCATACGGGAAGCGCACACCATTCCCCACAATGCCCGGCGTGACGCCGTGCACCGGCGCCACCGCAAGAAGGACGGCACGGTGATCGACACCGAGGTGTATGCCGGGGGCATCGAATTCAACGGCGTGCCCGCACGCCAGGTGCTGGCCACCGACGTCACGCAGCGCATGCGCCTCGAACGGGAGCTGGCGCGGGTGGGCAGCATCCAGCGGCTGCTGGCCGCCTGCAACGAATCCCTTGTGCGCGCGACCTCCGAGGCCGACCTGCTGCGCGAGGTCTGCCGCATCGCCACGGACGTGGGCGGCTACCGGATGGCCTGGGTCGGCATGGTGCGCGACGATGCGCGCCAGAGCATCGAGCCCGTGGCCTGGAGCGGCCACCACAGCGACCACTATGCGGAGACACTGCAGCTGAGCTGGTCGGCCGACCAGCCGGGCGGCCAGGGCCCGGCCGGGCTGGCGGTGCGCAGCGGCCGCCCGGTGATCGTGCGCGACATCCGGCTCGACCCGACGTTCGCCAGCTGGACCGAGCGCATGCTGCGGCAAGGCCTGCATTCGGTGATCAGCCTGCCGCTGCGCAACGCCGAGCGCTCGTTCGGCCTGCTGTACCTCTACCCGCCCGAAGTGCTGGAGATCGGCTCCGAGGAGACCGAACTGCTGCAGCAGCTGGCCAACGACCTGGCCTTCGGCATCGAGAGCCTGCGCACCCGCCAGGACCAGCAGCGCCTGCAGAGCGTGGTGCTCAAGGCCGCCGCTGCCATCTCGGCCAGCACCGGGACCGAATTCTTCAAGCAGCTGGCCAGCAACATGGCGGATGCGCTGGGCGCACAGGCCGGCTGCGTGACGCGGCTGCTGCCGCCGGTGGAGGGACAGCCGCCGCGCGCCATCACGCTCTCGCGCGTGCAGGATGGCGTGGTGCAGCCCAATGCCGAGTATTCGCTGGAGGGCACGCCCAGCCTGCGGCTGGCGACCGAGGCGGAATACGTGGTCACATCCGGCGTCTGCGAGCTGTACCCGCGCTCACCCGTCGCGGCGCTGGGCGCCCAAAGCTACGTGGGCCAGCAGCTGCGCGACGCCGAGGGGCGGCCCATCGGGCTGATCTTCGTGATCTTCCGCGAGCCGCTGGAGCGGCCGGCGCTGGTCTCCTCGACCTTGCGCATCTTCGCGGCGCGCGCCACCGCCGAAATGGCCCGCCAGGCATCGGACGCCCACATCCGGCGCCAGGCCTCGCTGCTGGACAAGGCCCGCGACGCGATCATCGTGCGCGACCTGGAGCACCGCATCACGTTCTGGAACCAGGGCGCCGAGCGCATGTACGGCTGGTCGCAGGCGCAGGTGCTGGGCCGCACCATCGACACGCTGCTCTACCAGAACGCCACCGAATTCCTGCGTGCCACCGAGGCCACCCTGGCCCAGGGCGAGTGGACGGGCGAGATCGTGCAGTTCCATCAGGACGGGCATGCGATCGACGTGGAAGGCCGCTGGACCCTGGTGCGCGACGAGGGCGGCCAGCCCGAATCCATCCTGGCCATCCACACCGACATCGGCCACCGCAAGGCCACCGAGCGCGAGATCCAGCGCCTGGCGTTCTTCGACTCGCTCACCGGCCTGCCCAACCGCATGCTGCTCATGGACCGCATGCACCAGGCCCTGGCCACGGCGCAGCGCCAGCGCCAGGGCGGGGCGCTGCTGTTCATCGACCTGGACAACTTCAAGACGCTGAACGACACGCTGGGCCACGACAAGGGCGACCTGCTGCTGCAGCAGGTGGCGCAGCGCCTGAACACCTGCGTGCGCACCGTCGATACCGTGGCGCGGCTGGGCGGCGACGAGTTCGTGGTGATGATCGAGGCGCTCAGCCCCCGGCCCGACGAACTGGCCGTGAGCGCCCGCGTGGTGGGCGAGAAGATCCTGTCGGTGCTGAGCGCCCCCTATGCCCTGGACGGCTACCAGTACCGCAGCACGCCCAGCATCGGCGTCGCCCCGTTCACCGACGGCCAGTCCACCGTGGGCGAGCTGCTCAAGCAGGCGGACCTGGCCATGTACCAGGCCAAGACCGCCGGCCGCAACACCCTGCGCTTTTTCGACCCCGGCATGCAGGCCGTGGTGACCGCCCGGGCCGCACTGGAAGACGACCTGCGCACGGCGATCGCCCGCGAGGAATTCCTGCTGCACTACCAGCCCCAGGTGGACACGATGAACCGCGTGGTCGGGGTGGAGGCGCTGGTGCGCTGGCCGCACGCCAAGCGGGGCATGGTGCCGCCGGGCGATTTCATCCCGCTGGCCGAGGAAACCGGCCTCGTGCTGCCCCTGGGCCGCTGGGTGCTGCACACCGCCTGCACCTTGCTGGCCAGCTGGCAGGACGAGCCCTCCCTGTCGCACCTCACCATGGCGGTGAACGTGAGCTCGCGCCAGTTCCACCACGCGGGCTTCGTGGACGACGTGGTGCGTGCGCTGGTGTTCACCGGGGCGCCGGCCGACCAGCTCAAGCTGGAGCTGACCGAAAGCCTCTTCGTGGACGACATGGAGACCACCATCGCCACCATGTCGGCGCTGCGCGCCCATGGGGTGGGTTTCTCGCTGGACGACTTCGGCACCGGCTACTCGTCCCTGAGCTACCTCAAGCGCATGCCGCTGGACCAGCTCAAGATCGACCAGAGCTTCGTGCGCGACCTGCTCAGCGATCCCAACGATGCGGCCATCGTGGACACCATCATCGCGCTCTCGCGCAGCCTGGGCCTGAACGTCATCGCCGAAGGCGTCGAGACCGGCGCCCAGCGCAACCGCCTGGCCCAGGCGGGCTGCCAGCTCTACCAGGGCTATTTCTTCAGCCGGCCGCTGCCGGCCGACGTGCTCGAGCGCTTCCTGCGGAACGCGCCCGTCTGATCTCTTTCCTCTGACAGCCCCTGGCAGGCCCCTGCCGGGCGGCTGGGCGGCCCTCCACGCGCCGGGTGACCCCTCCCCCTGCCTCCGCTGTACCGAAGGCCCCTGACGCCTTCCTGCGCCACGAGCGTCTCGTTCTGCCACACCTCCTCGCCATCCGGGGCGGGCTGCGGGCGACGGTTTTTTCTGTCTTCTCCTTAATGTCTTTATCAATCCATAGTAGTCGTAGTAAGCACGGCCTCCCTCTGTGGACAACTGCATTTTTCCGTTGCGGATCAACGGACTTGCGATGCCGTGAACCTTGTGGGCGGCACCCGGCTCCCGCTGTCGCGGCGGCGGGGACAAAACCGGCGTATCGCCATTCGCTGTGGACAAGTGGCCGGTTGTGCGGGAAATATCCACAGACTTGTTCCCGTGGCCGCCATTTTTCGCCCGTTGGCGCGAAAGCGGCCCCCTTCCAGGCGGTGCCGCCAGGTCCGACACACCTGCCGGCCATGGATCGGGCGCAGCCTGTCGATCGGACGGTGAGGCGTGAGCCCTTTCCTTTTCCCTTTCCCTTTTTTCTTTTCCCACGGCGGGCGGGACACCTTCGTCTTGCGCCGGCCCGGGTGACCTCGGGCAAGGAGCGCGGCGGTCGGTTTTTCGGCGGTCCGGAGGTTCCTTGTTATTCCATTAAAGGTTCTATCAATACATAGCAGTAGTAGTAGAGAAGGCCTGTTTCTGTGGACAAGGCCGATTTCCTCAACGCTGCCAAGCACTTGGATGGCCGTAAACCCTGTGGCGCTGACCGGGTGAACCGGCATGCCGGGCGACAACAACTTCGGCGCATCGGCGCCTTCTGTGGATAACCCATGGGTTGCTCTGGAAATGTCCCCAGGCTTGTCCACAATGCGCCCCGGATCGGCATCGGCCAAAGAAAAAGGGCCCCGAAGGGCCCTTGTTGGCATGGATGAAACAGGCAGGGATCAGAAGTGGTACGCGTAGCGCAGCTGCACGAAGTTCTCGCCCGGGTTGGGCTTCTTGATGCCCGCGTTGGACAGGTGCTGCACCCGCAGCACGATCTCGTGCTGGCGCTGCGCGCCCAGGCTGTAGCCCACCCCCAGGTGGGAACCGAAGTTGTAGCGGGTGCTGAACTCCTTGTCGGGGGTGTGGTACTTGCGGTCGGCATACGTGATGCCGACGCCCCCTTCCCAGAACCAGTTGGCGCGGCCGTTGTCCGGGCGCAGGCGGAAGGTGGGGGTGAAGCCGACCACGGTCAGGTCGCCCGAGCCATTGACCCCGTTGTACGACCAGCGGCTGGCGGAAATGTCCCAGTAGCCGCGCACTTCATGGCCCCACAGCTCGCTCTGCCAGTTCCAGGGCAGCGTCACACCCACGGCAGCGGAATCGGTCTGGTGTTCTGCCCAGCCGCCTTGCACGTAGACGGACGGGCTGGTGCCCGAAGGCTGGGCGTGAACGGCGCCTGCGCCGGCGACGCAGGCCAGCGCCAGGAAAAAAGCGTTCCCGCGCAGCAGGGCGCGGGAACGCAGGAGGTGGGTGATCGGCATGGAAATTCCCTCGATGGAATGACTGTGGGTTTGCACAACGTGTGTAACCCACTGTATTCCGCCCATCGGGGGGTGCGTTGTAGGCAGTGGCCTCAACCGTACTGATCGGTCGGGATCTGACCGGGGGGTATGCAGAGATATCCAGACTGTGCGCAAACCCCCCCGGACCGGTCGCTTACTGCGGCGCGGGTGCGGGCACCGGCGGCACGGCCGGGCGTTCGCCGCGCGGGCCGCCGTGGCGTCCGTCCTTGCCGCGTTCACCATCGCGTGGGCCGCCCATGCCAGGGTGGCGGTGCATGCGGCGGCTTTCCTGGTCGAAGGTCTTTTGCTGCGCCGGGGTCAGCGTGGCGTAGAACGCCTTGGTGGCTTCATCGCGGCGGTCGGCCTCCGCGCTGTGCTGGGCGCGCATGGCCCGCATGCGGTCGATGCGCTCGGGCGTGGTCAGCTGGTCGAGGCCCTTGGGATCGAGCCGCGCGCCGCGCTCCTGCGGCTGCATCGCGGCCTTGAAGGTGTCCCAGGCGGGCTGCTGGGCCGGGGTGAGCTGCAGCTTTTGCTGCAGGGCGTTGGCGCGCTGCTCCATGTGCGCCTTGCGCTGCTCGGGGCTGGGCATGCGGTGGCGCGGGCCGTCCTGCGACGGGCCGGCGGCGGGCGGCGCGGACGGGGCGGGGGGAGGGGTCTGCGCAAAGGCGGGTGCGGCCAGGGCGGCCAGCAGGGCGGTGGCGGCGGCGGCGCCGGCGATGCGTCGTTGGAAGAAGATGGACATGGTGGTTCCTTTCTTGCCCCAGGGGGCGAGTGGGTCCGCCGCAACGACCGTTGCAGCGGTTGAGGGCCAGTGTCTTCCCCCTGTGTAACGCCGGCGTGAGGCGTTCGTGTGGCTGTGTAAAGTTGTGACAAGGGTTGGTTGCCCTGTCCGTGCAACGGGGGATGGGAATGGCCCCATGCCGTCGTATTGATTGCCTGTGCAGCTATTGAATCCATAGCAAACGGGGCGCCATGCCAGCGAAGGCCGCGACAGGCCGCGGGTCCGGCGCCGACCGCACCCCCGACAATGGCACCCCGCTGCACCGCGCCGCGCCCCCGGGCGTGCGCCCCAGGGTGTGCCAATGAACGTCAGAGCTGAAGGATTTCCGTGTTCAAGAACATGATCGTGTACCGCATCGCGCCGCAGTGGCAGGTGGACCTGCCGCAGGTGGAGGAGGCGCTGGCCAAGACGCCGTTCGTGGAGTGCGGCGCCACGCAGGAAAAATCGCTGGGCTGGGTGCCGCCGCGGGGCGACGCGCACGGCCCCATGGCCGAATCCGTGGGCGGGCAGTGGGTGCTGCGCTTCATGGTCGAGTCCAAGATGCTGCCCGGCTCGGTGCTCAACCGCAAGGTCAAGGAAAAGGCCGCGCGCATCGAGCAGGAAACCGGCCGCAAGCCCGGCAAGAAGGAAGCCAAGGAGCTCAAGGACGAGGCCAAGCTCGACCTGCTGCCCATGGCCTTCACCAAGCAGGGGTCGATGTGGGTGTGGATCGACCCGCAGGCCCACTGGCTGGTGCTGGACACCAGCAGCCAGGGCCGCGCCGACGAGGTCGTCACGCTGCTGGTCGAGGCGCTGCCCGGCCTGTCGGTGGCGCTGCTCGATACGCAGACCTCGCCCCAGGCCGCCATGTCGCACTGGCTCAGCACGCAGGAGCCGCCCGTGGGCTTCAGCGTGGACCGCGAGTGCGAGCTCAAGAGCGCCGACGAGGCCAAGGCCGTGGTGCGCTATGCCCGCCATCCGCTCGACATTGACGAGGTGCGCGAGCACATCGCCGCCGGCAAGCTGCCCACCAAGCTCGCGATGACCTGGGACGACCGCGTGTCGTTCCTGCTGAGCGAAGGCCTGCAGGTGCGCAAGATATCGTTCCTGGACACCGTGTTCGAGGGCACCAAGGCCGATGACGGCGGCTTCGACACCGACGTGGCCATCGCCACGGGCGAGCTCAGCAAGTTGATTCCCGACCTGATCGAGGCGCTGGGCGGCGAAGGCCGCACCGAACTGGGCGGCACGCCCCCGGCAGCGCCGGCGGCCGACCCTGCCGCCCCTGTGCCTTCGAGCGGCCCTGCTGCCGTGGCGGCCAACGGTGCCGAAGACGACGACGCACCGTTCTAACCCGCGGGCTTGCAGCGCGGTGCCGCGCGGGCGCGAACCCGCATCGCCGTGGGGCCATCGTTTGGCGATGCGCCCCGCTGCGTGCACGATGGCTGTCGCGGCAGGGCCGGCCTGGACCGATGGCCGACCGGCGCATTCCCCACGTCCCGTGAGAACCGTTGCCTGGAGGTATCCGATGACCGTCATCACCCGTTCCGTTGTCAGCACCGCCGTCGCCCTGGCGGCCCTGTGCGCCGGCCCCGCGCAGGCGCACCACGGCTGATCCTGGGCGGAAGAAGCCCAGTCCGAGCTGGCCGGCACCGTGCAGCGCGTGCAGATCTCGCCGCCCCATCCCACGCTGGAGGTCAAGACCGCCGAAGGCGCCGTCTGGCGCGTGGAGCTGGGCAATCCGTCGCAGACCGAGCGCTCCGGTTTCACCGCGGCCTCCGCCAAGCCGGGCGATGCCATCACCGCCATCGGCAACCGTGACCGGGACACTTCCCAGCGGCGCATGAAGGCCGTGCAGATCCAGGTCGGCGGCAAGACCTACGACCTCTACCCCGAACGCATCCAGAACCCCAAACGCTAGAAGGCCCCATGGATTTCGCCGGGCTCGCGCCCCTGCTGGACACCCTGGCCGCGTCCGGCACGGCCTACCTGGTGGTCAACGCCCTGCACATCGCCGTACTGGGCCTGGGCGTGGGCGCCGCCGTGCTGCTGGACCTGCGCCTGTGGGGCGCCGTCGGCCGGCGCATTCCCCTGGCGCTGCTGGGTCCGTTCCTGTCGCGCGCGGCGGCGGCGGGGATCGCGCTGGCCCTGGTCACCGGGCTGTGGCTGTTCGCCACCCGGCCGGCCGACTACCTGGCCAATCCGGCGTTCCTGGTGAAGGTGGCGGTCATCGGGCTGGCGCTGCTGAATGCGCTGGCGCTGCATGCCGGCGGGCACTGGGCGCGCGCCCTGCGCGAAGGGCAGGCCGGCGGCTGGGTGCGCATGCAGGCCGCGGTGTCGCTCGCGCTGTGGCTGGGGGCCGTGCTGGCGGGGCGCTGGATCGGATTTCTCTGAGAACGCCGGGCGATTGAGCGCCAACGCGATCTCCAGAAAGACATTGAACAGGTTCTCAGGGTCCATGCGGCTACCATCCCGGCCATGGCGCTCAACTGGGTCTGGATCGGGTTCTTCACCGTGGCGTTCGCCACCGCCGTCGTGCGCTGGCTGCTGGGCGCGGACGGCATCTTCCAGGCCCTGCTGGCCGCGCTGTTCGATGCGGCCCGCTCGGGCTTCGAGATCTCGCTGGGCCTGGCCGGCGTGATGGCGCTGTGGCTGGGCCTGCTGCGCGTGGGCGAGCGCGCCGGCATGATCGAACTGCTCGCCCGCGCCGCCGCGCCGCTGCTGCGCCGGCTGTTCCCCGGGGTGCCCGACGGCCACCCGGCGCAGGGCGCGATGACCATGAACCTCTCGGCCAACCTGCTGGGCCTGGACAACGCCGCCACGCCGCTCGGCCTCACGGCCATGCGCGAGTTGCAGACCCTCAACCCCGGCCCGCCCGACACCGCCAGCAACGCGCAGATCATGTTCGTGGTGATGAACACCGCCGGCCTCACGCTCATTCCCACCTCGGTCATCGCCATCCGCCAGAGCCTGGCCCTGAAGCAGGGGTTGGGCGCGGGCTTCAACGCGGCGGACATCTTTTTGCCGACGCTGCTGGTCACCTTTGCGTCGCTGCTGGCGGGTGTGCTGGCCGTGGCCGTGTGCCAGCGCCTGCCCCTGTGGCGTGAGCGCTTTCTGCTGCCCGTGCTGGCCGTGGCCGGGCTGCTGGCAGCGGCCGTCACCGCGCTGGCCCGGTTGCCGGCCGAGCAGGCTGCGCGCATCGCCGGCACCACGGGGGCCGCGGTCATCCTGGGCGTGGTCATGCTCTTCGTGCTGGCGGGCGCCGTGCGGCGCGTGAACGTCTACGACGCCTTCATCGAAGGCGCCAAGGAAGGCTTCGGCGTGGCGGTGCAGATCGTGCCCTACCTCATCGCCATCCTCGCTGCCATCGGCGTCTTCCGCGCAGCCGGCTGCATGGATGCGCTGCTGGGCGCCATCGGCGCGGGCGTGGCGGCGATGGGCTGGGACACCGCGTTCCTGCCGGCCCTGCCCGTGGGGCTGATGAAGGTGCTTTCAGGCGCCGGCGCGCGGGGCCTGATGATCGATGTCATGCAGACGCACGGCGTCGATTCCTTCGCCGGCCGCCTGGCCGCCATCGTGCAGGGATCGACGGAAACCACCTTCTACGTGCTGGCGGTGTACTTCGGCAGCGTGGGCATCCGGCACGCGCGGCATGCGCTGGCGTGCGCGTTGGTGGCGGATGCGGTGGGGCTGGCGGCGGCGATCGGGGTGGGGTACGCGATGCTGCGGTGAGGGGGTTGACCCCGGCTGGTCAGGCCCAGACGACCACGGGCACCGGCCGATCAATCACCTGCGCGATCTTGCGATCGCGAGTCAGCCGTACTGTTTTTGCTCATGCGCCTGTTGAAGCCTTTGTGCATCCCACACGCCTGCCTTTGCTGCCAGGAGGAGCATGCCCAGGGTAATGGGTCGGGTGCGCTTGCTTTTCTTGAAAGGGGAAAGCAGCCAGAGACCTTCTGCGCCGAAATAGTCGGATGGCCGGTAATCGCCTGGGGCCACATGGAACCTGGAAGCAAAATTTTCCATGAAATGAAAGGCGTCATCGCCGGTCAGGCCCAGGTCTTTGACCAGATCGGTATGGGGCGTGTAATCGATTTGCTTTCCCAGCTTCCTTAATCCCACGGAATCGATAGACGATGCCAGCTGAACCAGGTCTTTCCATAAGTCGGAAGGGGCGGCGGCTACCATAGGCGGTCTTCTTTCTTCGCGAGGGCGTTGTACTTCGTGATCGACTGGTTGATGATCTGGAAAACATCGTATGCCAGCACGGTCCAGCCGACGCCAGGAACCAGGTGCCCCACGAAGGCACCGAGGCTCCTGGTGAAAGTCAGTCTGAGCGTTCTCAAGCTGGCCCCCGTGAGGGTCGGCAAAGCAAAGGGCATTCGCTGCTGCAGCATTTTTCTCGATACCACCGAAGCGATCGATGTTCCTCTGGTCGCTCCTGCGAATTTACCGCGTGTCGGCAGGAATGGCTGCCCTGAAAGGATGGCCGCTGCAGCGGCGATATCGACCCCGCCCAGTTGATCCAGTGTCTGGTCGATGGCTATCCACAGGAATAATTCTTCCGGAGAAAGGTCGGCGAGGTCATGGTATTGATAGGTATTTGACAGGATGACTCCCTTTGTTATTGATCGTGCAGGATTGAAGCATTAACCCATCCGATTATTTCGCTCTCTATTGTTGATTTTGTTTTCAGAAGAGAAAATTGATGACCGACGCTCCGCAACGTCCCGACCTGCCCGACCACCTCTCCATCGACCCGCGCAGCCCGCACCATGTCGCCGCCGTGTTCGAGCACGACATCGGCATACGCTTCAATGGCAAGGAGCGCTTCGACGTGGAGGAGTACTGCGTGAGCGGGGGCTGGGTGAAGGTGCCCGCGGGCAAGACGGTGGACCGCAAGGGCCGGCCGCTGATGATCACGCTCAAGGGCGCGGTGGAAGCGTTCTACAAATAAAAAATCCGCCGAGAAGGCGGATTGTCTGGACCGGCGGTCCCGGCGTCACTCGCATTGAAAACGTACCTGTAGCACTGCCGGCTTGCCCGACTTGCGCGATACAACCGTACAGCGCTTCACCGCGTCATCCACGCGCTGCGCCATTCGCACCACGCCGCCAGCATAGTCGCAGGAAAGGAACTTGCCCTGTGAGTAATCTCCTTCGAAAGTCCATACGGCGGTAGAGCCGCCTTTGCCGGGCTTATCTGACTGTGGCATCAACGCGGCTTCACGAATGAGAGGACCATCGAAGACGTTGTAGCCGGTCAGCCTCAGGGGATTCGCGTCCAGCACGATTTCCGCGCCTGCGGGCAGGCTGGATGCAGAAGCCCGTGGCTCGTTGAGCTGTACTGTAGGGGGACATTCCAGCATGGTAGAAGCAGCTACAGCTGTATTTGGCATACCTGTTACCGCGAAAATGACCACGGCAAAAGCCGTGGACCAGCCGGGTGAGCGGCGTAGGAGGCAGGCTGGCGTCATAGAAATCCCATCGTTGTCGTCGTCATTCGATTACGGAATACGCCGCGGCGTTATTGCTGGCGTCAGTGAAGACTCCATTTTTGCTTTGGGGCTTGGGAGTCAAGTAGCGTTTTGACACCTTGGGCTTTTTCACATCGCTCAACCATTGATCCATGATCCAGATGCCACCAGCATCCTGGGAGATGAAGAACGCCGCATGATTGCCCGTGGGCAGGCTGCCGTAGTGGCCCTTGCTGTTGAATGTGGCGATGGCTGTGCCTTGCTTGATATTGGCATTACCAAATACCGTTTCACCTTTCTTCCAAATGCTGGTGTGGGGCACGTTCGCATAATACTGAAGTAGCGCCACGCAATGCTTGCTGCCAACCTTGTCGGTGTTCTGAAGCGACAAGACACTTTGGTAGATATAAGGCATCGTTTTTGTCATCACATAAAAGAGAGGATCTTAAAAGGGATCCTGTAGCTTTCCGCAGCTATTTCCAACGGTTGCAATCAAACCCGCTCGAAGATGGCCGCGATGCCCTGCCCGCCGCCGATGCACATCGTGACCAGCGCGTAGCGCCCGCCGGTGCGGTGCAGCTCGGCGACGGCCTTGGTCGTGATGATCGCGCCAGTGGCGCCCACGGGGTGGCCCAGGGAGATGCCCGAGCCGTTGGGGTTGACCTTGGCGGGGTCCAGGCCGAGTTCCTGGATGACGGCGCAGGCCTGGGCGGCGAAGGCCTCGTTGGCCTCGATGACGTCCATGTCCTCGATCTTCAGGCCCGTGCGCTGCAGCACCTGGCGCGTGGCGGGCACGGGGCCGATGCCCATGTAGGCCGGGTCCACGCCCGCGTGCGCGTAGCCGACCAGGCGGGCGAGCGGCCGGGCGTTCAGCGCGGCCATGCGGTCGCCGGCCACCAGCACCACGGCGGCCGCGCCGTCGTTGATGCCCGAGGCATTGCCGGCGGTGACGCTGCCGCCGTCCTTCTTGAACGCGGGCTTCATGCCGGCCAGCACGTCGAGCGTGGTGTTGCCGCGCACATGCTCGTCGGTGTCGAACAGCACGGTGCCCTTGCGCGTGGCGATCTCGACCGGAACGATCTGCGCCTTGAAGTGCCCGGCGGCGATGGCCGCGGCGGCGCGGTGCTGGCTGGCGGCGGCCAGTTCGTCCTGCATGTCGCGGCTGATGCGGTAGCGCTCGGCCACGTTCTCGGCGGTGATGCCCATGTGCATCTTCTGCCAGGGGTCGTGCAGGATGCCCAGCATGTAGTCGATGCTCTTGGCGTCGCCCATGCGCTGGCCGTAGCGCGCGGCGGTGTCGAAGTAGGGGCCGCGGCTCATGGATTCGCTGCCGCCGCCGACGGCCACGTCGCAGTCGCCCAGCACGATGGCCTGCGCAGCCGACACGATGGCCTGCAGGCCGGAGCCGCACAGGCGGTTGACGTTGAAGGCCGGCGTCTCGATGGGGCAGCCCGCATCGATGGCGGCCACGCGGGCTAGGTAGGCGTCCTTGGTGTCGGTGGGAATGACGTTGCCCATGACCACGTGGCCCACCGTGTCGGGTGCGAGGCCGCTGCGTTCGATGGCGGCGCGCGTGACCGTGGTGGCCAGCTGGCTGTTGGGCACGTCCTTGAGCGTGCCGCCGAAGGTGCCGATGGCGGTGCGGGCGGTGCCGACGATGAAGACGTCGCGGTGGTTCATGGCAGGGGTCTCCTCAAGGAATGAATGGATGGACGAACAGGTGCTGAAAATCAGGTGCCGCGCGGTGCGGATCGGACGGAATGGTAGGGCCGGGCGGCGGGCAGGGCAGGCGCGTGGGCGTCAGCCGCCGCTGCCGTGTCGTGCCCTGCCGCGCAGGTTTGCCTATCGCCCTTCGAAGCGCGGCTTTTCCTTGGCGTAGAAGGCGGCGATGCCTGCGGCCAGGTCGGCCGTGCGCGCGCAGTCGCCGAAGGCGCGGGTTTCCGCCTCCAGTTGCGCGGGCAGGTCGCGGTCGAACGAGGCGCGCATCAGCCGGCGCATGTGGCCCAGCGCGACTGTGGGGCCGGCCGCCAGGCGCTCGGCGAGTGCGTCCACCGCCGCATCGAGCTGGTCGGCGGGCACCACCCGGTTGACCAGGCCCAGGCGCTCGGCATCGGCGCTGGTGAGCGTGTCGCCGAGCAGGGCGATCTCCAGCGCGAGGCGCAGGCCCACCTGGCGCGGCAGGGCCCACGAGGCGCCCACGTCGCAGCTGGTGCCCAGGTTGATGTAGGCCAGGTTGAAGCGCGTGCCCTCGGCGGCGAGGATGAAGTCGGCCAGCAGCATCAGGCTCATGCCGGCCCCGGCGGCCACGCCGTGCACCTTGGCGATGACGGGCGCGTCGATGTTCGCGAGCAGCGTGGCGGCCTCGTTGAGCGGGCCCAGCAGGTCGGCGGCGCCCTGGACGGGGTCTTCGCGCAGGGTGGCCAGATCGCCCCCCGCCATGAAGCCCTTGCCCGCGCCGCACAGCACCACGGCCCGTATGCCCGGATCGGCCGCGATGCTGCGCGCGGCCGCGCACAGGGCCTGGGCCATGGGCACGTCGATGGCGTTGAGCGCGGCGGGGCGGTGGAACTGCAGCGTGGCAATGGCCCCCTCGCGGCGAAAGACCAGGGGCGGGCTGGCGGCGTCGGGTGCGGGTGGCTGCGGCATCGTTGTCTCCTGTGTTTTGCTATTGAAAATGAGCTGTCACCGTTTTTGATGCAGCCATTTGCAAGGATTTTTTGCCTGGAGGGCAATGAATGCTAGGGCATGCTGCTATCTTTTTTGATGCGGATGGGCGGCTTCGGCAGCGCTTTCGGGCGCTGCGGCCAGATCGTCCAGGATCGGGCAGTCCGGCCGCTCGTCCCCCTGGCAGCAGCCCACCAGCGACTGCAGCGTGCGCTGCATGGCCTGCATGGCGGCGATGCGCTGGGCCAGATCGTCGATGTGGGCTTGGGCGATCTGCTTGACGTGGGCGCTGGCGCGGCGCTTGTCCTGCCACAGGCCGAGCAGGGTGGCGATCTCCTGCATCGAGAACCCCAGGTCGCGGCTGCGGCGGATGAAGCGCAGGGTGTGCACGTCGGCCTCGGTGTACTGGCGGTAGCCGCTGCCGGTGCGCGCCACGCCGGCCAGCAGGCCCAGGGCCTCGTAGTGGCGCACCATGCGCGGCGAGACCCCTGCCCGCTCGGCCGCGGTGCCGATGGGCACCGGGCCGCCCTGCGGTGCGGCCGTGGCGCTCATGCGGCGACCGTGTAGCCCTCTTCGGTGATCGCGGCGGCCAGCGCGTCGCGCGCCCGGTCGCTCTCGACCACCACCTTGCCCTGGGCCAGATCCACCTGCACGGTGGCCTCGGGATCGACCTGGCGGACGGCGTGGACGACGGCGCGTTCGCAGTGGCCGCAGGTCATGCCGGTGACTTGGAGATGGTGTTGCATGGGGTGCTCCGTTCAGTGGGTGGAGGAAAAAGGGAGAAGGGTGCCAGCATCATGAACCCTGACATGGTGGCAGAGTCAAGCGGCCCCGTGCTTTCCGCGGGGCGCTTGACCTTGCCATCGCGTCAAGGTTTAAGGTGCCCACCATGAACCCGACCTTCACCGCCCCGCCATCCCCTTCCGATTCCGCCCCGGGCACGCTCGACCTGGGCATCGGCGGCATGACCTGCGCGAACTGCTCGGGCCGCGTGGAGCGCGCACTGCGCAAGGTGCCGGGCGTGCAGGAGGCCACGGTCAACCTGGCGACCGAGCGGGCCCATGTGGTCTATGCGGCCAGTGCTGCCGATGTGGCTGGTGTGGCCGGTGGGGGCGCGGCGATGGAGGCGCAACTGCGCCGGGCGGTGCGCAACGCGGGCTACGAGCCCCGCGCCCCGGAGGTGCAGGACGCCGAGGCGCGTGGCCAGTCGCCCTGGGCGGGCTTCGGGCCGGTGGCCCTGGGGCTGGCGCTGTCGGCGCCGCTGGTGCTGCCGATGCTGCTGGGCCTGTTCCCGGAGCGCTTCGGCGCGCTGCTCGGCCCGCACGGCATGCTGCCGGCATGGCTGCAGTGGCTGCTGGCGACGCCCGTGCAGTTCTGGCTGGGCGCGCGCTTTTACAAGGCGGGGTGGCACGCCCTCAAGGCGCGCGCCGGCAACATGGACCTGCTGGTGGCGATCGGCACCAGCGCGGGCTACGGGCTATCGCTCTGGCTGTGGCTGACCGCGCCCGCCGGCCATGCCCCGCACCTGTACTTCGAGGCCTCGGCCGTGGTGATCACGCTGGTGCTGCTGGGCAAGTGGCTGGAGGCGCGGGCCAAGCGCCAGACCACGGCGGCCATCCGGGCGCTGCACGCCCTGCGGCCCGACGTGGCGCACCTGGTGGGTGCCGATGGCGAGGTGGACGTGCCCGTGGCCGAGGTGATGGCCGGCGACCGGATCGCGGTGCGCCCGGGCGAGCGCATCCCCGTGGACGGCACGGTTCTGGAGGGACACACGCAGGTCGATGAATCCATGCTGACCGGCGAGCCGCTGCCGGTGCCGCGCACCGCGGGCGAGGCGCTCACGGGCGGCTCGATCAACGGCGACGGGCGGGTGGTGGTGCAGGTGTCGGCCGTGGGGGCCGAGACGGTGCTGGCCCGCATCATCCGGCTGGTGGAAGACGCGCAGGCCGGCAAGGCGCCGATCCAGCGGCTGGTGGACCGGGTGTCGGCGGTGTTCGTGCCGGTGGTGCTGGGCATCGCGCTGGCCACGCTGCTGGGCTGGCTCTGGGTGGGCGCCGGCGGCGAGGCGGCGGTGATCCACGCCGTGGCGGTGCTGGTGATCGCCTGCCCCTGCGCTTTGGGCCTGGCGACGCCGGCGGCCATCATGGCGGGCACGGGCGTGGCGGCCCGGCACGGCATCCTGATCCGGGACGCCGAGGCGCTGGAGCGCGCGCACCGCGTGGGCACGGTCGCCTTCGACAAGACGGGCACGCTGACGGTGGGCCAGCCCCGGCTGACCGCCTTCGAGGTGGCGCCCGGGCAGGACGGGGACGCGTTGCTCGCGGCGGTGGCCGGCGTGCAGGGCGGCAGCGAACACCCGCTGGCCCGCGCCGTGGTGCAGGAGGCCCGCCGCCGCGGCTTGCAGCCACCCGCGCCGCAGGCCGTGAGCGCCGTGCCGGGCCGGGGCACCGAGGGCACGGCGGCCGGGCGCCATTTCCGCGTGGGCAGCCTGCGCTGGATGGAGGAGCTGGGCGTGCCGCTGGGCGCCCTGGCCGGACCCGCCGCCGCGCTGCAATCGGCTGGCGCCACCGTGTCGGCGGTGGCCGAGGCACCGCCGGGCGAAGTGCAGCCGGGCCAGGGTACGGCCGGCCCGGCGTGGGTGCTGCGGGCGCTGCTGGCCTTCGGCGACGAGCCCAAGCCTGGCGCGCGCGAGGCCCTGGCGGCGCTGCGGGCGCGCGGCCTGCGCGTGGTGATGGTGTCGGGCGACCACCGGGGCGCGGCCGAGGCCATGGCGCGCCGCCTGGGGCTGGACCCGGATGCCGGCGAGGTGATGGCCGAGGTGCTGCCCGGCGACAAGGCGGCGTGCGTGGCGCGCCTGCGGTCCGAGGCCGCGGCGGGGCCGGGCGCTCACCGACCGGCAGGCCACGCGGTGGCCATGGTGGGCGACGGCGTGAACGACGCGCCGGCCCTGGCCGCCGCCGACTTGGGGCTGGCCATGGGCAACGGCACCGATGTGGCCATGCAGGCCGCGGGCATCACCCTGATGCGCGGCGACCCCCGGCTGGTGGCCGCGGCGCTGGACATTTCGCACCGCACGGTCGCCAAGATCCGGCAGAACCTGTTCTGGGCGTTTGCCTACAACGTGGCCGGCATTCCCCTGGCCGCACTGGGCTACCTGAGCCCCGTGGTGGCGGGCGCGGCCATGGCTCTCAGCTCGGTGAGTGTGATGGCGAACGCTTTGCTATTGAAGCGCTGGCGCGTTTGATAGTTACATTCGGTTAAAAGTCGGCAGGTCTGGCACACTGCAACGTTTGGTTGCATATGGTGGGCATCCTTTTGCTGGTCACCGAAGAGATTAGAGGACGACAACTATGAATTTCTTTTCGCTCATGCGGGGTTTTTCCATCCGGGTACGCATGCTGGGTGCGATCGGCGTGGTGCTGGGATTGCTGGGATTGCTGGGGGGCGCAGGCATGCTGGGCATGTTCCGCATCCACGCGATGAGCGAGGAATTCATGGCGAATTCCTTCTCCGAGGTGGGCTACATGGCCGAGCTGCGCGGCGAGATGGGGGCCATCCGCCAGTTCGAGAAGGACATGATCATCCAGTACGAGAAGCCCGAAGGCGTCAAGCAGGCGCACACGGCCTGGCTGGCCAGCCTGGACCGCGCCAAGAAGGTCGCGGCCCGTTTCCTCGAAGGCCCCGAAGACCCGGACAACGCCCTGGTGCGCGACATCGTCAAGCGGCTGGACAGCTACCGTGAGCAGTTCGCGCACGTGGCGCGGCAGCTGGAGGCCGGCGGCTACGACACGGCCACCATCGCCAACCGCATGAGCGGCAAGGCCGTGGCCGAGTTCGCCGAGGCCGACAAGCTCATGGTCCAGCTCGATACCAGCCTGCGCAACGAGGTGGCCGAGGTGGCCGCCCGGCAAAAGCAGGTGTCCGGCGAAACCCAGTGGCTGTTCGTGCTGGCGGTGCTCATCACCATCGTGGTGGTGGTGCCGCTGACCTTGCTCAACATGGTGTCCATCTGCCGTCCGCTGGCCGAGGCCCGGCGCATGGCGCAGGCCATCGCCGGCGGCGACCTCTCGCAGCGCGTGCAGGTGGAGGGCCGCGACGAAGTGGCCGACCTGCAGCGCGCGCTGGACGACATGCAGCAGGGCCTGGGGGCGCTGGTCTCGCAGGTGCGCGATGCGAGCGGCAGCATCGCCACCGCCAGCGCCGAGATCGCCACCGGCAACCAGGACCTGTCCGGCCGCACCGAGCAGACGGCCAGCAACGCCCAGGAGGCCGTGGCCTCGCTGGCGGAGCTCACCACCACGGTGCAGCAGACGGCATCGTCCTCGCAGGTGGCCAACCAGTTGGCGTCGTCCGCCTCGGGCATCGCCACGCGCGGCGGCAGCGTGGTGCAGCAGGCCGTGGCCAGCATGCACGAGATCTCCAGCTCCAGCCGCAAGATCAGCGACATCATCGGCGTGATCGACGGCATCGCCTTCCAGACCAACATCCTGGCGCTGAACGCGGCCGTGGAAGCGGCTCGGGCCGGCGAACAGGGCCGCGGCTTCGCAGTGGTGGCTGGCGAGGTGCGAAGCCTGGCCCAGCGCTCGGCCGAAGCGGCCAAGGAAATCAAGGCGCTGATCAGCTCCAGCGTGACCGCGGTGGACGGCGGCGTGCGCCATGTCGAGGACGCCGGCGCGGCCATGAAGGAAATCGTGGACAGCGTGCAGCGCGTGTCGGACATCATCGGCGAGATCAATTCCGCCTCGGCCGAGCAGACCACCGGCATCGGCCAGGTCAACGGCTCGGTGGGCGAGATCGACCGCATGACGCAGCAGAACGCCGCGCTGGTGGAGCAATCCGCCGCCGCCGCCGAATCCCTGCGCGAGCAGGCCGCGCGCCTGTCGCAGGTGGTGCAGCAGTTCCACCTGGCCGACGGGCAGGCCTACGCCTCGGTGCACGCTGGTGCGGCGCTGCAGGGCCTGCCTGCCTCCAGCGGCCTGGTGCGGCCGCAGCTCACCGGGGGTTGACCCGGCGGGAGGGCTGGTCCTCCCGGCCCCTCCTGTTCCCCAGCCTCCCCGGCCAGCGCCGTGCCGGCGCGGCCGGGGGGCTTCTCAGGTCAACGCCCTGGGGGGCTCGCCGCCGGGCGAGGGCTCACCGGCACGGCCCTTGCGCGGCCCGAACCACGCCACATACAGCGCCGGCAGCACCACCAGCGTCAGCAGCGTCGCCGTCACCAGCCCGCCGATCACCACGATGGCCAGGGGCCGCTGCGTTTCCGAGCCGATCTCGTGCGACAGGGCCATGGGCAGGAGGCCCAGCATGGCGAGCATGGCGGTCATCAGCACCGTGCGCAGGCGCTGCATGGAGCCCTGGCGCACGGCATCGACCACGGCCATGCCGCCCGACTGCAGCTGCTGGAACACCGAGAGCATCACCACGCCGTTGAGCACCGCCTGGCCCGACAGCGCGATGAAGCCGATGGCGGCCGACACCGACAGCGGGATGCCGAACACCCACAGCGCGATGAACCCGCCGATGAGCGCCAGCGGCACGTTGATGAGGATCAGCGAGGCCATCTTGAACGACTTGAAGGCGTCGAACAGCAGCACGAAGATCAGCAGCAGCGAGATGGGCACCACCACCGACAGGCGCTTCATCGCGCGCTCCTGGTTCTCGAACTCGCCCGACCAGTTGACCTGGTAGTTGGACGGGATCTTGACGTTCTTTTCCACGCGGGCCTTCATGTCGGCCACCACCGAGCCCATGTCGCGGCCCGCGATGAAGATGCCGATGGCCGTGGTGCGGCGCCCGGCCTCGCGGGCGATGTTCATGGCGCCCGTGCCCTCGCGGATGTGCACCACGTCGCCCAGCTGCACGTAGCCGCCGTCGGGCGTGGCGATGGGGGTGCGCGGCAGGTTGGAGATCACGCGCTCGTCCTTGGGCAGGCGCACGGCCACGGCGAACTTGCGCTCGCCCTCCCACAGGCTGGTGGCGGCCTTGCCGGCCAGGGCGGCCTCGATCACGTCCTGGATGTCGCCCACGTTCAGACCGTAGCGCGCGGCGCGGTCGCGGTCGATGTCCAGCAGCAGCTGCGGCACCTGGCCGTCGCGGTCGATCTCGGCACGGGCCACGCCCTGCACCTGCTTGATCTCGCGTGCGATCTCATCGGTGATGCGCTTCATCTCCACCAGGTCGTCGCCCGCGAGCTTGATGACGATCTGGCCCTTGATCTGCGAGATCGACTCCAGCACGTTGTCGCGGATGGGCTGCGAGAACGCGGGGTCGATGCCGGGGATGGCCGACAGCGCGCGGCCCATCTCCTCGGTGATCTTCTCGCGCGTCATGCCGGGGCGCCATTGGTCCTCGGGCTTCACGTCCACGAAGATCTCGGCCATGGAGATGGTCTTGGGGTCGGTGCCGTCCTCGGGCTGGCCGGCCTTGGAGACCGTGGTGCGCACCTCGGGCACGCTCAGCAGGGCCTTGCGGGCCATGCGCAGCACGCGCGCCGCCTCGTCGGTGGAGACGTTGGGCGAGAGGGTGAAGTTGACCCAGGTGGTGCCCTCGTCCAGCTCGGGCAGGAACTCCGAGCCCAGGCGCGATGCGGCCAACAGCGCCAGGCCGAACACGGCCAGCGCGATCACCACCACCGTGCGGCGGCGGGCCAGGGCCCAGTCCAGCACCGGGGCGTAGGCGCGCTTGGCGAGGGTGACCACGCGGTTGTCGCCATGCGGCAGCTTCCTGCGCAGCATCCAGTAGGCCAGCAGCGGCACCAGGGTGAGCGAGAAGATCAGCGAGCCGACGAGCGCGGCCGAGACCGACAGCGCCATGGGCTGGAAGATGCGGCCTTCGTGGCGCTGCAGCGCGAAGATGGGGATGTGCGCCGCGATGATGATGAGCATCGAAAACAGCGTGGGCCGGCCCACTTCGCCGGCGGCCTCGATGATGGTGTCGCGCCGGTCGCGGTCGTCCATGTCCTCGCCGCGCTCGGCCAGGCGGTGCATGATGTTCTCGATCACGATCACCGCGCCGTCCACGATGATGCCGAAGTCCATGGCGCCCAGGCTCAGCAGGTTGGCCGGCACGCCCATGATCTTGAGGCCCATGAAGGTCGAGAGCAGGGCCAGCGGAATGACCACCACCACGGCCAGGCTGGCGCGCAGGTTGGACAGGAAGATGTACAGCACCAGCGCCACCAGCAGCGCGCCTTCCACGAGGTTGTGGAACACGGTGGTGAGCGTCTTGTCCATGAGCCAGGTGCGGTCGTAGAACGGCACGATCTGCACGCCCGGCGGCAGGCCGCGCGCGTTCAGTTCGGCGATGCGGTCCTTCACGCCCTTGAGCACCACGCTCGGGTTCTCGCCCTTGCGCATCACGACGATGCCGGTGACCACGTCGTCGTCCAGGTCCTGGCCGACCACGCCCAGGCGCGGCACGGCGCCGATCTTGACCTGGCCGATGTCGCGGATCAGCACGGGCGTGCCGTTGCGCGAGGCCACCACGATGCGGCCGATGTCGTCGGCCGAGCGCAGCAGGCCCAGCCCGCGGATGGTGTATTGCTGCGCGCCCTGCGCGACGTAGCTGCCGCCGGCGTTGGCGTTGCCCCGGCCCAGCGCGTCCAGCAGGTTCTGGAACGTGACCTTGTACGCGCGCAGCCGGTCCATGTCGGGCTGCACCTCGTACTGCTTGATCGAGCCGCCCATGGCCACGACGTCGGCCACGCCGGGCACCTGGCGCAGCGCGCGCTCCACCGTCCAGTCCTCCACGGTGCGGATGTCGGTGGTCGACAGGCCGTCGCCCTTGAGGCGGTAGCGCATGATCTCGCCCACCGGCGTGGCGTTGGGCGCGATCTCGGCCTGCACGCCGGGCGGCAGGTCGATGCTGGACAGCCGCTCGGCCACCTGCTGGCGCACGATGTTGGTGTTGGCCGCGTCGTCGTAAGTGACCACGCTGAACGACAGGCCGAACTGCGTGTGCGAGAACACGCGGATCGAATTGGGCAGGCCGGCCAGGGCCGTCTCGATGGGCAGGGTGACCTGCTTTTCGACTTCCTCGGGCGCGCGGCCCGGGTACAGGGCGATCACCGTCACCTGCGTGTCCGTCACGTCGGGAAAGGCCTCGACGGACAGGTTCTTGAACGAGATGAATCCCGCCAGGGCGAACAGCACCGTGCCCAGCACGATGAACAGCGGCTGGTGCAGCGCGTAGTGGATGAGGCGCCTCATGGCTTGGCCGTCCCTTCCGCCTTGCCGCCCGCCTGGCTGGCGGGCGCGCCGGGTACCGGTGCGGGCGCATCTTCCTCGGCGGCCTGGAACTGGCGGGCCAGCAGCAGCACGTTCTCGGCCACCACCTTCTCGCCGGCTTCCAGCCCCCGGGAGACGACCACCTCGCGCGGGCCTTCGTAGCCCAGCACCACCTTGCGCGGCTCGAACACGCCGGGCTCGCGCTGCACGTACACGGTGTGCTGCGTGCCGTTCAGGGTCACGGCGGCGGCGGGGATGACGACCCCGCCCTCGCGGCTTTCCTGCACGTGCACGGTGGCCAGCATCTCGGCCTTCAGGCGCCGATCGGCATTGGGCACCACGCCGCGCACCTTGAGCGTGCGCGTGCCGGGGTCGATCGCGTCGGCCGCGGCGGTCACGCGGCCGGTGAAGGTGGCCTCGGGGTAGGCGGGCACCTGCAGGGTGAAGCTGTCGCCGGGGCGCAGCGAGGCCAGGTCGCCCTCGCGCGCGTCGATCTGCACCCACAGCGAGGCGGGGTCGGTCACCACGAACAGCGCCGGGTTGCCGGGGCCGGACTGGTCGGGCCGCACCTCCTGGCCGGGATTGAGGTTGCGCTCCACCACCACGCCCGCCATGCCGGCCGTGAGTGCGAGCTGCTGGTTCACGGCATTGCCGCCGCCGTAGAGGCTGGTGCGCGCGGCGGCGCGGGCCACTTCGGCCTGGGCGCGGGCGGCGTCGGCCTCGGCCTGCTCCAGGTCCTTGCGGGCCACGATGCCGGCTTCGAACAGTTCACGCTGGCGGCGCAGGCCCTGCTGGGCGAACGACTGGTCGGCGCGGGCCTTGGCCGTGTCCGCCTGGGCCTGGCCGAAGTCGGGCGAGGCCAGCAGCGCCAGCGGCGCGCCCGCCTTGACCGACTGGCCCAGGTCGGCGCGGATGGCCGTGACGCGGCCGGCGAACGCGGGGTACACGCGCTGGGTGCGCTCCTCGTTCCACACCAGGCGTGCGGGCAGGTCCACGGCGATCTCCTTGCTGGCGCGCGCGGGGGCCACGGTCAGCAGCGCCAGTTGCGGGTGGCCGGGCGGAAAGCGCAGCTGCCCCGACTGGGCGATGGGGGGTGCGGCTTCCGGCGCCGTGGCGGGTTCGGCGGCCTTGCTGCAGCCTTGCAGCAGCGCGCCACCGCCCAGGGCGAGGACGAGCAGGCCGCAGGCGGTCAGGCGCGGGAGGGAGAGGGCAGGGTGCACCATGGTGGACTTCGCGATACGAGAGGTGGAAGGGGAACGGCGGGGCATGGATTGGCGTGGCTGGACTTGGGGCGGGGGCGTTCAGGGCAGGCTGCCCAGCAGGGCTTGCGGCTGCGTGCGCAGCAGCCAGGCGCCCTGGGCCTTGGCATAGTCGGCACGGGCCGAGAGCGCCTCCAGCGCCGTGGCCCGCAGGGTGCGCTGGGCATCCAGCAGGTCGGTCAGCGGCATGGCGCCCTTGCGGTAGGCCAGCTCGGCGCTCTGCGCCACCTGGCGGGCGCGCGGCAGCACGCCTTCGTCGTAGCTGGCGGCGCGGCGCGCGGCGCTCAGCGCGGCCTGCTGCAGGTGCTGCAGGTCCAGCAGGGCCAGGCGGCGCGTGTTGTCCAGCGCGTCCTGCGCGCGGGTCAGCTCGGCCTGGGCGCGGCCGATCTCGCCCTGGAACTGGTAGCCCCATTGCAGCGGGATCTGCACCCGCACTTCCAGCAGGCGGTTCGAGGTGCCGGGGTAGTGGTCCACCGAGGCGCCCACCGTCCAGTCGGACTTGCGCAGGGCGCTGGCGTTGTCCAGCGCCGCCTGGGCGGACTGCACGCGGGCGATGGCGGCGCGCACGTCGGCCCGGGCCTCGGCCCAGGCGCCCAGATCGCCGCCGCCGTCCAGCGGGCCGCTGCCGGGGGCCGCGCCCGAGGCTGCGGCCGGGGGCAGGGCGGGCCAGTCGGTGCCGCCGGCCTGCACCGCCAGGCTGCTGGCCGTGACCTGCGCCAGCGCCAGCGCGGCCTGCTCCTGCAGTTGCGTGGCGGCTTGCGTGTCGGCGCGGGCGCGCTCGGCCTCGATGCGGGTGCGCGACGCGTCCTGCGCGGACAGGTCGCCCGCCTTCACGCGGCGGTCGGCCAGGCGGGCCAGCTCGGCCACGCTGCGCTCGATCTCGGCGGTTTCGCGCACGCGCTCCTGCGCGGCCAGCAGGTCGTAGTAGGCGGCCAGTGCGGCCTGCAACTGCTGGGTCTGCGTGTCTTCCACATCCGCCTGGGCCGCATCGGCGGCGCGCTGGGCGGCCTGCGTGCGCAGCTCGCGCTTGTTGCCGCGCTCCCAGGTCCAGTCGATGCCCACCGACTTGTCGATGCGCTTGCGCGTGAGCACGTTGCCGGGCCCCAGGCCGTGCTGCAGGTCCATGGAGGTGGCTTTGGAGCTGAACACCGGCAAGGGGGCATGGTCGGCGCTCAGCACGTCGGCGCGCGCCGCGGCCAGGGCCTGGCGGGACTGGATCACGTCGCTGTTGTCGCGGGCGGCGGCCAGGGCCTGCGCCAGCGTCCACTGCGGCGCCAGGGGGGCAGCGGCAGGGGCTGTGGCGACCGGTGCTGCGGGGCTGTCGGAGGCGCGGGTCTGGCTCCAGCCCGGCAGTGCGCAGGCCAGGGCGCAAAGGAGGATGCAGGGGTGTCGTATGCTCATGCCGCGTTTATCGGCGGGGGTGCCTGACCGCTACCTGACCTCGGGACTGCGGAAACTGCGTACCCCTTGCCCCGACGCACCGCACAGCCGCCCAACAACCCAGCCCCAACCCATGCGAATCCTGGTCGTGGAAGACGATGACGTGCTGCGCGGCGTGATGCTGCGCAGCCTGACCGATGCGGGCCACCGCGTGGATGCCGCCGCCAGCGTGGCCGAGGCGCACCACTTCTGGAGCGTGCAGCCCTTCGATGCCGTGCTGCTGGACCTGAACCTGCCGCAGGGCGGCCCGCCGGGCAGTGCCCTCACCAGTGCAACGGCCAGCGGCCTCACGGTGCTGCGCGCGGCTCGGGCCCGGGGCGACCGCACGCCGGTGCTGGTGCTCACCGCGCGCGACCGCACCGAGGAGCGCATCGCCGGCCTGGATGCCGGCGCCGACGACTACCTGGGCAAGCCCTTCGATCTGGCCGAGGTGGAGGCCCGCCTGCGCGCCCTGGCCCGGCGCACGCTGGGCGCGGACGACCGCGCCGCCGTCGGCGCCCTGGTGCTGGACCGCCGGGCGCGCCGCTTCACTTTGCACGGCGCGCCGGCCGAACTGCCCGCGCGCGAATTCGAGGTGCTGTGGGAGCTGATGACGCCGCCCGGGCGCGTGGTGAGCAAGCGCACCCTGTCGGACAAGCTCTCCGACTTCGACGAGGCCCTGGGCGACAACGCGCTGGAGGCCTTCATCTCCCGCCTGCGCAAGAAGCTGCAGGGCAGCGGCGCGGGCATCCGCACGCTGCGCGGCCTGGGCTACATGGTGGAGCCCGAGGCGGGCGGGCCCGGCGCACCATGACCGCCACCAACCCCCCCTCGCCCCCGCCGGCGCCGGCGCAGCGCGAGCCGCGCTCGCTGCAGGCGCGGCTGCTGCGCCACGTTCTGGTGCCGCTGGGCCTGACGTGGCTGGTGGGCACGGCCGGCTCGGTGCTGCTGGCCAATGCCTTCACCCAGCGCGCGTTCGATCGCTCGCTGCTCGACGATGCCTACGCGGTGGCCGCCAATGTGCGCGCCAAGGGCGACGCGCTCGATTTCGCGCTCACCTCGCGCGAGGTCAAGGCCGTGCTGTTCGACCAGGTGGAGACGGTGTACTTCGCGGTGCTGCGGCCCGATGGCTCCATGCTGGCGGGCAACGCCGGCGGCATGCCGGTGCCGCCGCCGCGCGGCGACGAGGCCTACCGGTTCTCCGACATCCAGTTCCGTGGCCGGGCGCTGCGCGCGGTGCGGCTCGATGTGCGCGAGCCCCTGCCGTTCGAGGTCGTCACCGCGCAGACCGTGCACAGCCGCAGCGCCATGCTGCGCAGCGTGCTGCTGTACTCGGGCGTGTCGCAACTGCTGCTGCTGGTGGCGCTGGCCGTGTGGCTGCGCCGCGCCATCCAGCGCGACCTGCAGCCCCTGGCCGCGTTCCAGCAGGCGCTGGACCGGCGCGACGCGCGCGACCTGGCGCCCGTGCCCGTGGAGGCCTCCACCCGCGACGTGCAGCACCTGGGCGCCGCGGTGAACGACCTGCTGGCGCGCGTGGCGCAGGGGGTGCGCGCGCAGCGCGAGTTCGCCGGCAACGTGGCGCACGAACTGCGCACCCCGCTGGCGGGCATCCGCGCCCTGGCGGGCTACGGCCTGGCCCACAGGGACCCCGCCGTGTGGCGCGAGCAACTGGCCGGCATTGCCGACAGCGAGGCCCGCGCCAGCCATCTGGTGGACCAGCTGCTCGCGCTGGCCCTGGCCGACGAGGCCCGCGGCGCCATGCCGCGCCAGCCCGTGGCCCTGGACGAGCTGGCGCGCGACGCCGTGCTGCGCTTCCTGCCCCGCGCCGATGCGGCGGGCGTGGACCTGGGCGCCACCGGCCTGGAGCAGCCCGTGGTCGTGCAGGGCCAGCCGCTGCTCATCGAAGGGGTGCTGGGCAACCTGATCGACAACGCCCTGCGCTACGGCCGCCCAGGCGCCGGCACGCGGCCCCGCGTGACCGTGGAAATCTCGCGCGAGGCCACGGCCGATGGCCGCGAAGCCACCGTGCTGGCCGTGGTCGACAACGGCCCGGGCCTGTCGGCCGCGCAGCGCACCAATCTGCTGCAGCGCTGGGCCCAGGGCCGCGAGGGCGAGCGCCTGGGGCAGGGCGCGGGCCTGGGGCTCGCCATCGTGGCGCGCTACGCCGAACTGCTGGGCGTGCGCCTGGCGCTTGAGCCTGGGCCGCAGGGCGAAGGCCTTTGCGTGCGACTGGTGTTCGCTGGGTGAGTGCAGTGCCCGCGTCGGCGGGGAACGAAAGACATCGCGTTGGAACATTTGGCGGTTTCCAACAGCATCTGGTGGAACACGAGGGCCACGCCGTCTTTCATGGTGACGCTCCAGTTCATCATGGCTTTGAGTTCCTCGCGCGATTTTGGTGAGTGCAGCGGCTGTGCCGGGATGCGCGCAGCCTCCACCCCTACAGATCAGGGAAACTTGACCACTTTCAGATGCGACATCAGTTGCCTGAACAGCGCGGGTGACAAGCGCCCGGACACCATGTAGTAGTGCTCGGGATCGGGGGTAAAGATGTACAGAAGATCCCGGCTGGGCTCTATGTCCTGGATGCGGATCGCGGTGATGGGGCCCTTGGAAAACTTCTCGTAGCGCACTGAATTCGCAACGCCCTCGACCTTGCGGGCCCGGTCGATCACGGGGTCGCCCAAATTGGCCTGCCCCAGCAATTCGTAGAACGCCAGCGGTGTCTGGATGCCATGCTTTTCCAGCACGCCGAGCTTCTGGTAAAGCTCTTGCAGTTTGGTGAACTCCTTCAGTTGAATTAGGGGGCCGTCAAGCAAGCCATTTTCAGTGGGCGCGAAAGCGATGAAAGGGTCGCCCGCCGGCGGTACGAAGAACTTGCCCACCAGATGCTGGGGAACTTTCAGTTCCAGCCACCCGTACTGCAAGGCCACGCATCCGGAGCAACGCTGGTAGGGTGGCCAATCGCGGTCTTCCAGCATGCCCTTCTCGCTGGCGAAGGCGGGGCCGGCCAGCGATGCATGCAGCAGTGCGCAGAAAAGAAGCGGCTTCAGGCGCATGGCATGAACATCAGGGCCGCGATGCCCGTGGATGCCATTTCAAAAGGGGAGCGGAAATTGCCAATGGCTTTTCTGGCACAAGCCAAGTTGAATTTGTTCTCGATGTTCCGGTAGCCCATGGCTGCCAATTGGGTGGCAAGCCATAGCACGGAAGGGGGCCCTCCTGCGGGGCGGGGAACGAAAGACATCGCGTTGGAACATTTGGCGGTTGCCAACAGCATCTGGTGGAAAACCAGGGCCACGCCGTCGTTGACGGTGCCGTCCCAGTTCAATTGGACATTAGCGAACCGGAAGAACGATTCGATCATCGCCCTGAGTTCATCCTGCGATTTTTCAGCAGCGTCGCCCTTGGGAACGGCGTTGGACATGGAAAACCTTCCTTTGAATGCGTTTGAATTCTGTCAAGCGGAACGAAATATAAATAGGTTTGGATGCACGCAGTCTTCAAAATTGCAAGATGACGTAACTAAATATCAAGCTTCGCACCCATCATTCGAAGACGGGCCGGAAGAAGCTGCGCTCGTAGCTCAGGATGCAGCGAGTTTCCTGCGCGTAGCGGAAGGCGGCGAGGCATTCCGGGTCCTGCATCGACTGCGCGCGGTAGGTCTCGTACGCCGCCAGCGAGGGAAAGGTGAACAGCGCCAGCGCAATGTTGTTCGCGCCTTCGGACGGCAGGAAATAGCCGTGGTGCTGGCCGCCGAATTTCTCCACCAGCGGGATCCAGAGCTTGCCGTAGTGCTCGAATTCGGCGAGCTGGTGGGGGTCGATGACGTAGCGCAGGTAGCAGGTAACCATGGGGAGGTGCCGTGAAAAAGGGGGGACGAAAAAAAGCCCGCCGGGCCTTCGGAGCCGTGGCGGGCCGTGCCAGCGGGCACTTTACGCTGCGGCGCGCGTCAGGCGGCCTTTTCCGCCAGCGTGGGGTAGTCGGTGTAGCCCTTCTCGCCGCCGCCGTAGAACGTGCTTTGGTCCCAGGCGTTCAGTGGTGCGTTCTGGCGCAGGCGCTCGACCAGGTCGGGGTTGGAGATGAAGGGTTTGCCGAAGGCGACGATGTCGGCATCGCCGCTGGCCACCGCCTGGGTGGCGAGGGCGCCGTCGTAGGCGTTGTTCACCATCCACGCGCCCTTGCCGCCGGCCGCGCGGTAGGCGGCCTTGAGCGCGGCGTAGTCGAAGGGGCGGCCTTCCACTTCGCGCGGGCCGCCCGTGGCGCCTTCGATCACGTGGATGTAGGCCAGGCCCAGCGGTGCGAGCTGGCGGATGACGTAGTCGAACAGGGGCTGCGGATCGGCATCGGCGATGTCGTTGGCCGGCGTCACGGGCGACAGGCGGATGCCCACCTTGCCGCCGCCGATGGCATCGACCGCGGCGCGCGTGGCCTCCAGCAGCAGGCGGGCGCGGTTTTCGATGCTGCCGCCGTAGTCGTCCGTGCGCTGGTTGGCGCCGGTCTTGAGGAACTGGTCCAGCAGGTAGCCGTTGGCCCCGTGGATCTCCACGCCGTCGAAGCCCGCCGTCTCGACCGCGTTGCGCGCGGCGGCGGCGTAGTCGTGCACGATGCCGGGTAGCTCGCCCGCATCGAGCGCGCGGGGCTCGGACGTGGGCACGAACTGGCCCTTGCCGGTTGCACGGTCCACCAGGTAGGTCTTGGACTTGGCGGTGATGGCCGATGGGGCCACGGGCTTGCCGCCGTCCGGCTGCAGGTCGTTGTGCGAGATGCGGCCCACGTGCCACAGCTGGGTCACGATCTTGCCGCCGCGTGCGTGCACGGCCTCGGTCACGCGCTTCCAGCCATCGAGCTGCTCGGTGCCGTACAGGCCCGGCACGTCGGCATAGCCCTGGCCCTGGTGGCTGATGGCGGTGGCTTCGGTGATGAGCAGTCCGGCGGTGGCGCGCTGGGCGTAGTAGGTGGCCGTGATGTCCTTCGGGATGGCCTCGGGCGAGCGGTTGCGCGTGAGCGGCGCCATGGCAATGCGGTTGGCCAGGTGCAGATCGCCGGCCTGGACCGGATCGAAGAGAGTCGTCATGACAAGGGTGCTTTCTTTGGAGGGACAGGGAAAAAACGGGGCCTGGGCTCCGGGGTGGCACGGGGCCAGACCCGTTCCAAGCCAGGGACACGAACTTACCGCCATTTCCCGAAGGCTGCAGTGCACTGGCGACCCCAAGGATTTGCCGACTGTGCTAGCGGCAGTGGCGCCCCCGCGCGCCGCAGGCGTGCTGCGGCGCGCTGATGCGTTTTCCGGATATCGATGCGCGAAACGGGCGCATGCGGCGCGGGGGCCGGTTCCTAGAATTTTGTGCAAGGGCCCATCGACGGCCCGGCCCGCGCACTCTGCGCCCTAGGGGCTGCCCGTTGCGGGCGCCCCTTTCTTTTGCTCCAAGGCACCCCCCATGCATTCCCCGTTCTCCGCCACCCGCAGGGCCACCGTGCGCGGCCTTTCCGTCCTGCTGGGCGCCACCTTGTTCTGCGCGGCGGCCGGGGCGCAGGGCAAGAAGGAGGTGGTGATCGGCTACCAGGACATGGTCGTGCCGTGGCGCTATGCGCAGGAGACCCGGGAGGTCGAAAAGCGCACGGGCTACCAGGTCACCTACCGCAAGCTGGGCAGCGGGGCCGAGGTGGTGCGCGCACTGGCCTCCGGTGCGATCCACATCGGCGAGGCGGGGTCTTCGCCGTTCGCCTCGGCGCTGTCGCAGGGCGTACCCATCGAAGTGTTCTGGATCCTGGACGACATCCATGAGGCCGAGGCCCTGGTGGCCCGCAACGGCTCGGGCGTGAAGCAGCTGGCGGACTTGAAGGGCAAGAAGATCGGCCTGCCGCTCGTCTCGACCACGCACTTCCACACGCTGGTGGCGCTGCAGGCGGCGGGCGTGGACCCCAAGGGCGTGAAGATCGTGAACCTGCGCCCGCCCGAGATCCTGGCGGCGTGGGAGCGCGGCGACATCGACGCCACGTTCGTGTGGGACCCGGTGCTGGCCAAGGCCAAGCAAAGCGGCACGGTGATCGCCACCTCGGGCCAGATCGCCGCGCAGACCGGCAAGGCCACGTTCGACGCGCTGGCCGTGTCCAAGCCGTTCGCGCGCGAGCACGACGCCTTCCTGACCCAGTTCGTGCAGGTGCTGGCCGATGCTGACCGCGCATACACGGCCCAGAAGGCCGCCTGGACGGCCGATTCGCCCCAGGTCAAGGCGGTGGCGAAGTGGACCGGCGCCGAGGCGCCCACGGTGCCTGCCAGCCTGTCGCTGTATGCCTTCGTGCCGCCGGCCGAGCAGGCCTCGCCGAAATGGCTGGGCGGCGGCGTGCAGTCGGTGGCGGCGCAGTCGCTGGCCGCCACGGCCGCCTTCCTGAAAGAGCAGGGCACCATCCAGGCCGTGCTGCCCGACTATTCGGTGGGCGTGAACCCCACCTGGGTGCAGCGTGCGAAGTAGCCTGCCGGCCGCGGGCGAAGACCCTGCGGCCTTGCCACCTGTGGCCCATGGCGCGGGCGATCTGGTCATCCGCGGCCTGAGCGTTCGCTACGCCGGGGCGCGCGGGGCCGCGCCGGTGCTGGCGCTCGCCGGCGTGGACCTGGACATCGCCGCGGGCGAATTCGTCGTCGCCCTGGGCGCATCGGGCTGCGGCAAGACCACGCTGCTCAACTGCATTGCCGGATTCACGCCGGCCTCGGCGGGACACATCGCGCTGGGCGGGCGCGTGGTGCGCGGGCCGGGGGCCGAACGCGGCGTGGTGTTCCAAAAGCATGCGCTGATGCCCTGGCTCAACGTGATCGACAACGTGGCGCTGGGCCTGCGGCTGCGCGGTGTTCCACGTGGAACGCGCCGGGCGGTGGCAGCCGAGACGCTGGCCCTGGTGGGGCTGGAGGCGTTTGCCCAGGCGCCCGTGTGGCAGCTGTCGGGCGGCATGCAGCAGCGCGTGGGCATTGCCCGCGTGCTGGCCAGCGACCCGGACGTGATGCTGATGGACGAGCCGCTGGGCGCGCTCGACGCTTTCACGCGCGAATCGCTGCAGGAACTGGTGCTTCGGCTGTGGCAGCGCACGGGCAAGACCATTTTCTTCATCACCCACGACGTGGAGGAGGCGCTGTTCCTCGCCTCGCGCCTGGTGGTGATGTCGCCCCGCCCGGGCCGCATTGTGCGCGAGCAGGCCCTGGCGTTCAACCGCGCCCACCTGGGCGGCCAGGCGGCGCGCGCGGTGAAATCCAGCCCGGACTTCATTGCCTGGCGCGAGCGGGTGCTGGACTGGGTGGGACCGCAGGCCGGGGTGCCCGGGCCGGTGGGGGCGGGGGCATGAGTGGGGTAATGGGTCAGCCGGTGGCCCCGCAGGGCGCAGCGCGGCGGCCCGCCGTCCCGGAGCCCGATCCGGCCACGGTGCGCCCCGTGTCGCCCTTCCTGCGGCCCGGTGCGGGCAGCAGCCAGGCCTTGAGCGCCCTGTGCGTCGTGGCGCTGCTGGGCCTGTGGTGGGCCGCCACGCACTGGCGCTGGGTGCCGCCGCTGTTCCTGCCTGCGCCGAGCGCCGTGGCGCGGGCGTTCTCCGATGCCTGGCACGGGCGGATCCAGGGCGGCGAGCCCCTGTGGGTGCACCTGCAGTGGAGCGCCCTGCGCGTGTTCGGCGCGTTTGCCCTGGCCGCGGTGACGGCCGTGCCGGTGGGCATCGCCATGGGGGTGAGCCGCATCGCGCGCGGGGTGTTTGACCCGCCGATCGAGTTCTACCGGCCCCTGCCGCCCCTGGCCTACCTGCCGCTCATCGTGATCTGGCTGGGCATTGACGAAGCCTCGAAGGTGCTGCTGATCTACCTGGCGTGCTTCGCGCCCATCGCCCTGGCGGCCAAGGCCGGCGTGCGCAGCGCCAGCACCGAGCAGCTCAATGCCGCGGCCTCGCTGGGTGCGAGCCGCCTGCAGGTGGTGTGGCATGTGGTGGTGCCGGCGGCGCTGCCGGAGATCCTGGTGGGCCTGCGCATCGCCCTGGGCTTCGGCTGGACGACGCTGGTGGCGGCCGAGATGGTGGCCGCCACCGTGGGCGTTGGGCAGATGGTGCTCAACGCCTCGAACTTCCTGCGCACCGACCTGGTGGTGATGGGCATTCTGGTGATCGGCCTGGTGGCCTGGTCCTTCGACCTGGCCGTGCGCTGGGCCGAGGCGCGGCTGGTGCCGTGGAAGGGGCGTGCCTGAATCCAGGCACCGAAGGCACGCCCGACCCCCGCCGTTGGTCTGGCTTACTTGAGCAGGCCTTCGGCCTTGAGGGCCGCCTGCACCGCAGGGCGGGCGCCCACGCGGGCGTGGTGGGCCGACAGGTGGGTCAGGTGGGACGTGTCCAGGCCCACCACCTTGCCCCAGCCCACGACGGTGAACAGGTAGCCGTCGGCCACCGAGAAATGCTCGCCCATGAGCCATTCCTTGCCGTCGAGCTGGCTGTCCACCCACTGCAGGCGCGACAGGAGCTTTTCGCGCACGGTGGTCTTGTATTCCTCGGGCGTGGACGAACCGAACAGGGGGCTGAAGCCCTTGTGCAGCTCGGTGCCGATGAAGGTCAGCCATTCCTGCAGGCGGTAGCGGGCCAGGGTGCCGTTGGCGGGGGCCAGGTTCTTGAGAGGGGCTTGGTCGGCGATGTATTGCACGATGGCCGGGCCTTCGCGCAGGCGGGTGCCGTCGTCCAGCTCCAGCAGGGGCACGTAGCCCAGCGGGTTGATCGTGTAGTAGTCCGTGCCGTCTTGCAGCTTGTGGCTCTTGGTGCTGGCCAGCACGGGAGTGAAGGCCAGGCCCGCTTCGTGCAGGGCGATGTGGGGGGAGAGCGAGCAGGCGCCGGGGCTGTAGTAGAGCTTCATGGATGACCCGAAGGTGTGGTGTTGGACAAGCTCTGCATGCTAGCCGGAAGCGGCCGAGGCCGCTGAAGGCGGGGGCGCCGGGCGCGTGACCGCCTCCAGCTGGCCCAGGTAGTGCAGGGCGTGGGCCCGGTCCGGCCCGCACATGGCCGGCTCGGGCTGCAGCGAGCCGCACACGGCCGGGCGCTCCGGGTGGCCGAAGATGCGGCAGCGCTGCGCATCGTCCAGCTGGATGCAACGCACGCCGGCCGGCTTGCCCTGGGGCATGCCGGGGATCGGGCTGGTGATCGAGGGGGCCGTGCAGCAGGCGCCGCAGCCGGGCCGGCAGGCCGTCACGACTGCATCTGCCATTGATTTGCTATCGAAATAATAGCTAAATGCCCTAGTGGATATTGCGGTGCGGCACCGTTCGGGCCATATCCCTGGGTGGCCTGCCTCAAGCGGGCAGGCCCGGAATGGCCAGCCGGTCGGCCGCCCACAGCACCTGGTCCACCACCGCGCGCACGCGCTGGCGGTGCGGCTCGTGCGCCAGCGTGCCCTGGTCGTCCAGGGCGCTGGCCGCCAGGCCCAGGGCGAAGGACTGCGGGGCCACCCAGCACTCCAGGTTGATGAGCAGGGGCGCCAGGTGGCTCTGCGAGCGCAGGCCGCCCAGGCCGCCGTTGGAAGCGCTCAGCATGCCCACCACCTTGCCGCGGAAGGGGCGGGTGCCATCACTCCACACCGGGTGGCCGGCCACGGGGCTGGAGGCCCAGTCGATGGTGTTCTTGAGCAGGGCGGTATAGCTGCCGTTGTACTCGGGCGAGCAGATGATCCAGCCCGGGTGGGCGTCCAGCGCGGCCTTCAGGCGCAGCACGTCGGGCGGGGTGCCGGCGGCTTCCAGGTCGGCGTTGTACATGGGGATGTCGAAGTCCGACAGTTCAAGCAGCGTCACATCGGCCCCGGCATCGCGCGCGATGTCGGCGGTGGCGCGGGCGAGACGGCGGTTGAACGATTGCTGGCGGGTACTGCCCGCGAAGACGAGGAGTTTTTGCATGGCCGCGATTGAAGCACACCGACCGGGCAGGAAACCTGCAAGAAATCCGTTGTCGCAAGGCACCTGTTCCACGTGAAACAGCACCGGTGGCAGGGGCGGGCCCGAAGTGGGAAAATCACGGGTTTTCCAGCCTGCCAGGGCCGGCCTTCGGCGCCGTTCCTGCCGGGCACGCCCCGCGCCCTGCGGCGGCGATCGAATCGATGAACGGCCCCGCGGGGCCCCGGAGCAGTCCCATGTTGTACCCCCAGGAATTTGATGTCATCGTCGTCGGTGGCGGCCATGCCGGCACCGAGGCCGCGCTGGCCGCCGCGCGCATGGGCCAGCGCACGCTGCTGCTCACGCACAACATCGAGACGCTGGGGCAGATGAGCTGCAACCCCTCCATCGGCGGCATCGGCAAGGGCCATCTGGTCAAGGAAGTGGATGCGCTGGGCGGTGCCATGGCGCTGGCCACGGACGAGGGTGGCATCCAGTTCCGCATCCTCAACAGTTCCAAGGGCCCGGCCGTGCGGGCCACGCGCGCGCAGGCCGACCGCATCCTGTACAAGGCCGCCATCCGCCGCATGCTGGAGAACCAGCCCAACCTGTGGCTGTTCCAGCAGGCGGTGGACGACCTGATGGTGGAGGGCGACCGCGTGGTGGGCGCCGTCACGCAGGTGGGCCTGCGGTTTCGCAGCCGCACGGTGGTGCTCACCGCCGGCACCTTCCTGGACGGCAAGATCCATGTGGGCCTGAACAACTACGCCGCCGGCCGGGCGGGCGACCCGCCGGCTGCCAGCCTGTCGGCCCGCTTGAAGGAACTGAAGCTGCCGCAGGGGCGCCTGAAAACCGGCACGCCGCCGCGCATCGACGGCCGCAGCATCGACTTTTCCCAATGCGAGGAGCAGCCCGGCGACGGCATGCCCGGCGGCGTGAATGAGGGCACGGTGCCGGTGTTCAGCTTCATGGCGCATGCGCACGGCGGGGCGGCGATGCACCCGCGCCAGGTGCCGTGCTGGATGACCCACACCAACGAGCGCACGCACGACATCATCCGCAGCGGCTTCGACCGCAGCCCAATGTTCACCGGCAAGATCGAGGGCGTCGGCCCGCGCTACTGCCCGAGCGTGGAAGACAAGATCAACCGGTTCGCCGACAAGGACAGCCACCAGATCTTCCTGGAGCCCGAAGGCCTGACCACGCACGAGTTCTACCCCAACGGCATCAGCACCAGCCTGCCGTTCGACATCCAGTACGACCTGGTGCGCAGCATGGCGGGGCTACAGAACGCGCACATCCTGCGCCCCGGCTACGCCATCGAGTACGACTATTTCGACCCGCGCTCGCTCAAGAGCACGTTCGAGACGCGGCAGGTGCAGGGATTGTTCTTCGCCGGTCAGATCAACGGCACCACGGGCTACGAAGAGGCCGCGGCGCAGGGGTTGTTCGCCGGCATCAATGCCGCGCTGCAGTGCCGCCAGATCAAGGGGGAGGCCAACGATTTCGGCGGCGCCTGGCTGCCGCGGCGGGACGAGGCCTACCTGGGCGTGATGGTGGACGACCTCATTACCAAGGGCGTGACCGAGCCCTACCGCATGTTCACCAGCCGGGCCGAGTTCCGCCTGCAGTTGCGCGAGGACAATGCCGACATGCGCCTGACCGAGGCCGGCCGCCAGCTGGGTCTGGTGGACGACGCGCGGTGGGATGCCTTCAGCCGCAAGCGCGATGCGGTTTCACGTGAAACAGAGCGTCTCAAGGCCACGTGGGTGAACCCCCGCAGCCTGCCGGCCGAGGAGTCGGCGCGGGTGCTGGGCAAAGCCATCGAGCACGAATACAACCTGTTCGACCTGCTTCGCCGACCGGAAGTGGACTACGCTACGCTCATGGGCATGGACGGTGGCCGGCTGGCGTCGCCGGACGTTTCACGTGAAACACTCGGTGAGCTGGCCGGCCCGGTGGTGGAGCAGGTGGAGATCGCCGCCAAATACTCCGGCTACATCGACCGACAAAAGGACGAGGTGCAGCGCGCCGCCCATTTCGAAACCCTGCGCCTGCCGGCCGAGCTGGACTACCTGCAGGTGCCGGCCCTGTCCATCGAGGTGCGCCAGAAGCTGCAGAAGCACCGTCCGGAAACCCTGGGCCAAGCTTCGCGCATCTCGGGCGTGACGCCCGCCGCGATCTCGCTGCTGCTGGTGCATTTGAAGAAGGGCGGGTTCAAGGGCTTCAGCACCGCGCCTGCGGCAGCGGAGGTGCCCGCATGAACGCGCAGGCGTTGCAGGACACGCTGGCCGAAGGCGCGCAGGCCCTGGGGCTGGGGCTCGGCAGCGCCCAGATTGGCCAGTTGATGGAGTTCCTGGCGTTGCTGCAGAAGTGGAACAAGGTCTACAACCTGACGGCCGTACGCGACCCGCAGGAGATGCTCACCCACCATCTGCTGGACAGCCTGGCGGCGGTGCCGCCGCTGCGCCGCCAGCTGGCGCAGGTGCCGGGGGACCTGGATGCCAACCCCGCGCTGCCCCCCCGGCTGCTGGACGTGGGTTCGGGTGGCGGGCTGCCCGGGGTGGTGTTCGCCATCTGTTGCCCGAGCCTGGACGTGAGCTGCGTGGACACCGTGGCCAAGAAGGCGGCGTTCATCCAGCAGGCCGCCGTGACGCTGCGCCTGCCCAACCTGCACGGCATCCACGCCCGGGTCGAGACCTTGGCCGGGCCGTACGACCTGGTGAGCTGCCGCGCCTTCGCCTCGCTGCCGGACTTCACCACCTGGTCGAGCGGCGCCATGGCAGGACACGCCGTGTGGCTGGCCATGAAGGGCAAGCGGCCCGAGGACGAGATCGCCGCGCTGCCGGCGGGCGTGCAGGTGTTTCACGTGGAACCTCTCGCCGTGCCCGGCCTGGATGCCGAGCGCTGCATCGTCTGGATGCGCCGCCCGGCGGGTGCGCCGCCGGCCGTCGCTTAAACTCGCTCCTCCAGTTTTCGGGGGGCTTTCATGTTTGGCGTAGCAGATTACGGCGCGTTCGTCGCAGCCATCGTGTTGTTCCTCGCCATTCCCGGCCCCGGCAACCTGGCGCTCATCACCTCCACCAGCAAGGGCGGCGTGCGCGCAGGCCTGGCCGCCACGCTGGGCGTGATGGCCGGCGATCAGGTGCTGATGTGGATGGCGGTAGCGGGCGTCGCCGCGCTGCTGGCCTCGTACCCGGCGGCCTTCCATGCCGTGCAGTGGCTGGGCGCGGCCTACCTGGCGTGGCTGGGCTTCAAGATGCTGACCGCCCGGCCCGGCGGCCAACCGGTACTCCACATCGAGCCCCGGCAGTACTTCCAGCAGGCGGCGTGGATCACGCTGCTCAACCCCAAGGCCATCGTGTTCTACATGGCGTTCTTCCCGCTGTTCGTGGACCCGGCCCGCCACCAGGGCCTGCTGACCTTCGGCGCCATGGCGGCCACCATCGCGGTGCTCACCTTCCTGTACGGCCTCGTCGTCGTGCTGCTGACCCACCGCTTGGCCGAGCGCATGCGCGACAACCCGAAGATTGCACGCGGGCTGGAAAAGATCGCCGGCGTCTTCCTCATCGGCTTCGGCATCAAGCTGGCCCTCTCCAAATAATTTCCGCGAAACGAAAGCAGTCATGGCCAAGATTTTTTGCATTGCCAATCAGAAGGGCGGGGTGGGCAAGACCACGACCTCCGTCAACCTGGCCGCGGGGCTGGCCAAGATCGGCCAGCGGGTGCTGATGGTCGATTTGGACCCGCAGGGCAATGCCACCATGGGCTCGGGCGTGGACAAACGCGCGCTGGAGCTGACGGTGTACGACGTGCTGCTGGAGTCGTCTTCCGTCAAGGAGGCGGCCGTGCTGTCGGAAAAGTGCGGCTACCACGTGCTGGGCGCCAACCGCGAACTGGCCGGCGCCGAGGTCGAACTGGTGGCGCTGGAGCACCGCGAGCGGCGCCTGAAGGCAGCGCTGGCCGAGGTGGACGCGGACTACGACTTCATCCTCATCGACTGCCCGCCGTCCTTGAGCATGCTGACCCTGAACGGCCTGTGCTGCGCCCACGGCGTCATCGTGCCCATGCAGTGCGAGTATTTCGCGCTGGAGGGGCTGACCGACCTGGTCAACACCATCAAGCAGGTGCACGCCAACCTGAACAAGGACCTGCAGATCATCGGCCTGCTGCGCGTGATGTTCGACCCGCGCATCACGCTGCAAAGCCAGGTGAGCGAGCAGCTCAAGGACCACTTCGGCGACAAGGTGTTCAACACGGTGATCCCGCGCAACGTGCGCCTGGCCGAGGCACCGAGCTACGGCCTGCCCGGCGTGGTGTTCGACCCGTCCGCCAAGGGCAGCCAGGCGTTCGTGGACTTCGCCCGCGAGATGGTCAAGCGCGTCAAGCGCATGTAGGCCGCAGCGGGTTTTAGCGCCAGATCGCCCCCATGCCGGCGGATTCATTGTCCTCTTTGCTATCAAAAACATAGTATGAAACCAGACAACGTGCTGCTGCTGCCCGGTTGGCAGAACTCCGGGGAAGACCACTGGCAAAGCCGCTGGGAGCGCCTGCACGGCTACCGGCGCGTGGAGCAGCACGACTGGATGCACCCGCTGCGCGGCGACTGGTCCGCCCGCCTGGAAGAGGTGGTGGTGGACGCCGACGGCCCCGTGGTGCTGGTGGCGCACAGCCTGGGCTGCATCCTCACCGCCTGGTGGGCGGCGCATTCGAAGAACGCCCACCGGGTGCACGGCGCGCTGCTGGTGGCCCCCGGCGACGTGGAGCACCCCGACATCGCGCCCCTGCTGCCCGGCTGGGCCCCCATCGCGCGCCAGCCGCTGCCGTTTCCCGCCGTGCTGGTGGGCAGCCGCAACGACCCCTATTGCAGCTTCGAGCGCGTGCAGGGGCTGGGCCGCGACTGGGGCGCGCGCTTCGTCGATGCGGGCGCGCTCGGCCACATCAATGCCGAGTCGGGCCTCGGCGACTGGGCGCAAGGCCACGGCTGGCTGGAGGCCCTGTCGCGGTGATGCGGCGACAGCCCCCGGGCGCCTCGGCCGAGGGGCCGAGGCCCGTGCCACGCCGCTTTCCTGGATCGCACGGCTCAAGGCGGGCGCGGCGTCCAGCCTGCAGGTGGCCGCGGAGTACGGCTTGGGCCTGCTGAGCCTGGCCGGGGTTCCGGTCATGGTGTTCACCGGCAAGCTGTTCGCCGCCGCCGTGCTGGCCGTGATCGCGCTCGGGGTGTTCCTGCGGTTCGCGGCGCGGCGGGGAACGCCCGGGTCGGCCGCCACACCGCCTGCACCGCTGTGGCTGTCTGCGGCGGTGGCCCTGCTCACGGCGCTCGAAGTGGCCCTGGCGGTAGAGGCCACGGGCCTGCCGGTTCGTCACGGCCAGCCAGGGTTTTCGCAGGGGAACTGGCTGTGGGTGCTGCTGGCGTTCGCAGGGCTTTTCTGGGGCCAGCGGCGCTGGCTGAACCGGCGCCTTGCCCGCCGCCGCGGGTCCGATCCGCACGGCACCCGCCACCCTTTTTGATTTGTACGAGGAACGACAACATGGTCACCAAGAAACCCAAAGGCCTCGGCCGCGGCCTGGAAGCATTGCTGGGCCCCAAGGTCGCGGAAAAGGGCGATGCCGCCCCGCCGCCGCCCGAAGGCACTCCCACCACGCTGGCCCTGGCCGACATGGTGCCCGGCATGTACCAGCCCCGCACGCGCATGGACGAGGGCGCGCTGTACGAGCTGGCCGAATCGATCAAGGCGCAGGGCATCATGCAGCCGATCCTGGTGCGCCGGCTGGCGCAGGGCGATCATGCGGGCCGCTACGAGATCATCGCCGGCGAGCGGCGCTTTCGGGCCGCGCGGCTGGCGGGCCTGGCCGAGGTGCCGGTGCTGGTGCGCGACGTGCCCGACGAATCGGCCGCTGCCATGGCCCTCATCGAGAACATCCAGCGCGAGGACCTGAACCCGCTGGAAGAGGCGCAGGGCCTGTCGCGGCTGGTCAAGGAGTTCGGCCTCACGCACGAGCAGGCCGCGCAGGCCGTGGGCCGCTCACGCAGCGCCGCCAGCAACCTGCTGCGCCTGCTGAACCTGGCCGATCCGGTGCAGACGATGCTGATGGCCGGCGACATCGACATGGGCCATGCGCGCGCGCTGCTGTCGCTGGACCGGGCGGCGCAGATCACGGCGGGCAACCAGATCGCGGCCAAGAAGCTGTCGGTGCGCGAGGCCGAGGCCCTGGTCAAGAAGATCGGCGCCGAGTTCAGCCTGGTGCCGCAAAAGCCCAAGAAGGACGCCAAGTCGCGCGACCTCAAGCGGGTGGAGGAGGAACTGTCCGACCTGCTCATGGCCGAGGTCGAGGTGCGTGTCAAAAAGCGCGTCAAGCGCGGCAGCCGCACCGAAGAGATGGGCGAGCTGGCGATCCAGTTCGGCTCGATCGAGGCGCTCAACGGCCTGATCGAGCGCCTGCGGGGCTGACCGGCCCTCCCCGCAGGGGCATCTGCGCATTGCGCAGGTCGATATGCGAAATCCGCGCTTTGCGCAGGCGCGATCCCTGTTCAGAATCGGCGCCCCGTCGGCATGGCTCCACTGGTGGCGTTGGGCCGCGCAGGGAGGCCGGCGGACAGGGAGGTGCATACCAATGAAAGTGACAGTGAACGCTGCCGAGGTGAAACACCGGCAGCCCGAATCCACCGGGGCCGATGGCGCGCCGGCCATCAACAAAAGCGCGCCCGCTGCGGCGGGGCCATCGGGCCATCCCGACCTGGCGGCCAGACAGCCCCGTTCCGCCGGCCCCGAGGCCGTGCGATCGCGCGTGCCGCTGTCGGCGCTGCCGACCGGCGCGGGCCCGTCCGTGCCGCCAAAGGCGCCGCTCGCCGTGGGCACGGCGGACACCGCCTTGCTGCACCGGCTCCTGAAGGCCGTGGCCGGTGCGCCAGCGGGCGCCTCGGATGCGGCCGGCAGCGGCAAGCCGTCGCTCGCGGCCGCATTGGCCGCCGCGGGCCATTCCCACGTGCTGGAGGGCGTGCAGTGGGCCGAGGGTGATCCGGCCCTGCGGGGGTGGGATCTCTCGGGCGTGGATTTCAAGCGCTGCCAGTTCGATGCCAGCTCCCTGGCCGACACGCACATCGAAGGCAGCCGGTTCGAAAGCTGCCGGTTCGAAAGCGTGTCATTGGCGGACGCCTCGCTGCGCAACACCGCTTTCAAGCGCTGCGAATTCGAGGAGACGATGTTCCTGCACGCGGAACTGAGCGGCGTTCGCTTCGAAGACAGCGAGCTGCACCTCTGCAGTTTCGAGGATGCGCAACTGACGGGTGATTGCGTGTTCACGGGCGTGAAGATGCCCGGCACGCACTTCCTCAGCACCTCGGTGGCCGAGGGTACGCGGATCGAAGCGTCCGCCACCCAAGGACCGTCCGTCCTGACCGACACCTTGTTCCTGGGCACGAAGGGGCGCTTCACCATCGACGCGGTGTCCGACGCGACCGTTGGCCTCACCCGGCCCACCACGGCCACGCTGGTCTCGCATGACTCGCGGGGCATCACCGTCCCGCGCGTGGTTGCCAAGCTCGAGGCTGTGGCGGGCACCTTGCCTCTGCGGGTCGAGATGCGGGCCGCCTCGCTGCAGGCGAAGGCGGTGGATGCGGAGGTCGAGGCGCACCTCGAACATCTGGCCTCGCAGCCGGGCAGCGACCAATCCTTGCCGCAGCGCCTCGTGATCGATGCCCTGGCGAACCCCGAAGCCCTGCCGAAGATCGCGCAGATCCTGGCCAAGGCCGAGATCCTGGCACGGCACGTGGACTCCGTCGTGCTGCCTGGCGGCGAAGACCTTTCGCCCCGCCTGTACAACCAGCAGGCCGAGCCGCAGACGGACTGGAAGGGCGACTACCGACGGTCCGTGCTCGAAATGGGTCTGCTGCACCAGTGCTTTCACCGCGGCGTGCCCTTGATGGCGATCTGCCGGGGCTTTCAGATGACCAATGTATTTTTCGGCGCGGCGCTGCAGCAGCATGTGGGGCACCAGGTCGGCGTCCGCACGCTCGACAACGACCAAGGCGAAAAAGCCGGGCAGGCGCGGGCCACCGAGGTTGCGGACAACAGCGTCGGCGTCTTCGGCACAGCGCTGCAAGGCATCCGCGCGGCCGTCTATCACCACCAGGCCGTGATCGACCCACCAGAGGGGCGGCCGCACCTGAGCACCTCGCTGCGCCGGACCATTCCCTCGGAAGGGGGCGAGACCGCCTGGCGGGCCATCATGGCGGTCGAATCGTCCCAGCCGCGCGCGCCGCTGATCGGCTTGCAGTTCCACCCCGAGTTCTTCGACGGATCGACGGCCCGGGGCGGCGAGGTCCGGCCGTTGTCCAACACGGAACTGGAGCAACTGGGGGCGGGCTATACGCGGCCTGGAGCGCAGACGTCGGGCTTGCAGAACCCGGCCGACCTGATCGCCAGCGGCATCCTGGACCACATGTCGCCTGGCAACGATGCGCTGTGGAAGATCCTGTCGGACGCGGCGACGGCGCACCGCCACAAGGCCGCCATCACGGCCGAGGCGCTGGCGGAGGGGCGTGCGAAGCTGCGTCCCGTGGAGCCGGCAGTAGAGCCGGCCATTGGCTGACGCGCTGCGCCAGCGCGCTCACCTGCCGGCGTCGCCCGGCGCGCGCCGGCGCTCCAGCACCCCGATGGCCACGAAGCCGCACAGCACGGCGAACCACAGCGTGGCCACGCGGATGCCCACGGCCGCCAGCGTGGCCAGGCCCAGCGGCACGGCGTGCAGTGCCAGCAGGGCGACCAGGGTGGCCTCGGTGGTGCCGATGCCGGCTGGCAGCATGGACGCGGCGCCGGCCAGCATGGCGGTGGGGTAGAGGGCCGCGGCATCGCGCCAGGGCAGGCCGATGCCCAGCCCGTGCAGCAGCCAGGCGAACGACAGCGCCACCAGGCCCCATGCGGCCAGGCCCAGGCCCAGCGAAAGCCCCCAATCCAGCGGGTGCAGCCACGCCCTGCAGCCGGCCAATCCCAGCGCCAGGGCCCGCACCGCACGCGACAGTCGCGGCCAGCCGCGGCGGCGCAGCCGGGCGGCACCGCGCAGCAGCCATGCGGGCCGTGCCGCCACCAGCACGACGGCGCCGATCATGCCCGCCACGAACGCCACCAGCACCGCGAACAGCGGCAGGGCGGGGATGGCCAGCGCCGCCAGCAGCACCACGCACAGGAGGTCGAACGCGCGCTCGTACACGAAAGCCGAGACGGTGCGCGCCGCCGGCACGCCGGCGCGCGCGAAGTAGCGCACACGCACCAGCTCGCCCACCTTGCCGGGGGTGGCGGTGAAGGCGAAGCCCGAGAGGTACGCCAGAAAGCCCGCACCCCAGGGCACGGCGTGCCCCGCGCGGGCCAGGAGCCAGCGCCAGCGCAGGTAGCGCAGCAGGTAGGAGGCGAAGGCGATCGCCGCCATCGAGGGCATCCACGCGAGCACCTGCGGCAACTGCGCGAAGACCTGGTTGCGCGCGTCGGCCCACACCAGGGCGGCCACGTAGGCCGCCGTGCAGGCCCCGGCCGCAGCGACGGCGTGGCCGGGCTTCATGCGCGGTCGGCGAAGGACCAGCGCTTGTGGCCCAGGTAGCTCGTGAACACCGGCACGGCCACGCCCACGGCATGGGCGATCTCGGGCACGAAGGCGGTCACGCCCAGGGCGGGCAGTACCTGGCGCGCCAGCAGCAGGCTCACGGCCCAGGTCTGCGCCACCGCCACGAGGTTCACCAGCACGAAGAACGCGGCGGACTTGCGCACCGACTGTTGGCTGCCCTGGAACACGAAGGCGCGCGCCAGCAGGAAGGCCGTGACCATGCCCACGCCGTAGGCCAGCACCACGGCGTAGGAAAACGGCATCCACTGGTTGAGCACGATGCGCGCGATGAAGTTGGCGAGCGCGGCCAGGCCGCCGGTCACCAGGAAGGCCACGAACTGCCGGGAGCGGAACTGCGCGAGCATGCGGGGCCTAGACCGGTGCCGCGGCCGCCTGCGCGGCCATCTGGCGCCCGAAGCCGATGCTCTCGGAGATGCCGCGGTCCTCGGGGTAGTAGTAGGACGTGTCGGCCACCCACAGGCCGCGCACCGGCAGCTGCACGGGCGGCAGGCTGTCCAGGTAGTTGGGCGGGCAGATGGGCTGGGCGTAGCGGTAGCGGCTGGCGCGCAGGGCCAGGAAGTCGCTGTCCTGCAGCTTCGGGTTGATGGCCTTCAGGTAGCGGCGCACCTTGTCGAGGAAGGCCGCGTCGGGCTCGGCGAACTTGGGGTGCTCGCCGGGCATGTAAAACGGCACATACACCACCGACTCCGCCAGCGGGCGCAGGTTGCTGTATTCGACCAGGCCGGGAATGTCCATGTCCGGATCGTTCACGTTGAGCCAGAAGTTCTCGGTCAGCGGCTGGCGCAGCTTGGCGATTACGCAGACCACGGCGATGTTCTGCAGCGCGCCGTACTGCGCCAGCAGCGCGGGCGGCAGGTCGGGCATGGTGCGCGGCACGTAGGGCAGGGGAATGGTGCTCACCACCTTGTCGAAGGCCTCGAAGCCCTGCGCGGTCTCCACGCCCTGCACGCGCGTGGCGTCCATGCGCACGCGGGTGACGGGCGTGGACAGGCGGATCTCGCCGCCGTGGCGCTGGATGTCGGCCACCATGCCGTCCAGCAGCGTGGCCGAGCCGCCGTCGAGGTGGCCGAGCTTTTCGCGCATCAGGCTGTAGCGCGAGCGGCCAATGCGGCGGATGCGGCTCCAGATCCACGCGGCCGACAGGTTGCCGGCATGGTCGTAGAACTTGTAGTCGAACAGGCGCCGCCACAGCACCTCGTAGGCCTCCTTGCCCACCCAGCGGCGGATCCAGCCCGTGGCCTCTTCGCCGTCCAGCGGCTTCCAGTCGGTGCGCTTCGTGGACAGGAACGCGTGCAGACCGTAGCGGAACTTGGCGACCAGGCCCAGACCCTGAAAGCGCAGCAGCGCCACCGGGTTGCCCCAGGGCTGCAGGCGCTTTTGGAACCAGTAGCCCATGCGCGTGGCGCGCCAGCGCATCCGGTCCGAAAGCCCCAGTTCGTCGAGCATCTGCAGGAAGGCGTGGTCGGAGGTGCAGTGGAAGTGGTAGTAGCGCTCGATGGCCAGGCCGTCGAAGTCAAACATCGCGGTCATGCCGCCCACGCGGTCGTCGGCCTCGAAGACCACGGGCCGGTGGCCTTCGCGCGCGAGCTGGTAGGCCACCGCCAGGCCCATGGGGCCGGCGCCCAGTACGGCGATGCGCTGGCCCGGCGCGGCGGCCGTGGATGCGGAAGGAGAGGGGGTGTGCGCACTCATCAGAACTCCAGCACCACGCGGCTGTATTCCGGGTGGTTGAAGGTTTCGTGGATGGCCTCGGCGAAGGGTGTGGCGCGCACGCCGAAGATGCCGGGCCAGTCGATCACCTCGAACTCGTCGTGGGCCACCAGCGCCTTGAGCTGGTCGGCGGTGAACGGCGGGTCCTTGTCGAACAGCGCCCACACCTTGAGCAGCAGGTAGAAAAGGCCGTAGGGGATCTTCACGATCCAGGCGCCCGCGCCCGTGGCGGCCTTGATCTGGCGAATGATGTCGATGTAGTCCACCTTCTCCAGCCCCGTGATGTTGAACACGCCGCCCACGCGGCGCTCCTCGATGCAGCGCACGATGATGCGGCAGAAGTCCGCCGCGTACAGCGGCTGGCGCATGTAGCGGCCGCTGCCCGGAATGGGGAACACCGGCACCTTGCGCATGAAGCGCGACAGCCAGCCCAGGTGCTTGCGGTCGAACCAGCCGAACATCAGCGTGGGCCGCAGCACCACGCAGGGAATGCCGCTGTCCAGCACCATCTTTTCCTGCGCGCGCTTGGTCTCGGTGTAGTGGTCCTGGGCGACCGACTCGACCACCGAGGAGCTGATGTGCACGGTCTGCAGGATGCGGTGGCGCTGGATCAGATCGAGGATGCGGCCGGTGGAGGTGAGGTTGTTGCGCACGAACGGGTCGGCCTGCGGCGCGCCGATCTGCGCCTGCAGCATGACCACCACGTCCGCGCCCTCGAAGTGGCGCTCCCACGCGCCGGGCTCGGCCAGGTCGGCGTCCTCGGCCACGATGTCGGGGTGCACCTGGCGCAGGATGGCGAGGTTGCTTGCGTGCTTGTCCAGCACGACGAGGTTGTGATAGCCGTGCAGCTTCAGGTGGGCCACGAGGTTCTGGCCCACGAGGCCGGCGCCTCCCGGCAGGATGATTTTGGCGTTCTTCATGGTGTTGGTTTTTCTCGGCGGGTTCGGGTCGCTCATTGCGGCGCCGGTATCTGCAGGGCCACCGAGCAGTCGGTGCCGGGTGCGGTCAGGGTCACGGCAGTGGGCAGCGCCTCGGGCGCGGCCTGCAGGTAGGCGGTGAAGGTCAGGTAGCGTGCGGGCGCATGGGGGCCACCCGGCGCACTCAGCTTGCGCCAGCGGTGGGGAACGCCCAGGCCCACCACGGTGCCATCGGGCGCGACGAGGCGCATCGATGGCGGCGGCGCATCGCCTTCGGAGGGCAGCAGTGCGCCGCTCACCGAGACGAAGCGCGGGTCGCCGGGCACGCGCTGCACCCAGTCCACGAAGGCCGTGCAGCGGGCGGGCGGCACGTCCGTGTGCGAGCCCAGGGCCGTGGCGGCGTCGGCGAGCGGCGGCTGGCCGAAGATCGAGTGGCCGTGCTGGCGGGCCTTGGCGACGATGCGCTCGCCCAGGGCCCGGTCCCAGATCAGCATGCCGATGCGCCGTTCGTCGTGCACGCCCATCGCCAGCGCCAGCGCGCCGGTCATGCGCAGGTGCGCGACATCGCTGCGTTTGGTGTCGCGCACCTGCACCGACAGCATCTGCGCCAGCACCGCCACCAGCAGCACGGCGGCACCGGCGCGCGCGAGGCCGTGCAGGGCCAGCACGCGCGGGGCGTACAGCACGCCCAGGGCGGCCCAGGCCATCATCGTGGGCGTGGTGTAGCGGCTGGCCAGCGAGCCCTCCATGCTGAACTGCAGCCGGCCGCTGGCGGTGGCGAAGGCGATGCCCGCCACGAAGGCCACGAAGGTGAGCAGCGACAGCTCCAGCGCGTGCGTGCGCGGGGCGCGCAGCGCGGGCACCAGGCGAGCCAGTGCCAGCACGGTGAACAGCACGCCGAAGGCCTGGCTGATCCACATCGTCTCCATCTTGCGCGCCAGGTGCTGGAACGGGCTGCCCAGGTATTGCAGCGTGTACTGCAGCAGGCCCAGCGGCCGGCTCTGCAGCATGGCCAGCAGGCCGGGGCGGGGCGTCGGCGCGGCGAAGTCCGCCATGTACACGCCGATGCCCGCGGCGCCCAGCAGCGCCAGCAGTGCCACGCGGCGCCAGCCCATGCGCGCCACGGCGGCGTAGAGCGCCATCATGGGCAGCGCCATGATGCCGTTGGCCATGCTGCCGATGCTCAGCACGCCCAGGGCGCAGCCGCCGGCGAACCAGCCCACGTCCTGCGGCGCCTGCGTGGCGCGGTACAGGCAGTACAGCCCGGCCAGCGGCAGCCACTGGGCCAGGAAGAACTGGCTCTGGAACGCCCAGGTGAGGTTTTCCTGCTGCACCCACGACAGCAGCCAGACGGACAGCAGCGCCAGGGCCGCCACCGACGCCGTGCGGGTCATCGGCCCCAGGCGTGCCTTCAGGAAGGCCCAGAAGGTGGCGATGCTGCCCGCCACCAGCAGGTAGTTGACCGCGATCAGGAAGGCCTGGGTGCCGCCGAACCAGCGGTATTCCATCCAGAACAAGGCCTTGGACAGCACGATGCGGTGCTCGTTGAAGAGCCGCCACCAGGCCTGCCAGCCGGCGCCATCGCGCACATCGGCATAGAACTCCAGTGCGCCCCACATGTCCCAGATCGGCACGGACGTGAAGGTGCGCCAGGCCGCCACGGCCGTCGCCAGGGCAAAGAGCGTGGCATAGCCCGCAAGGGCCACCGCCGCCCAGAGGCGGCGGCGTTCAGGGGTCCATGGCATGGGTCAGATGTCCATCTTGTGGAAGACCGCGCGCGGCAGGTTGCGGATCACGGCCATGATGAGCGCCCATTTCGCCGGGGCATAGACCACGGGCGTGCCGCGGGCCATGCCGCGCACCACCGCCTGGGCCACCTGCTCCACGCTGGCGAGCTTGGCGCCGCGCGCCTTGAGGTGCGCCGTCATCGGCGTGTCGGTGGGGCCCGGCTTGATGAGCACCACCTTCACGCCCGAGCCCGCCAGGCGGTGCTGCAGGCCTTCGGCGTAGCGCTCCACCAGGCCCTTGGCGGCGCCGTACACGTAGTTGGATTTGCGGCCGCGGTCGCCGGCCACCGAACCGATGATGCCGATCGTGCCCCGCCCCGCCACCTGCATCGCGCCGGCGAACGCCTCCGCGCACAGCGCGGGCGACAGGCCGTTGACGGCCATGGCCTGCTCGGCGCTGGCCAGGTCGCCCTGGCACCGGGCCTGGTCGGGCAGGCTGCCGTGGGCGATGAGCACGGTGTCCGGCACGCCCTGCGCCACCAGGTGCTGCACCAGCGCGGCGATGGAGGCCGCCTGCGTCACGTCGCCGGCCATCACGTCGATGCGGGCCTGGGGCTGGCGCACCTGCAGGTCGTCGGCCACGCCCTGCAGACGGGCCGCGTCGCGCCCCACGAGCACCACGCGGCCGATGCCGCCGGCCTGCAGCCATTGGCGCGCGCAGTGCTGCGCGATCAGCGAGGTGGCGCCGACGATCACGAGGGTCTGCGGTGCGTTGCTGGCGTTGTTGTTGTTCTGCATGTTGGCGGTGAGTTCGTTCTTGTCTTGGAGAAAAAGCCGCAGGTCAGTCGCCCATCAGGCGCCGCGACATCGCGGAGCGGATGTTCGGGTCGCGGTACGGAAGGAATTGGGCGAGCTTCGGGTAGCCGGCCTCGAACAGGGCGCGCGGCATGCGCGCGTCCTTGGCGGGGTACAGGCGCCCGCCGGCCTCGGCCACGACGGCATCGAGCCGGTCGAACAGCCGCAGCGTGCGCTCGCCGAGGTTGGGAAAGTCGAGCGCCAGCGTGACGCCCGGCTGCGGAAAGCTCAGCAGGCCCACCGATTCGCGGTCGCCGAAGGTCTTGAGCACGCCCAGGAAGCTGCCCTGGCCCGACGCGGTGATCTCGCGCAGCAGGGCGCCCACGGCATCGGGGCCGTGCGGGCGAGGCACCACGCACTGGTACTGGTAGAAGCCCCGGCGGCCGTAGATGCGGTTCCATTCCTGCAGGTTGTCCAGCGGGTAGGAGAACGGTTCGTAGTGCTGCAGCGCGCGGCCGGCGCGGCGGCGGTTCAGGTGGTAGTACGCCGCGTTGAAGGGGCGCAGGCTCAGGCGGTTGACCAGCGAGACGGGCGGCGCGAACGGCACGGTGCGCTGGCGGTCCTTCGGGGTGGGGCCGTGCTGGGATTCGGGCGCGGCGGCATTGGCGCGCAGGAAGATGCCGCGCGTGGCGCCGGCCCGGGCGCCCGAGAGGCAGTCGATCCACGAGACGGTGTGCTCCCAGCCGGCCTCGGAGGCATCGGCGAGGGCGAAGAACTCGCCCAGCGAGCCGTAGGGCAGGGTCTCGGTGTCCAGCCAGGGGCCGGGCACGCGCCGCAGCCGCAGCGTGGCCTGGGTGACCACGCCGGTCAGGCCCAGGCCGCCCACCGTGGCGGCGAACCAATCGGGGTGCAGCTGCGGGCCGCAGCGGATCGACAGCCCGTCGGTGCGCAGCAGCCGCAGTTCCTGCACGTGGTCGCCGAAGGAGCCATGCACATGGTGGTTCTTGCCGTGCACGTCGTTGGCGATGGCGCCGCCCACGGTGGCCAGCTGGGTGCCCGGGGTCACGGGCAGCATCCAGCCGCGCGGCACGAAGGTGCGCTGGATGTCGCGCAGCAGCATGCCGGCCTCGCAGGTCAGGTCGCCGGTGGCCCCGTCCCAGGCGATGAAGCGGTCCAGCCCGCGCAGCGACCAAAGCGCGCCGCCGGGGTTCAGGCACACGTCGCCGTAGCTGCGGCCCATGCCGAACGCCAGCCCGTGCTGACCGGGCTCGCGCGGCAGATGCGCCAGCGGCCGTTCGGCCAGGATGCGCAGATCGTGGTCGTCGGCGCTCAGGCGGCCCCAGGAGCGCACGGCTACCACGGCAGTCCCAGGGCGGCGGCGACCATCGCCAGGCTGAACAGCGCGCCCGCGGCCAGGCTGGCGCGATCCTTGAAGGCGAAGACCAGCGGGTCGTCATGCATCTGCCCGCGCACCGCGCGCAGCCACATCCAGCTCACCCAGAACACCATCACGGGCACGGCGGCCCAGATCATCTCCGGCGCGCGGTACATCAGCAGCACCGATTCGCTGTTGAGGTAAAGCGCCAGCACCACCACGGCCGTGTAGCCGGCGGCGATGCCCAGGTTCTGCACGATGGGTGCGTCCGAGGTGAGGTAGCCGCGCCCGTGCGCCTGCGTCTTGCCCGCGGCCTGCTGCACCATCAGCTCGGCATAGCGCTTGACGAAGGCCAGCGACAGGAAGAGAAAGCCCGAGAACGCCAGCAGCCAGAACGACAGCGGCTGCGTGATGGCGTAGGCGCCCGCCACGATGCGCAGCGTGTAGAGCACCGCCAGCGCGATGCAATCGACCAGCACCCAGCGCTTGAGCGCGAGCGAATACGCCCAGGTGATGGCGAAGTACCCCAGCAGCCAGCCGAAGAACCCCTGGCCCACCTGCCAGGCCAGCGCGAAGCTCGCCGCCGTGAGCACCGGCACCAGGGCCACGCCCTGCCAGGCGGCCAGCGCGCCCGAGGCGAAGGGCCGCAGGCGCTTGCGCGGGTGCCGGCGGTCGCTTTCCAGATCGAGCAGGTCGTTGGCCACGTAGACCGACGAGGCGCACAGGCTGAAGGCCAGGAAGGCCACCAGCAGCAGGCCCCAGGCCTCGCCGTCGGCCACGCGGTGGGCCGCCACCAGCGGCACGAACAGCAGCAGGTTCTTGAGCCACTGGTGCAGCCGCAGGGCCTTGCGCCAGGGCTTGAGGCCCGCGGGCTCGCGGGGAAAGCGCTCGGCCACGTTGCCGTGCGCCTCGGCCCGCCGGGTGACGGCGCCCGAAGCATTGACCACGATGGCCGAGCGCGCGGCCTGCCACACCGGCACGTCCGCCTGCGAGTTGCCGGCGTAGTCGAAGCCGCGCTCGCCAAAGGCCTGCACCAGCGCGGCGGCCTTGGCCCGCCCGGCGAGGTTGGTGGCGCCATCGCTGGCCATGACCTGGTCGAAGCACCCCAGGTGGGCGGCGATGGCCTGCGCCACCGAGCGGTCGGAGGCTGTGCACAGCACGGTGCGCCGCCCGGCCGCGTGCTGGTTGCGCAGCCACTGCACGAAAGGCACGTTGTAGGGCAGCGTGGCTACGTCCATCTGCACCCGCTGCCCGATCTCCTGCTTGAGCGCCGCCTTGCCCCGCGCCAGCCATACGGGCAGGGCCAGCGCGCGCCACAGCCCGTCCCGCAGCAGCTGCAGCGACGATTCGTGCAGCATGTCCGTCAGGATGAGCGTGCCGTCCAGGTCCACCACCAGGGGCGGTTCCGAGGACGGGCCCGGGGTGGGCAGGGACGAATCGAGGGGCGGGCGCAAAAGGAACCTTTGGTGGGATGGCGTGATGGGAAGGCGCGGCGTATTGGTAACGCTCTGTGCGCAATGGCAACAGGACATTGTAAAAGCCGCCATCCACGCCGCCGGCACCGCCGCCCCGGCGTTACACCCTGCCCGCACGGGTGTGGCGAAGATGCCGCAGCCCGCCCGCCACCCCCGCCGCGCTCAGCCCTGCAGCGTGTACGACACGTCCGGTTCGCGCTGCGTGGCGATGAAGCGCTCGAACCGGCGCGATTCCAGGTGGAAGATCCCGACCCGGTCGTTGTCCTGGCTCACGAAGGCCCAGGGCCGGGTGGGATGCAGGCTGACCGCGATGGGGCGCGCGTCCATGGGAATGTGGGCCTGCTCGGCGAGCGTCGCCGGGTCCACGATGGACAGGCTGCGGTCGCCGTAGTGGGACACCAGCAGCCGGCCGTCGCGGCAGCGGTAGATGCGCGTGGGGTCGTTGCGCGCGGGTGCGCTGCGCACGACCTTCATGGTGGCCGTATCGATGGCGCACAGCGTGTTGCTCCAGCGGCAGGTGACGTACAGCGTGCGCTCGTCGGCGCTGAGCGCGTTGCCTTCGGGCTTGTCGCCGGGCACGCAGGCCACCGGCGCGAACGCGGCGTCGTGCGGCCTGAACTGCGTCACCGAGTGCGTGAGCAGGTTCATCGCGTAGGCCGTCTGGCCGTCCCGGGTGAGCGCGAACAGATGGCTCTTGATGCCGCCCACCGGCACCGCGCGCCGCACGGCGGTGTCGGTCTCGGGCCGGTCCAGCACGGCCAGCTGCGCGCGGTCCTCGCTCAGCACGTAGAGGCGGCCCGACTGGTCCATCTGGATGCCGTGCAGGCGGTTGAACGGCGCCAGGTCGATGGTGCGCGCCAGCGTGCGCGTGGCCAGGTCGATCTGCAGCACGCTGGTGCCGCCCGGGCCCGGGTGCCCCGAGGTCTCCACGCCGTAGTGGCCTACGTAGGCGTACCGCTGCGCCGCGTCCACCACGAATTCGTGCGGGAACGGGGGCAGGGCGATGGTGTGCAGCCGCTCGCCGCTGGCGATGTCGTAGTGGCTGATGCAGTGGCTCGATTTCTCGATCAGCAGCAGCACCTCGCGCGGCGCGCGCCCCGCCGGGGCCTGGGCGAGGACCGTGGCCGGCCCCAGGGTGGATGCGGCCAGCGAAAGGCCGGCGGTCTTCAGAAGCTCCCGACGTTGCATGGTGGTGGTCTCCCTTGGTGTGGATCGAACAGCGCCCTGGCGGTCGCGCGGCGGGCGCATCGCCGCTTTTTTTTGCGCGCTTTCAGCGCCCCCAGCGCAGCACCAGCGGATCGAGCCGCCGCGCGATGCCGATGAGCTGGCGGCGCACCTCGGGGTGCATCGGTGGCCAGGGCGCGCGCGGCGCCTCGCAGGCGATCACGCCGCCTTCCTTCATCAGCGCCTTGGCGGCCAGGAAGCCCGCCTGGCGGTTCTCGTGGTTGATGAGCGGCAGCCAGCGCTGGTAGTGGGCGAAGGCCGCGTCCGCATCGCCCTGGCGGTGCGCCTGGAGGATGGGGCGGATGCCGTCGGCAAAGCCCGCGCCGGTCATGGCGCCGGTGGCGCCGGCCTCCAGGTCGGCCAGCAGGGTGATGGCTTCCTCGCCGTCCCACGGGCCTTCGATGGCCTCGCCGCCCAGGGCGATCAGCTCGCGCAGCTTCGTTGCGGCGCCGGCCGTCTCCATCTTGAAGTAGCACACCTGCTCGATCGTCGTCGCCATGTCGGCCAGGAAGGCGGGCGACAGCGGCGTGCCGGCCGCCGGTGCGTCCTGGACCATGATGGGAATGCCGATGGCGTCCGACACGCCCTGGTAGAAGGCGCGCACCGGCGCCTCGCCGAAGCGGAAGGTGGCGCCGTGGTAGGGCGGCATGACCATGACCATCGCCGCACCCATGTCCTGCGCGCGCCGGCTGCGCGCGGCGCAGACGGCGGTGCTGGTGTGCGTGGTGGTGACGATCACCGGCACGCGGCCGGCGACGTGTTCCAGCGCGGTGCGCGTCAGCACCTCGCGTTCGTCGTCCGACAGCAGGAACTGCTCGGAGAAGTTGGCCAGGATGCACAGGCCGTCCACGCCCGAGTCGATCATGAAGTCCAGGCAGCGCCTCTGGCTGGCCAGGTCCAGCGTGCCGTCTTCGTGGAACGGGGTGGGCGCGACGGGGAAGATGCCGCGGTAGCGGGGGGTGGAGAGGCCGGGCATGGCGTGTCCTTCGCGTCTATTCCACGATGTCGAACTGGTCGAGGTACTCGGTCTTGAGCGAAAGGCCCAGGCCCGGCACGTCGTCCTGGAGTTGCAGGAAGCCGTTCTCCGCGATGGGCTCGCCGTCGAAGAGGTACCAGAACAGCTCGTTGCCCACCTCCACGTCGAAGATGGGAAAGTACTCCGCCATGGGCGAGGCCAGCGTGCTCATGGTCAGGTGGTAGTTGTGCATCTGGCCTGCGTGCGGAATCACCGGCACGGAATGCGCTTCGCACAGCGCGTTGATCTTGTGCGCGGCGGTGATGCCGCCCACCCGGTTGGTGTCGTACTGCACCACGCTCACGGCCTTCCTGTCCAGCAGCTGCTTGAAGCCGTACAGGCCGAACTCGTGCTCGCCGCCCGAGATGGGGATGATGTTCATCGCGTTCAGTTCGGCATAGCCATCGATGTCGTCGGCGATCACGGGTTCCTCCAGCCAGCGCGGCTCGAACTTCGCGAGCTTGGGCAGCATGCGCTTGGCGTATTCGAGATTCCAGCCCATGTAGCACTCGAGCATCAGGTCGGTGTCGTAGCCGATCACCTCGCGCACCGCCGCGACCGACTTCAGGTTCTCCTGCACGCCGTGCTGCAGGTGCGCGGGGCCGTAGCCGAAACGCATCTTGAAGGCCTTGAAGCCCTGGTCGAGGAAGGTTTGCGCCTCGTCCTGCATCGCCTTCAGGTCGGTGCGGTAGAGCTTGCTGTAGTAGCAGGGGATCTTCTCCTTGGTGCGGCCGCCCAGCAGCTTGAACACAGGCTTGTTCACGCTCTTGCCCAGGATGTCCCAGATCGCCAGGTCCACCGCCGAGATGGCGGCCATGGCCACGCCCTTGCGGCCCCAGGCGTGCGTGCTGCGGTACATGCGCTGCCACAGGTATTCGTAGTCCCAGGGGTCCTGGCCGATGACCAGGGGCGCGAGGTACTCGTCGATGATGGCCTTGGCGATCTTCGGCGCCAGCGCCACGTTGCCGAGGCCCACGATGCCGTCGTCGGTCTCGATCTCCACCACCGTCCACGCATGGAAACGGAAGGTGCTCATGCTCTCGGATGGCGAATACAGCAGGTCCATGGCGTTGGAGCAGAAGTGGCCCTGCGGCGGCACGGTCTGGCCCTTCCACTGGAACACACGGGCGCGGACGGATTGGATTTTCATGGTGGTGTCTCTGAATGGTGGGAAGGGGGTCAGGCGGCGGCCAGCGCCTTGGCGCGCTGCGCGCTGCCCATGCGGCAGGCGATCTGGAAGGCCTGCCAGGTCGCCTCGGCGCTGGCCCGGCCCTGGCCGGCGATGTCGTAGGCGGTGCCGTGCGCGGGCGTGGTGATCGGGATCGGCAGGCCGCCCTGCACCGTGACCCCGCGCGAGAAGCCCAGCAGCTTGATCGCGATCTGGCCCTGGTCGTGGTACATGGTCACGATGGCCTGGTACTCGCCGGCCTGTGCCTTCAGGAAGATGGTGTCGGCCGGGAACGGGCCGTGGAAGGGCGTCGGCGTGGGCCATTCGCGCGCCTGCAGCGCCTGCACGGCGGGCGCGATGGTGTCGATCTCCTCGCGCCCGCACACGCCACCATCGCCGCCGTGCGGGTTGAAGGCGGCAATGGCCACCTTCGGTGCCGCGACGCCGCTGGCGAGCAGCGAGCGGTAGATCAGCTCGGCCGCCTGCTGGATGCGCTCCACGCTCAGGTAGCTCGCCACGTCCTTGAGCGGCACGTGCGAGGAGATGCGCGAGGTCCACAGGTCGCCCAGCGTGTTGAACTCGCAGAAGTAGCCTGTCACGCCCAGGTGCCGGGCGAAGTGGTGCAGCTCGTCCTCGTGCTGCATGCCGCCGATCTTCATGGCCTGCTTGTTCAGCGGTGCAAAGCAGATGGCGTCGATGTCGCCGGCCAGCGCCGCGTCCATGCAGCGGTCCAGCACCTGCAGCACCGAGCGGCCCCCGGCCGCCCCGGCGCGGCTGCGCTGCACGTCGGCCGGGGCCACCGTGTCCAGGGCCAGGAAGGCGGGCCGCGCGGTGCCCGCGCGGCCCCGCACATCGGCCAGCGCGCCCACGGCATCGGTCGCCACCTGCACGCCGGCGATGCGCTGGCCGTCCTCCCACAGCCAGGGATCGCCCACCAGCACGGTGTTGGCCCGCTGCGCGGTTTCGGGCCTGGCGAGCAGGCGGGCGATGAGTTCGGGGCCGATGCCGGCGGGGTCGCCGAGCGTGAGGGCCACCACGGGGCGGTCTTGCGTGTTCATGGGCGGCTTGTCCTGCTAGTCGATGCGGATGTTGTTCTTGCGGATGAGGTCGCCGTAGCGCTTGAACTCGGCGTTCTGGAAGGCGATGAACTCGGCCTGCGAGATCGGCTTGAGTTCGGCCCCGACGGCGCCCAGGCGGGTCTGCGTTTCGGGCATGGCCAGCACCTCGTTCACCGCGTCGTGCACCTTCTGCTGCACTGCCTTGGGCGTGGCGGCAGGCATGTAGATGCCGTACCAGGCGCTGATGTCCACCTGCGGCAGGCCGGCCTCGGCCATGGTGGGCACCTGCGGCAGCTGCGGGTTGCGCTGCGGCGTGGTCACGGCCAGGGCGCGCATCTTGGCGGACTTGATCTGGCCCAGCACCGAGGGCATGGTGTCGAAGCTCATCTGCACCTGGCCGCCCACCAGATCGACCAGCGCGGTGCCGCTGCCCTTGTACGGCACGTGCATCAGGTCGATGCCGGCCGCGTCCTTGAACATCTCGGCCGCGATGTGCTGCGTGCTGCCCGCGCCGCTGCTGGCGAAGTTGATGGTGCCGGGCGCTTTCTTCGCCAGGGCCACCAGCTCCTTGACCGACTGCGCGGGCAGGGCGTTGGTCACCACCAGCACGTTGGGCACCGCGCCCACGAAGGCCACCGGCACCAGGTCGCGGTTGTTGTCGTAGGCCAGCTTCAAGAGGTGCGGGGCGATGGCGTGCGCGGTGACCACGCCCATCACCATCGTGTGGCCGTCGATGGACTTGGCGGTGGCATCGGCCGCCAGCGTGTTGGAGGCCCCGGGGCGGTTTTCCACCACCGTGGGCTGCTTGAGCAGCGGGCCCAGCCGGTCGGCCACGGCACGGGCCATGGCGTCGGTGCCGCCGCCCGGGGCCGAGCCCACCAGGATGCGGACGGGCCGGGTCGGCCATTCCTGGGCGCTGGCGCCCAGGGGGATGAGGACGGCGGCGGCCAAGGCCAGGCCGGGCAGGGGGATGCGGCACCACATGGTTTGTCTCCTGTTGTATGCATGCCCATGGACCGGGCATTGAGGGGCATCCTAGGGCGCGGCCTGCGGGCCGTAAATTGAAATGAAATGATGGATTGATATCCATTGGTTATCGTTTCCGGTCGTGTCTTGATGCCGCCGGAATGGGGGCCTGCGGTTGAACGCCCCGCGCGCGGCTCACTAAACTCGGCGCTGCTCCCTCCCCACCGGACTCCCACCCTCCATGCACCGACTGCCCTGGCCCCTGCCCGCCCTCCTGGCCTGGGCCGCCGCATGGCTGGCGTACCTGGGCCTGCAGGGCCGGGTGGCGCCGGTGGCGGCGCTGATCGCGGCCTGCGCCGTGGGCACTGCGGCCAGCGTGCTCGGCACGGGCTGGTGGCGCCGCGGGCTGATCGCGGCGGGGTTTCCGCTGTCGCTGGCGCTGTCCGGCGCGGCCAGCGTGCCGGCCTGGGCCTGGCTGGTGCCGCTCGCGCTGCTGCTGCTGGTGTACCCGCTCAACGCCTGGCGCGATGCGCCCCTGTTTCCCACGCCGCACGATGCGCTGCTTGGCCTGCCCCGCGCGGTGGCGCTGCCGGCGGGCGCGCGGGTGCTGGACGCCGGCTGCGGCCTGGGCGACGGCCTGCTCGCCCTGCGCCGGGCCTACCCGCAGGCGCGGCTGGCGGGCGTGGAATGGAGCCGGCCGCTGCGACTGCTGTGCGCGCTGCGCTGCCCGTGGGCCGAGGTGCGTCGGGGCGACCTGTGGCGCGCCGACTGGAGCGGCTGCACGATGGTGTATTTGTTCCAGCGCCCTGAGAGCATGGCCCGCGCCGCGGCCAAGGCGCAGGCGGAAATGGCGCCGGGCTCCTGGCTGGTCAGCCTGGCGTTCGAGGTGCCGGGGGCCACGCCGCATGCCCGCCTGCAGCCGGACGGCGGGCATGCGGTGTGGATCTACCGCATGGGACCTGCGCCGGTGGCCAGCTGCCCGGCCGCGGCGCTATGATCCGTCGCCGCCCCTGGCAGGCCGGGCGTTCCGGCCGACGCCCTTGCTCGCGCCCTTTCGCCGCAAGGTGGCGTCTCCACCCTTTTCCCTGAGAGGTACCCTCCAATGTCCAAGAAGACCTTGCCACTGCTGGCCGCCGCCTGTGCCGCCGTCCTGCTGACGGGCTGCGAAACCACCAACATGAAGATGGGCAGCGCCGAGTCCAAGACGGTCGCCACCGGCGCGGCCGCCGGCGGTGCCACGGCCAACGAAAGCAGCGACCTGCAAAAGTGCGCTTCGCCCCTGGGCACCGTGTCGCTGGTGGAAAACCAGCAGGCCGGCTGGTACACCATCCTGCGCAACGAATACCGCCTGCCGCCCACGGCCAACCTGCTGCGCCTGCTGATCCAGCAATCGAACTGCTTCATCGTGGTGGAGCGCAGCGCCTCGGGCATGACGGCCATGGACCGCGAGCGCGCGCTCATGCAGTCCGGCGAAATGCGCGGCGGCAGTAACTTCGGCAAGGGCCAGATGGTCGCCTCCGACTACGGCCTGTCGCCCGAGATCGTGTTCTCCAACAGCGATGCCGGCGGCATCGGCGGCGTGCTGGGCGGCCTCATCGGCGGCGGTAGCGGCCGGGCCATCGGCGCCCTGGGCGGCGGGCTCAAGACGCGCGAGGCCAGCGCCATGCTGACCCTGGTGGACAACCGCTCGGGCGTGCAGATATCGGCCTCTGAAGGCAGCGCCTCCAAGAGCGATTTCGCCGGCTTCGGCAGCCTGTTCGGCGGCTCGGCCGGCGGCTCGCTGGGCGGCTACCAGAACACGGCGCAGGGCAAGGTGCTCACCGCCGCGTTCATGGACGCGTACAACCAGATGGTCGTGGCGCTGCGCAACTACAAGGCGCAAAGCGTGCAGGGCCAGGGCCTGGGCGGCGGCGGCCGCCTGGGCGTGGACGGCGGTGCCGCACCGTCGCAGACCCGTGCCGGCGTTCCCGCGCCCGCCGGGGCTCCGGCCGGCGCCCCTGCCATGTCGGTGCGCGAGGCGCAGGAGCGCCTGAACGCCCTGGGCTACAACGTGGGCACGCCCGATGGCGCTGCCGGCGCCCGCACGGCCACCGCGCTGCGCAACTTCCAAAAATCGAAGGGCCTGCCGATCACGGGCCGCGTGGACGCCGCCACGGCCGACGCGCTCTCTCGCTGAAGCCAAAAGCGCGAAGGGGACCGCCGGCCCGCGCCTGCCCGTCCCCTTTTGCGCGGCGCCGGGCCTGGCCCCGGCGCCGCCATGCCACCCCGGTCACTGCCCCCCGATGGGCGCCACCGTGTTCCACAGCGCGGTGCAGTGGGCCGCCGAATCGATGGACGATGCCAGGAGGCTGCTGGGGCCGCCCGCGGTGCTCCATTGCGAAAGCGACGAGGTCAGGCCGGCATAGGGCGTCCAGGCCGTCGGCAGCTGCGCGCCGCTGGCGGCCACCGGCGTCCATGGCGCCGGGCTGGCGGGGCTGTTCACGAAGCTCGCCCAGGCGGCGGCCATGGTCTGGGCCAGGGCCTGGTCGGCGGGCGGCGGCGGCTGGCTGCCCCGGGTGTACACCGCGTAGGCCGTTCCCAGGGTGTTGAACACGTAGGGCAGCTCGTTGCCGTGGCAGACGTTGCCGTTCTTGCCCGGTGCGCAGGCCGCGACTTCCGTGGGCGGCTTGCCGGCGCTGTAGAGGTCGATCAGCGGTGGCTGGGCGAACAGGTAGCCGAAGGCCGGCAGCGCGGGGCTCGCTTGCGCGTTGCGGGCGGCCGCCCGGTTCGCCATGGCCAGGTTGCCGCAGCGGAACGCGAAATCATTGATCACGCCGGACAGCGTCGCCGCCGTGCCGTTCATGTAGCTCGGCGCGGGCCGGGTGGGCGCGCGGTAGGGGAAGACCGCCTGGCCTTGTGCCGTGGTGCTGTAGCCCAGAATGGTCTTGGCGTCGTCCGGCCAGACCTTCGGCACCAGCTCCCCGTTGAAGACCAGGGAATTGAGCCCCACCCCCAGCTTCAGGAAGGCCAGGTCGGCGAAGACGGCGCCCTCGTCGCGGTTCACGCCGAAGACGAAGGGCTTGGGCGGCATCGAGGCCGTGGCGGACACCGCGTTGTAGCCGGCCAGCGGCTGGCCCACGATGACTTTGCCGTCCACGGTGGGCGACCAGGGCAGGCCATCGTTGACCTGGGGCGACGCCTGGGCCAGAAGCCCCACCAGCGGGCGCGTGGCGGCCTCGCGTTCGGCGGCGGTCAGGGCCTTGGGGGTGCCGGCCTTGCCCCGGGTGCCGAACAGCTGGCCCGCCTGGGCCGCGACGATCTGCGCCGGCGTGGCCTTCAGCAGGATGGGCTTCTTCGCAAGGCACCCGCCCACCTGGGTGCACAGGGCATCGCGGAACAGGCTGCCTATGCCTTGCGCCTGCGCGGGCGTGCGGTACACCGAGCCCACCGGGTTGCTCTCCATGATGGCGGCCTGAAAGCGCGTGGCGCTGTCCGGTGCCGAGAACAGGTGCAGCCCCGCCGACATGGCCCCGGCGCTCTCGCCCGCGACCGTCACCCGGGTGGCATCGCCCCCGAAGGCGCCGATGTACTTCTGCACCCAGTCCAGCGCTGCCTGCTGGTCCAGGATGCCGAAATTGCCCCGCAGCGGCCCCCCGACGGTGGGGTTTTCCACTGCGTTGTCGAGGGCCAGGAAGCCCAGCGCCCCCAGGCGGTAGTTGATGGTGACGACCACCATGTCGCCCGCCGCCGCGAGGTACGAGCCGTCGTACAGGTTGCCCACCGTGGCGCCCTTGGCGCTGTCGTACAGCGGCAGGTAGCCGCTGCCTTCCACGAACGCGCCGCCGTGGATGAAGAACAGCACCGGCCGCTGGGGCTGCGCGCCGATGGCCGACTGCGGCGTGAAGACGTTCAGGTACAGGCAGTTCTCGCTCTGCGCGCTGGTGGGAAGGTTCGGCCGCGCGGCCTGCGGGCAGAACGGGCCGGCGGCCGTCTGCGCCACGTTGCTGCCGGCCGGGACCGTCGCCGCCGGGGGCTGGAACCGCGCGGCCGTCGCGTACTGGATGCCCAGGTAGGCGTTCACCGGCAGCGGCGCCGATGCGCCCGCGGGGGTGACGGGCGTCTGCAGTCCGCACAGCGTGGGCGCCGCGGGCGCGCCGGCGATGGTGACGGTGGTGCCGCTCGCGCAGGCCGGTGCCGTGGCGGCCGCGGCCATCTTCGGGGCGCCCAGGCACAGCAGGGCAGGGGCCGCCAGCGCCAGCAGGGCGCGTCGGGCGGAAGGGGGTCGTTGCATGGAAATCTCCCTCTCTTGTTCGATGGATCGGTGTGTCGCGCCCCCCGGGCGGGGGGCGGGTCCATTCTTGGAGAAAGCACGGGCCCCGGGCCGCCGCAGCGCCTGAAGCCTTCTGAATCGTTCTGGGTGGCGGTGCCGGCCCAGGGGGGCCGTGTGCAAGGCGTTACCTGCGGTCACAGCTCCTTGGAATCCTTGGCCTGGCCTGTCATGTTTGCTATTGAAATAATAGCTACCAAGGCATGTTTCACTAGGGCGTACGGCCTGAAAGGCTTGCAGTCGATCTATACTCCCGCCCGTTGGTGCTCGCGCGGTCATTGCGACCGCGCAGTTAAACGGGAACCAGGGAGGGCGCGTCCGGCACGGACCGCGCCCCAACCTGGGCTGCCCCCGCAACGGTAAGCGAAAGAAGGCCTCGCCTTCACCCCGTGGATCGTGCCCACTGGATGCCTCGGCATCTGGGAAGGGCCCACGGGTTTTCGCCAGCCCGGAGACCGGCCGACAGGGGGTCGCGCGCCCCAAGGCACAGGCCTTGGCGCGCGCGACCCATTTCACGGAACCTGCGGGGAGGCAGGGGTCCGGGCGAATGCATTCCTGTGGTCCCCATGCAAATCTTCTCTGTGCTGGCGCGTGCGCCAGCCCCGCGGCCATGACGCCGGGCACCGTCTGGTTCGTCGGCGCCGGGCCGGGCGATCCCGAGCTCATCACCGTCAAGGGCCGCGCGCTCATCGAGCGCGCCGGCGCCATCCTGTTCGCGGGCTCGCTCGTCAACGAAGCGGCCACGCGCTGGGCCCCGCCCGGCTGCACCATCGCCGACAGCAAGGACATGACGCTGCCGCAGATGGCGGCGTGGCTCATCCTGCAGGCGCAAAAGCACGACACCGTGATCCGCCTGCAGACGGGCGACCCGGCCCTGTACGGCGCGCTGATCGAGGTGGTGCAGCCGCTGGACGCCGCGGGCGTGCCGGTGCGCGTGGTGCCGGGGGTGTCCTCGGCCATGGCCTCGGCCGCGGCGGCGGTGGAGAGCTTCACCCTGCCCGAGGTCACGCAGAGCGTGATCTTCACCCGCGTGGAGGGCCGCACGCCCATGCCGCCGGGCGAGTCGCTGGCCGAGCTGGGCCGCCACCACTGCACGCTGTGCATCTTTCTGTCGATCACGCTGCTGCACAAGGTGCAGGCCGGGCTGCGCGAGGCCGGCTGGGCCGACGACGCGCCCCTGCTCGTGGTGCACAAGGCGAGCTGGCCGGGCGAGGAGCTGATCGTGCGCGGTACGCTGGCCGACATCCGCGACCGCTGCCGCGAGGCCCAGGTGGTGAGCCAGGCCATGGTGATCGCCAGCCCCACGCTGGGCGCCCGGCAGTGGACGGAGCTGGCCAAGTCCAAGCTGTACGACCCCACCTTCACGCACCGCTTCCGCCGGGCGAGCGAGCCCGCCCGCCCCACCCAAACCCCCTTGGAGCGTGCCCCATGAACACCACCATCCTGCTGATCGGCCATGGCTCGCGCGAGCCCGAGGGCAACGACGAGATCCACGCCTTCGTGGCGCAGTGGCGCGCGCGCCAGCCGGCCTGGCGCATCGAGGTGTGCTTCATCGAGTTCGCGCCGCCCGGCCTGCACGACGGCCTGCTGCAGGCCGCGCAGGGCAGCCAGCGCGTGCTGGTGCTGCCGCTCATCCTCAACGCGGCGGGCCACGTGAAGATGGAGATCCCCGAGGCCATAGAGCATGCGCGCGCACACTGCCCGGGCGTGGCGTTTCTCTACGGCCCGCACCTCACGGCGTGCGAGCCCATCCTGGCCATCCTGCAGCGCCAGCTGCGCCAGTGCATGAACGCGCTGGACATGCCCGACCCCACCACCACCGGCGTGGTGCTGCTGGGCCGGGGATCGTCCGACCGGCAGGCCAACGGCGACGTCGCCAAGATGGCGCGCTGGCTGCAGGAAGACGGCCACCATGAACTGGTCGAGATCGCCTTCACCGGCATCACCTGGCCGCGCCTGGAGCGCGTGGTGCAGCGCCAGGTGCTGCTGGGCATGAAGCAGATCGTGGTGCTGCCGTACTACCTGTACACCGGCACGCTGATGCAGCGCATCGGCCGGCAGGTGGCGCACCTGCGCGCGCAGTACCCGCAGGTGCGCTTCGCGCAGTCGCCGCACTTCGGCCTGGAGCGCGAGATCTTCGAGTTGCTGGAGGGCCGCGTGGCCGACCTGCTGGAGGGCACCCCGGGCAGCCTGCTGCCCTGCGACGGCTGCAAGTACCGCGAGATCGCGCACGACCTGGGGCACGGCCACAGCCACGAACACACGCACGCCCCGGCGGGCGCGCCCGCGCCGACCCCCGAGGCGGCGGTGGCCCTCTCCGCGGGCGGGGCGCCGGTACCCCGGCACGCGCACGCCCCGCACGGGGCCGACCACGCCCATGGCGCGGCGCACCCGCACCCGCACCCGCACCCGCACCCGCACGAGACCGCCGCCGCATGAGCACCGTCAACACCGTCACCGAGCAGCTCACGCGCGCCGGCCAGGCCATCGAGCACGACAGTTTCGCCATCATCGACGCCGAGGCCGGCCCGCACCCCTACACCGCGGCGCAGTGGCCCATCGTGCGCCGCATGATCCACGCCAACGCCGACTTCGAGTTCAACGGCCTGACCGACTTCCACCCGAAGGCGGTGGAGGCCGGCATCGCCGCCCTGCTGCGCGGCGGCGCGCCCGTGGTGGCCGACGTGGAGATGATCTGCTCGGGCCTGTCGCAGCCGCGCCTGGCCCACTTCGGCATGCGCACGCACCAGTTCATCAGCGACGCCGACGTGATCGCCCAGGCCCAGGCCGAGGACACCACGCGTGCCGTGCAGGCCATGCGCAAGGCGCACCGGCACGGGCTGCTGCAGGGGGCCGTCGTCGGCATCGGCAACGCCCCCACGGCGCTCATCGAGCTGGTGCGGCTGATCCGCGAGGAGGGCGTGCGCCCCGCGCTCGTCGTGGGCATGCCGGTGGGTTTCGTCTCCGCCGCCGAATCCAAGGACCTGATGGCCGGCGTGGACGCGGTGCCGTGGATCGTCATCCGCGGCCGCAAGGGCGGCTCCACGCTGGTGGTGGCCGCGCTGCACGCGCTGCTGGCGCTGGCCGAGGCCCGCCAGAAGGCCGCGATGCCGGGGGCGCCGTCGCCATGATGGAAAAGACCGTGCGCCGCGGCACGCGCACCGGCTTCACCACCGGGGCGTGCTCGGCCGCCGCCGCGCGCGCCGCGGTGCTGGGGCTGGTGCACGGCTGCGTGCCCGAGGCGGTGGACTGCCTGCTGCCCAACGGCGACGTGGTGCGCTTCGCCGTGAACGACGGCCGCTGCGACGGCCAGGCCGCGCATGCCATGGTCATCAAGGACGCGGGCGACGACCCCGACTGCACCGACAAGGCCCACCTGACCGCCGACGTGCGCGTGCTGCCCGGCGACGCCGGCGCGGTGCGGCTGGCGGGCGGCTTCGGCGTGGGCACCGTCACCATGGCCGGCCTGGGCCTGGCGGTGGGCGGCCCGGCCATCAACCCGGTGCCGCGCCAAAACATCGAAGAGAACGTGCGCGCCGTGGGCGAGGCGCTGCTCGCCCATGCGGGGCTGGAGGTCACCATCTCCGTGCCGCAGGGCGTGGACATGGCGAAGAAGACGCTCAACGCGCGCCTGGGCATCCTGGGCGGCATCTCCATCCTCGGCACCACCGGCATCGTGAAGCCCTATTCCACCTCGGCCTACCGCGCGAGCGTGGTGCAGGGCGTGCAGGTGGCGGCCACGCTGGGCCACGGCGTGGTGGTGCTCACCACCGGCGGGCGCACCGAGCAGTTCGCCATGAAGGAGCGCGCGCAGCTGCCCGCCGCCTGCTTCGTGCAGATGGGCGACTTCCTGCGCTACGCGCTCGACGAGGCCGTGGCCCAGGGGCTGCGCGAGGTCGTCATCGGCGGCATGGTGGGAAAGCTCACCAAGATCGCCCAGGGCGAGACCATCACCCACGCCAACCGCGCCGAGGTCGACACGCAACTGCTGGCCGAACTCGCCGCCGGCATCGGCGCGCCGGCCGACGTGTGCGCCGAGATCGCCGCCGCCGAGACCGCGCGCTTCGCCGCCGAGCGCATGGAAGCGCTGGGCCTGGCCGCACCCTTTCACGCCGCGCTGGCCCGCGCGGTGGTGGACACCCTCATGGCCCCCGACCGCTACGGGGGCCGCTTCCAGCTCCAGGTGCTCGTCTGCGACTTCGACGGCCGCAAGATGGCCGAGGCCTGCTCCGCATGAACGCCCCCGACACCGTGACCGCCTTGACCACTGCCCCGACCGCCATGCCCGACCCCCAACCCTGCCGCATCATCGGCGTGCTCGACGACGGCGCGGCCAGCCTGGGCGCCACCGCACTGGCCCTGCTGCGCCGCGCCGACCTGGTGGTGGGCGGCACGCGCGCGCTCGCGCTGTTCGAGGACGACATCGCTCCCGGCGCCACGCGGCGCGACCTCACGGGGCAGCTCTCCGCCGTGCCCGGCTGGATCGCCGCCGCGCGCGAGGCGCAGCAGGCCAGCGTGGTGCTGGCCACGGGCGACCCGCTGTGCCACGGCATCGCCAGCTACCTGGCCTCGCGCCTGTGCATCGAGGCCATCGAGGTGATTCCCAACGTCTCCACGCTGCAGCTGGCCTGCGCCCGCCTGGGGCTGGCCTGGCAGGACGCGCGCATCGTCTCGGTGCATGCCAGGGATGCGGGCGAGTGGCAGCAGGGCGCGGCGCCGTCGCACGGCCTGTATGCGCTGGCGCAGGCCGTGCGCGCGCACGACCGGCTGGCGGTGCTCACCAGCCCCGACAACACGCCTGCGCGCATCGCCCGCCTGCTGGTGGCCGAGGGCCTGCAGGACGACTTCCAGCTCAGCGTGGCCGAGCGCCTGTGCACGGCCGACGAGCGCGTATGCGCCGACCTGGCGCCGGCCGACGCGGCGCAGCAGGCCTTCGCCGATCCCAACGTGGTGCTGCTGGTGCGCACGCGCCAGCGGCCCGCGCCGGTGCGCTTCGGCCTGCCCGATGCGGCCTACCACCAGCGCCAACCGGACAAGGGCCTCATCACCAAGCAGGAGGTGCGTGCCGTGTCGCTGGCGCGCCTGCAGCTGCGCGCCGACAGCCGGGTGTGGGACATCGGCGCGGGCAGCGGCTCGGTGGGGCTGGAGGCCGCGCGCCTGTGCCCCCAGGGCCATGTGTGGGCCATCGAGAAGAACGAGGCCGATGCGGCCATCGCGCGGCAGAACGTGCAGGCCTTCGGCGTGTCCAACCACACGCTGGTGCACGGCAAGGCGCCCGAGGGGCTGGATGCGTGGCCTGACCCGGACGCCGTCTTCATCGGCGGCTCGGGTGGCGAACTGGCCGAGCTGATCGCGCTGTGCCTGAAACGCCTGCGCCCGGGCGGCTGGCTGGTGATGAACTTCGTCACGCTGGAGAACCTGGCCGCCGCCACGCAGGCCCTGCAGGCCGCGGGCGCCGCGTGGGACGTGCTGCAGCTGCAGGCCGCGCGCAGCAAGCCCATCCTGCACATGCACCGCATGGCCGCCGAGAACCCGGTGTGGATCGTCTGCGCGCAGGCCGTGGGCACAGAGGCCCCGGCAGCGGCGGTGGTGGAGGAGGGCGCATGACCGATACGACCCCGTCCAGCGCCGCCCTGGGCCGCCTCATCGGCGTGTCGCTTGGCCCCGGCGACCCCGGCCTCATCACCCGCGCCGCCTGGGCGCAGCTGCAGCGCAGCGATGCCGTGTGGACCTACCCGGCCCGCAGCACCAAGACGCCCAGCTACGCCTTCGACATCGTGCAGCGCGCGGGATTGACACCGCCCGCCGTGCACCAGACGCTGCTTTTCCCGATGACGCACGACGGCGACAAGCTCGCCCGTGCCTGGGCGCGCGCCGCCGCCGCCGTGCTGCCCTGGCTGCAGGCCGGGCAGGACGTGCTGTTCCTGGTGGAGGGCGATGCCAGCACCTATGCCACCTTCGGTCACCTGGCGCGCACCGTGCGGGCGCTGGATGCGCGCATCGAGGTGCCGGTGATCGCGGGCGTGAACGCTTTCACCGCCGCCTGCGCCGCGCGCGGCATGCCGCTGGCCGAGCAGGACGACACCGTCGCCATCGTGCCCGCCGCCTACGGCGTGGGCGCGGTGGACCGCCTGCTGCCCGACTTCGACACCCTGGTGCTCATGAAGGTCAAGCCGCTCATGGACGAGTTGATCGACTGGCTCGTGCGGCGCGGGCTGCTGCCGCACACGCAGTTCATCGAGCGCGTGGGCGCGCCCGACGAGCGCTGCGTGAACGGCCCGGACCTGCCGGCCCTGCGCGGCACCAAGGTCAGCTACCTCTCGCTCATGGTGGTCAAGAACCCGCACCGCATCCGCGGCGAGCGCATCAAGGGCTGCCTCAAGAAAACTTCGCCCACCGACGTGGGCGCCTTCGTATCCGAACCGGAGCTTGCCGAATGACTTCCCCCGCCGCCACCCCCGCCGTGGTGCTCTCCGCGCCCGCGCAGCCGCTGGAGGCCGTGCGCGTGTGCCTCGTCGCCATCACTCGCCACGGCGCCGCGCAGGCCGCGCAGTTGGCCCGCGACGTGCCGCAGGCCCATGTGTGCACCGCGGCCAAGTTCGCCAGCGCGTTCGAGGGCCTGCCCAACACCCTGCGGGCCTACGAAGGCGCGCTGCGCGACGAGATCGCGCCGCTCTTCGCCGCCTACGACCAGCTGGTGTTCTTCGTCTCGCTCGGCGCCGTGGTGCGGCTCATCGCGCCGGTGCTGAAATCCAAGGACGAGGACCCCGGCGTGACGGTGGTGGACGACGCGGGCCAGTTCGTGATCCCCGTGCTGTCGGGCCATGTGGGCGGCGCCAACGACTGGAGCGAGCGCATCGCCGCGCTGATCGGCGCCACGCCCGTGCTCACCACCGCGTCGGACGTGGGCAAGACCATTCCCGTGGACATCCTCGGGCGCCACCTGGGCTGGCGCGTGGAGGCGCCCAAGATCAACATCACGCGCGTGTCGGCCCACGTCGTCAACGGCGAGCCCATCGCCGTGGTGCAGGAGGCCGGCCGCCGCGACTGGTGGAACCGCGCGACGCCGCTGCCCGCCAACATCGCCTGCTTCGACCGCCTGGGCGATGTCGATCTGGCGCACTACCGGGCCGTGCTGTGGGTCACGCATGCGCCGGTGCCGCCCGAGCAGTGGCAGGCCCTGCAAGAGCGCCTGGTGGTCTACCGCCCGCCGCTGGAGGGCGCTGCGGCATGACGGCGGCACCCGGCACCGGTGGGCTGCGGCTGGCCATCGGCCTGGGCTGCGACCGCGGCACGCCCGAGGCCACGGTGCAGGCCTGCCTGCTGCAAGCCCTGGCGCAGGTGCCCGCCGACCTGCGCCACGTGGCTGCCGCCGCCAGCATCGCCGCCAAGGCCGACGAGGCCGCCTTTCTGGCATTGGCGGCGCGCCACGGCTGGCCGCTGCAGTGGTACACCGCCGCGCAACTGGCGGCCGTGCCCGTGCCCAATCCCTCGGCCACGGTGCTGCGCTACATGGGCACCCCGTCGGTCAGCGAGGCCGCGGCGCTGCTGGCGGCCGGTGCCGCGCACGACGCATCCGCCCTGCTGGTGGAAAAGCACCGGCTGCGCGGCGCGGACGGCCGCAATGCCACCGTGTCGATCGCGCGCATGGCGCACGCGGCCGGCTGATCCCTTCGTTCCGATCTTTCCCCTTCTTCACCCCAAAAGGCTCACACCATGCACATCGAAATCGGCATCCTTTCGCAGGACAAGATCGCCTTTGCCTCCGTCGCCGCCACGGCGCTGCTGGGCGCGCACGCGCTGCCCCTGCTCAAAAGCCCCACCGCCTGGCTGCGCACGCTGCTGGCGGCCTTTTTCTTCAGCGTGCTCATGCAGGTGTGGCACATGCCGGTGGGGCCGTCCGAGCTGCATTTCGTGGGCGCCATGCCCATCTACCTGCTGTTCGGCTTCATTCCCACGCTGTTCGGCTTCGGGCTGGGGCTGCTGGCCCAGGCCCTCGTGTTCGAGCCGCAGGATCTGGCGCATCTGGCCATCAACTTCCTGAGCCTGGCCGTGCCGCTGGTGGCTGTGCACCACGGCCTCGGAAAGCGCATGCAGCGCATCAGCGTGGCCAACGTGCTCAAGCTCGACGCCATGTACTACGCCGGCGTGACGCTCATGGTGGGCTTCTGGCTGTCCATCAGCAGCGATGCGGCGCCCGTGGCCGACTGGGCGCTGTTCGCCGCGTCGTACCTGAGCCTTGTGGCGGTGGAGCCGCTGCTCACCATCGGCATCACGCTCGGCGCCGCCCGCCTGCGCGGCCGCCGCTGGCTGGCCGCCTGCATCGACGAGCGCACGCTGCAGCGCGTCGCATCCCCCGCCCCGGCGGCCGCTGCGTGAGGGGCCCCGCGACCATGTCCGCAGGAAAGATCATGCTCGTGGGCATCGGCCCCGGCAGCACCGACCACATGACGGCGCGCGCGCGCGCCGCCATCGCCGAGGCCGACACCATCATCGGCTACGTCACCTACATCAAGCTGGTGGCCGATCTCATCGAGGGCAAGGAGATCATCCGCAAGTCCATGACCGAGGAGCTGGACCGCGCCATCGAATCGCTGGCCCGCGCCCGCGAGGGCAAGAAGGTGGCGCTCATCTCCTCGGGCGATGCGGGCGTGTACGGCATGGCCGGCCCCACGTTCGAGGTGCTGTTCCAGGCCGGCTGGACGCCGCCCGCCTTCGACGAGAACGGCGTGGTCGAGCCCGGCGGCATCGAGGTTGAGATCGTGCCCGGCGCCTCGGCCATCAACAGCTGCGCCGCCCGCGTGGGCGCGCCGCTCACGCACGACTTCTGCGCCATCTCGCTGTCCGATCTGCTCACGCCCTGGCCCACCATCGCGCGCCGGCTCGATGCGGCCGCCCTGGCCGACTTCGTGGTCGCGCTCTACAACCCCAAGAGCGGCCGGCGCACGCGGCAGATCGAGGAGGCCCAGCGCCTCTTTCTGCGCCACCGCAGTCCGGACACGCCGGTGGCCATCGTCAAGAGCGCCTACCGCCGCCGCGAGCGCATCGAGTTCGCCACGCTGGCCACCATGTGCGATGCCGACATCGGCATGCTCAGCACCGTGCTGATCGGCAACAGCAACACCATCGTGCAGCACGGCCTCATGGTCACGCCGCGCGGCTACGCCAACAAGTACGACGTGGAGGGCGGCGGCGCCACGCGGGCCGGCGAGCGGCCGGGCCGGTCGCTTTCCACCGGCCTCAACGGCTGGCTGGAGAATCTGCAGCTCGACCACGCGGCCGGCGAGAGCATCGAGGCCCTGGCCCGGCGCCACCGCCTGCCGGCCGATTACATTCGCGACACCCTGGCCCAGCCCCTGGCGGCCGAGGCCGTCGCCACCACCGAGGAAGAGGCATGAGCCAGCAAGACCCCACCACCGCCACCGCCACCGCCACGACCGCAGCGCCCGAAGGGGTGCGCGTGGCCATCCGGCCGAAGATCGGTGCCTACCGCCGCCACATCCTCATCTGCACCGGCCCGCGCTGCGCCGAAGACGGCCAGGCGCAGGCCCTGTTCGACAGCCTGGGCGACAAGTTCAAGGCCGCGGGCCTGAACGATGGCGAGTTGCGCGTCAAGCGCAGCCGCGTGAGCTGCTTCGCCGCCTGCAAGGGCGGGCCGGTGATGTGCGTGCAGCCCGACGGCACCTGGTACTACGACGTCACGCCCGCCAACATGGACCGCATCATCGAAAGCCACCTGGTGGGCGGCCAGCCGGTGCAGGACCTGGTGTTCCACCAGGGGCCGTCCGGGGGCTGAACGGCGCGGGTGCGGCGGCCGGGGCGGCCGGGCCGTGCACCCCGCGGCCGGCTTCACGCACCGGTGGCCAGCCGCTCCTGCAGGAACTCGATGAAACGCAGCGTTTTCGCCGGCAGTAGCCGCGTTTCGGTCAAGGCGTAGACCGGGACGGGCGTTCCGTACCAGCCCGGCAGGATGCGGCGCAGGCGCCCCTCGGCCACGTGGTCCGCGACGACGCCTTCCGCCAGCAGCGCGATGCCCTGGTCCAGCACGGCCAGGCTGCGGCACATCCCCACGCTGTTGACCTTGAAGCGCTGGCCGATAGCGACTTCCACGGTGGCCCCTCCCTCGTCGGCGTTCAGCACCCACGGGCCGAGCTTGGGAGAGCCGATGCACTCATGCTGTGACAGCGCGGCGGGGTCTGCGGGCTCGCCCGCTGCCTGCAGATAGCGGGGCGATGCGTACAGGTGGGTGGTCAGGCGGGCCAACTGGCGCGCGACCAGCGTCGAGTCCGGCTGCTCGCCCATGCGGATGGCCACATCGAAGGGTTCGGCCACCAGGTCCACCCGGCGCGGGCTGAGGTCCAGATCGAAGGCGATGCCCGGATAGCGGCGCGCGAACTCCGCGATCAGCGGCGCCACATAGATGGTCGCAAAGTCCACCGGCAGCGAAGCACGCAGCACCCCGCTGGGCTGGGCCAGCAGGTCGCCCAGCTGCTCGTGCGCGATCCGCGCCTCCTCGACGATGCGCCGGCAGCGCTCGTAGTAGATCTGCCCCGCCTCGGTCAACTCGATCCTGCGGGTCGTGCGGTGCAGCAGGCGCAGGCCGATCGATGTCTCCAGCGCGCCGATCCGGCGCGACAAGGTCGAGTTGGGCACCCCCGTCGCATCGCCGGCCGCGCGAAAGCTCTTGGCTTTCACCACCTCCACGAAAAGCGCCATGTCGTTCAGGTATTCGAGGGCCATTGCGTCAATATTGGATCAATCATTCCCATCAAACCATCTTTATCTCACGGGTGGGTTAATCGAAGATGCAGCTTCGCAACCGGAGAAACCCATGACCGCCCTTTTCAGCCCTGCCACCGTCGGCCGCTACACCCTCTCGAACCGCCTCGTGATGGCGCCGATGACGCGTTCCCGCGCCGCGCCCGACGGCACGCCCACGGCCCTCGCGGCCACCTACTACGCGCAGCGCGCCGATGTCGGGCTGATCGTCTCCGAAGGCACGCAGCCTTCCGACGACGGCCAGGGCTACCTCACCACCCCCGGCATCTACACCGATGCCCATGTGGCCGGCTGGCAGGGCATCACTGGCGCCGTGCACGCCAAGGGCGCGCGCCTGTTCATCCAGCTCATGCACGTGGGCCGCATGTCGCACCCCGATAACACGCCCCACCACCGGCAGGCCGTGGCCCCCTCTGCGATCGCGCCCGGCGCGCCGATGTTCACGATGACGGGCATGCAGCCCATCCCCGAGCCGCGCGCGCTGACCACCGAGGAGATCCAACAGACCGTGGCGGACTTTCGTCTGGCCGCTCGCCGGGCGATCGAGGCGGGTGCCGACGGCGTCGAAATCCACGGCGCGAATGGCTATCTGGTCCAGCAGTTCTTCGCCCCGAGCGCCAACACCCGCACCGACCAGTACGGCGGATCGATCGAGAACCGCGCCCGTTTCGCGATCGAAGTGGCCACCGCGATCGCCGAGGAAATCGGCGCGGACCGTACCGCCATTCGCCTGTCGCCCGGTGCCCAGCTGGGGGGCATCGATGAGGGGCCCGAAGGGCCGGCCCTGTACCGCTACCTGAGCGCCGAACTCTCCCGGCTGGGCCTGGCTTATGTGCATGTGATGCACGTGGGCGACGAAGCCTTGGTGGCGGACATTCGCAAGCTTTGGCGCGGCACGCTCATCGTCAACCGCCCGGGGCGTGCACGCGAGCAGATCGGCAACGACCTGGCGTCGGGCCTGGCCGATCTGGAAGCCTACGGACAGATGGTGCTGGCCAACCCCGACTTCGTCGAGCGCCTGAAAACCAACGCCCCGATGAATGCGCCGGACCACAACACCTACTACGGCGGTGGTGCCAAGGGCTACACCGATTACCCGGCCCTGGCCGGCGCAGCCGCCTGAAACGGCGCGCCCCGCCATCGACACCTGCACAGGAGAACCTCCCATGACAACGACCCAACGCGCAGTCCTGATCCGCGCCTACGGCGGCGCGTCGGCCGCCGAGATCGGCGAGATCCCGAAACCCTCCGCCGGCGACGGCCAGGTGCTGGTCCGGGTTCGCGCGGCCGGCGTGAACGGCATCGACTGGAAAGTCCGCGAAGGCCTGGTCCAGAAGGCTTTCCCGATTCCCCTGCCCGCCGTGCTCGGCATCGAATTGGCCGGCACCGTCGAGGCCGTCGGGCCGGGGGCCTCGCGCTTTCGGGTCGGCGACCGCGTCATGGGCCCGCTGGGCCGGCTCGGCGCGTATGCGCAATTCGTGCTGGTGGCCGAGGCGAACCTGGTGCACACGCCCGCGGGGCTGGACGATGTCCAGGCCGCCGGCATCCCCGTAGCGGCCGTCGCGGCCTGGCAGAGCCTGCACCAGGCGGGGCCCATCGCGGCAGGCCAGCGCATCCTGATCCACGGCGCTGCGGGAGGGCTGGGCGGCTATGCCGTGCAGTACGCCAAGCGGGCCGGCGCCGAGGTCTTCGCCACGGCCTCCGCAGCGCACCTCGACCATGTCCGAAGCCTGGGCGCGGACCACGTCATCGACCACCGAAGCGAGCGTTTCGAGTCGGTGGCGCAGGGCATCGGCCTGGTGCTGGACTACGTTGGCGGCGAGGCGCTCGATCGCTCGTGGGCCGTGCTGGCCGAAGGCGGCGCCATCGTCAGCGCGGCCGCGCCCGACATCGCCGCACGCACCCCTGCCGGCCGTCGCGGACTGTGGTTCGTGAACCAGGCGGACGCGGTGCTCCTGGCGCAGTTCGCGCAGGAAATTGCCCAAGACTCGCTGATCTCGAAGCTGAGCGATACCGTGGGCTTCAACGGCATTCCGGCAGCCATCGAACGCAGTCGCACCGGCCCCCGCATCGGCAAGGTGGTGGCCGACTTCACGCGCTGATCGGTCCCGGGCACGGCAAAGGCCTGGAAGGCAAACGTCTTTCGGCGGTGTATCGCTCCGGCCTTACCGCTGCGCCGGCGGGCGCGCCAGCCAGCGCACTCCCACCCCAGCCAGGTACAGCATCAGCGCCGAGGGCAGCGTGAACATCGACCCCCACGCACCGATCATGAGCACCGAATACGCCGCGTCCGACAGCCCGGGGGCCGCGGCGCATTGCATGCCCGAGCCCTCGTTGCCTTCGCAGCCGAGCAGGCGCAGCAGCGGCCACGACAGCAAGAGCAGCAGCACCGGCGCGAGGCCGAGGGCGATGCACAGCAGGCCGAACCAGCAGCGCACGGCGAAGCGGCGCAGCGCGGCGGCCCTCATGCCGGGCCGTCCCGTTCCATCGCAGTCGCCCCGCACCGCGCAGGGGCCGGCTGCGGGCCGTGCCTCCGCATCACTTCTTCGCGCCCAGCACCAGCAGCAGGCCGCCGACGGCGATGGCGCCGATGCCCACCCACAGCGGGATGTTGACGGTCTCCTTCTCCTTGGCCGATATCTCCAGCGGACCGACCTTCACCACGGTGGTGTCCTTCGTGTAGCTGAAGCCGCCGTAGGCCAGGCCCAGGGCGCCGGCCACGATCAAAACGATGGCGATCAGTCGGGTGGGGTTCATGGTGTCGGTTCTCTGCAGTGGAATGGAAAAGGGTTGGTGGAGCATAGCCGCTGGCCAGTGCCCCGCCCAGGCCCGCTCAGCGCGGCCGATGCATCTTGAACAGCTGCTCCGGCCCCACCGTGAAATAGTCCGCCGGGCCGCCCGCGCGCAGGATGTGCCCGGCATGGGCCGTGTCGTACACCCCGTCCTTGAGTAGCGCGCGGTCGATGTGCACCGCCACCACCTCGCCCAGCACCAGCCAGGTGGGCACCTTCTCGCCGTCCGCGCCCTCGAGCTGCACGATCTGCGTGCGGCGGCATTCCATGGCCACCGGGCTTTCGGCGACGCGGGGCACGGACACGATCCGCGAGGCCGCGGGGGTGAGGCCGCCGAGCGTGAACTCGTCCACCTCGGGCGGCACGGCGGCGCAGGTCCGGTTCATGGCCTCGGCCAGCGGGCGGGTGGCCAGGTTCCAGACGAACTCGCCCGTGGCCTGGATGTTGGCGAGCGTGTCCTTGGCGCCGATGCTGGCGAATCCGATGATGGGCGGCGTGTAGTTGAAGGCGTTGAAGAAGCTGTAGGGCGCCAGGTTGAGCACGCCGGCCGCGCTGCGCGAGGCGATCCAGCCGATGGGGCGCGGCCCCACGATGGCGTTGAAGGGGTCGTGCGGCAGGCCGTGGCCCTGGCGCGGCTCGTAGCTGTGGATGCCGGAGGCGGCCGGGGCGGGGTCGTGGGGGGAGGTGGCGGTCGTCATGCCTGCACGATACACAAACGGTTCCGGATTCGCCGGCCGGGGCATTTGCTACTATTTTTATAGCTAACAGGGCAATCAATCTCCCGGCGTGCGGCCTGAAAGGTTCGAAAAGGCTGCGAACGCCCCCTTCACCCCCCGCCCGGGCGCCTTCAATCCAGCAGGCAGGCGGCCACCGCGCCCAGCAGCTCGCCCAGGTCCGCCGCCGGCACGGCACCGGGCAGGGCGATGTCGCCGTGCAGCACATACACCGGCTTGCCCCACTTGAGGCCCAGCGCCATCTCCGACAGCGTGCCCATGCCGCCGCCCACGGCCACCAGGCAGCGGCTGCTGCGCGCGATGAGGGCGTTGCGCATCTCGCCCATGCCCGTGGGCACGGCCACGCTGAGCCATTCGTTGGCGTGGCGGTCGTCGTCCTCGGGCAGCAGGCCGATGGCGATGCCGCCCGCGTCGTGCGCGCCGCGCGAGGCCGCCGCCATCACGCCGCCGCGCCCGCCGCAGACGATGGCCATGCCCGCGGCCGCCAGGTGGCGCCCCACGGCGTAGGCGGCCTGGCATTCGCGCACGCCGCCGTCGCCGGGGCCGATGACGCCCACCGGCTGGGCATGGCGGCGCGGGCCGCGCTGGCGGGCGGCCAGCCGCGCCAGCGCCTCAACGGTGGTTTCGGGAAGCATCGCGCTCCCGTTGGCGGGTGGCCACATCTCCAACTCCCATCACGATCACACACACGACCATGAGCACCAGCGAGAGCGCCGCCGCCATGGAAAAGTCGTTGCCCCCGTCGCTGACCTGCGCGAGCAGCATCAGCGGCAGGATGTTCAGCTGCGTTCCCACCAGCGCCAGCGCCGTGCCGTAGGTGCCCATGGCCAGCGCGGCCACGGTGCAGGCGCTGGCGAGCACGGAGGGCGCCACCTCGGGCACCACGGTGTCCCAGAACGCGCGCAGCGGCGTGGCGCCCAGCGTGCGCGCGGCGGCCAGGGGCCGCAGGTCCAGGTGCGCGAACACGGGGTACAGCGACAGGGCCACGCGCGGCACGAGGTAGTAGGCATAGGCCAGGCCCAGGCCGCCCACGCTGTAGATCCAGCCGCCCACCACGGCGGGGTCGGCGCCCAGCCGGGCGGCCAGCTGCGTGACCAGGCCCGCGCGGCCGAACGCCAGGATGAAGCCGTAGGCGATCACCAGCCCCGAGAAGGCCAGCGGCAGCCCCAGCATCGCCATGAGCCAGCGGCGCCTGCCCTCGGGCTGGCGCGCCAGTTCGAGGGCCAGGCAGCTGCCCACCACGGCCGACACCGCGCCGCTGCCCAGCCCCAGCAGCAGCGTGTTGCGCAGCGCGCCCGCGAACAGCGGGTGGTGCAGCAGCCGCCCGAAGGCCGCGCCGTAACCGGCCAGGGCCTCGGGCAGCAGCGCCGCCAGCGGCACGGCCAGAAAGAGCGCCATGAAGGCCCAGGCGGGCCAGGCACCGAATCGCCGCATGGCGTTCAGCGGCCCACGGTGGCCTCGGCCCAGAGGCGGTCCACCTCGGCCTTGCGCGCGGAGGCCTTCACCACGTCCAGCGGGCGGATCTGCGGGGCGGCGGGCATCTTCGCGGCGATGTCGGCGGCCAGCGGCACGCCCGGCACGGCGGGGCGCACGAAGCCCTGGGCGAACAGCGCCTGGCCGGCCTGGCTCATGGTGAAGTTCAGCCACAGCTTGCCGGCATTGGGGTTGGGGCCGTTCTTGACGAGGCTGATGGCATAGGGCGCGGCCACGCTGGCCTCGCGGGGGATCACCACCTCCAGCGCATCGCCCATGCCGTCCACATGCCTGGCCTTGAGGCCGTCGTTCTCGTAGCCGATCCAGATGGGAATCTCGCCCTTGAGGAACTTGGCGTACGGCGTGGTGCCCTCCACGCGCAGCACGTTGCCGGCCGCATGCAGGCGGCCCAGGTAGTCGGTGCCGGGCTTGACGTCGTCCACGCTGCCGCCCATGGCGTAGGCGGCGGCGAACGCCACCACCTGGCCCACGCCGGCGGTGCGCGGGTCCAGGTACACCACGGCGTTGCGGTACTCGGGCCGCAGCAGGTCGGCCCAGCCGGTGGGCACGGTCTTCACGAGCTGGCGGTTCACCAGGAAGGCGATGTTGAGCGTGTGGATGGTGAACCAGCGGCCTTCGGCCTCGCGGAACACCGGCGGCAGGTGCTCGAAGTTCACCGGCTTGAACGGGGCCACCACGTCCTTGGCGGCGGCGTCCACGGCCGAGGCCGCGAAGTAGTAGGCGGTGTCGGCCTGGGGGCGGCGGCGGGTCTTCTCCAGCGCCAGCACGGTGGCGGCCGAGCCGATGTCGTTGTAGGTCAGCTCGATCTCGGGGTAGCGCTTCTTGAACTCGCGAAACAGCGCCTTCCAGTTCGCCCATTCGGGGCCGGTGTCGAACGACACGCACAGGCCTTCCTTCTGCGCGGCCTGGTAGAGCGCCTTCTCGCCGGCGTACAGCTCGGGGCCGTCGAATGAGAAGGCGGCGGGCGCGAGGGCGGCCAGCGGCAGGGCGCCGGCGGCCTGGATGAGTTGTCTGCGTTGCATGGGGAAATCTCCGAAAGGGTCGGTGGGAATGCGGGGAATCGGATGGGAGCGGGCAGCGCCGTGCGGTCAGTCGTCCAGCAGGCGGATGTGCTCGGGCGCGATGGCGACGGCGGCCTGGGCCGGCTGCGGCGACTCGGCCAGCAGCGGCGTGGGCGCACCGGGCACCGCGAAGTCGTAGCGCGTGGTGCTGCCCAGGTAGCGCAGCGCGCCGGTCCGCCCCTCCAGGCGGTTGACGGCGCGCGGGGCCGGGTCGGGCCGCACGTGCTCGGGGCGCACCAGGGCGTGCACGGCCTGGCCCGGGGCGCGCGGGCCGGTGGGCGTGCAGAGCGTCGCAAAGCCCAGGTCGATGCGGTCCGGCCCCGCCACGGTGGCGGGCCAGACGGTGGACAGGCCCACGAACCGCGCCACCGCGCGGCTGGCGGGCGCCTCGTAGAGCTGGCGCGGCGTGGCGAACTGCAGCAGGCGCCCGTCCTGCAGCAGGGCCACGCGGTCGGCCATGGCCAGGGCCTCTTCCTGGTCGTGCGTGACCAGCAGCGTGGTCGCGCCGAAGCGCCGCTGCAGCTGGCGGATCTCGTCGCGCAGGTGGCCGCGCACGCTGGCGTCCAGGGCGGACAACGGCTCGTCCAGCAGCAGCGCGCGCGGGTCGATGGCCAGCGCGCGGGCCAGGGCCACGCGCTGCTGCTGGCCGCCCGACAGCAGCGCCACCGGGTGCGCGGCGCGGTCGGCCAGGCCCACCGTCTCCAGCAGCGCCAACGCGCGGCGCCGGCGTTCGGGGGCCGGCACGCCGCGCATGTGCAGGCCGTAGGCCACGTTGTCGATCACCGGCAGGTGCGGGAACAGCGCGTAGTTCTGGAACACCATGCCGATGCCGCGGCGGTGCACCGGCGTGTGGGCGAGGTCTTCGCCGGCCAGCAGGATGCGCCCGCCGTGGCCCGCGCCCTGCAGGCCCGCGACGAGCTGCAGCAGCGTGGACTTGCCCGATCCGCTCGGGCCGATGACCGCCACCAGCTCGCCGGTGGCGACCTCCAGGGACACGCCGTGCAGCCCGTGCGGGCTGTCCGGGTAGCGGTAGTGGACGTCTTGGAGAACGAGGCTCATGGGCGGTGTTTCACGAGGGACGAGGAAAAGAGCGCCGCCGAACCCGCCAGCACCAGCAGCACCACCGTGGCCGCGCAGGCGAAGCCGGTGGCGCCGTAGAAGGCCTGCAGCAGCAGCACCGGGTACGTGCGGCTCTGGAAGCCCGCCAGCAGGTTGGACAGGTTGAACTCGCCCACCGACAGCGCCGCCACCATCACCAGCCCGCTGAGCAGGCTCTGGCGCAGGCTGGGCAGCACCACGGTGGTGAACTGGCGCCAGCCCGAGGCACCCAGCGTGGCGGCGGCGGCCTCCAGCCGGGCCAGGTCCTGGTGGCGCAGGTCGGCCAGCAGCGTCTGGGTGAGGTAGGGCAGGGTGGCGACGGCGTGCGCGGCGATCAGCAGCGGCAGCGAGCCCAGCCAGGGCAGGGCGTCGGTGTTGAACACGATCACGTAGCCGAACGCCAGCGTGACCGGCGGCACGGCGATGGGCAGCGCGCTCACCAGCCGCGCCATGCCGGCGCGGCCCCGGCGGGCGCCGTGGTACAGCGCATGGGCCAGCGGCAGCGCCAGCACCGTGTTGATGGCGCAGGCCGACAGCGCCACCAGCAGGCTGGTGCCGAAGGCTTTGCGGAACGCGGGGTCGGCCCACAGTTCGGCGTACCAGCGGCCGGTCAGGCCCGTGGGCAGCAGCGTGTTCGTCCAGCGCTCGCCCACGCTGCCCAGCAGCAGCAGGGCGATGGGCAGCAGCAGGTAGGCGGCGTAGAGCAGGGCGGCGGCGCGGACCAAGGAGTGACTCCGGTGGAGGGGACGGGGCGAGGGGCTTTGCAGGCACCAGGCGACCCGGCATACTTTCCTGAAGCGCCACATTGCCGATGGCGGCGTGGAAGATTCATCAAAATTCTAGGAATAACGGTGCCATCGATGGGTGAAACCTGGATGACGTTGCTTGAGCAAAAGGAAAGTGTTTTTCACATCCGTGTCATGCGGGCCGGGCGCGCTGCCGCCCGGAGCGCTGCCCAGGGGGAGGCGTGAAGCGCACCTGCCCCACCATCCAGGAGCTGCTGGCCTTCGATGCCGTGGCGCGGTATGAAAGCCTCACGCTGGCCGCGCAGGCGCTGTGCGTCACGGTGAGCGCGGTCAGCAAGCAGGTGGCCGGGCTGGAGGCGTTCATCGGCCGGCCGCTGCTGCAGAAAAGCGGGCGCGGCGTGCAGCTCACGCCCCAGGGCCACGTGTACTGGCAGAAGGTGGCGGGCGGGCTGCGCGCCATCGAGGCGGCCACCTTCGAGGCCCGGGCGGGCGATGCGGGGGCGGGGCTGCTCACGCTGGCCAGCGTGCCCACCTTCCTCACCAAGTGGCTGATCCCCCGGCTGCCGGCCTTTCGCCAGCAAAGCCGCCAGGTCACCCTGAGTTTCAGCCGCCACCTGGAGCCCACCGACGGCATGCCGCCCGGCGTGGACGCGGCCATCCGCTACGGGCCGGACGGCTGGCCCGGCGTGGTGTCCGAATACATCGCGGGGCGCGAATTCGTGCTGGTGGCGGCGCGCACGCTGGTGGACGCGCACCACCGCATCGCCCGGCCCGAGGACCTGCTGGGGCACACCTTACTGCACCACGAGAACGCGCCCACCGCCTGGCGCCAGTGGGCCGCGCAGCACGGGGTGGCCGCGGCGCACACGGCAGCGGGGCCGCGCTTTGCGCAGTACGCGCCGCTCATCCAGGCCGCGCTCGCGGGCCTGGGCATCGGCCTGGTCCCCCGGGTGCTGGTGCAGGAGGAACTGGCCGAGGGCGCGCTGGTGAGCCCCTGCGGCGAGCCCGTGGCCATCGACCAGGGCCACTACCTGTGCTACCACCCGGGGCGGCTCAAGCTGCCGGCGTTCGCCGCGTTCCGCGAGTGGCTGCTGGCCGAGGGGCAGCGCTCGCGCGGCCCCGTGGGCTGATCGATCGCGCGCGGGGCGCTACCCCGGGCCCAGGCCCGCGGGCGACTGCAGGCCGAGAAAGCGGGCCGGGGGCATGCCCACGGCGCGCCGCACCATGGCGCTGAAGGCACTGGCGCTGTAGCCCAGTTCGGCCGCGATCTGCCCCACGGGCAGGCGCTCGGCGGCCAGCGCCACCGCCTTGGCCAGGATCACCTGCTGGCGCCACTGCGTGAAGGTGCTGCCCAGCTCGGCGCGAAACAGCCGCGCCACGGTGCGCGGGCTGGCCCCGGTGTCGCGCGCCCAGTCCTCCAGGGCCTCGTGGCGCGTGGGGTCGGCCAGCACGGCCTCGCACAGGTGCAGCAGGCGCTTGTCGCGCGGCAGGTCCACGCCCAGTCGCAGGGCGGCGGCGCGGCGCAGCTCCTCGCAGATCAGGGCGCTCAGGTGGCGCTCGCGCCGCAGCAGCTCGGGCGTCGGGGGCGTGGCGCTGTCGTCGGGCTCGGAGGGCATCTCGCACACCAGGGCGCGCAGCAGGGGCGACACCTCCAGCACGCGGCACTGGCGCCAGGCCGCGTCGTCCGCGCGCGCCGCGCCGATGGGCACGCCCGGCCCGCAGCGCCCGCGCGGCTGGTGGAAGTACAGCGTGCGCAGGTCGGCGTCCTGCACCATGGTGACGGCATGCTCCACGCCGGGCGGAATCCACAGCGCGCGCGAGGGCGGCACGATGTAGGTGCCCTGCGCGGCGGTGAGGCGGATCACCCCCGTGGTCGAGATCGCCACCTGCGCCCACGGGTGGCTGTGGGGCAGCACCTGCGTGTCGGCGGGCAGCCAGCGGGCCTTGGCGCGCACCGGGCGCGTGCCGGCGGGCACGAACAGGTCGGGCGTGAGCGAGCTGACGTACGACACCGCGCGGCGCGGGCGCGGCGCTGCGCTGGGGGCCGGCGCGGGAGTGGAATGGGCGGTGCTTGGCATGATCGCGACAGAAGTTGGCAGTCTATCGTCAACCTGCCGCCGCGCCGCTGCCTAAGATCGCTGCCATGACCTCCACCGCATCCCCCCACCCCGCAGCGCCCGCCGGCACGCTGCGCCAGGACGCCCGCACCATCGGCCTCATCGGCCTGGCCCACGGCTCCTCGCATTTCTTTCACATGCTGCTGCCGCCGCTGTTTCCGTTCCTGATCGCGGAGTTCGGCTTCAACTACTCGGAGCTGGGGCTGCTGGTGTCGGTGTTCTTCGTGATCTCGGGCGTGGGCCAGGCGCTGTCGGGCTTTCTGGTGGACCGGGTGGGCGCGCGCCCCATCCTGTTCTTCGCGCTGTCCAGCTTCGCCGTGGCGGGCCTGGTGGCCGGCACGGCGCAGGGCTATGCGGGGCTGATGCTGGCGGCGGCGCTGGCGGGGCTGGGCAATGCGCCCTTCCATCCGGTGGACTTCACCATCCTGAACAAGCGCGTGTCGCCGCAGCGCCTGGGCCACGGCTTTTCGGTGCACGGCATCTCGGGCAACCTGGGCTGGGCCACGGCGCCGGTCTTCATGGCCGGCATCGCCGCGGCCACCGGATCATGGCGCACCGCCTGCCTGTGCGGGGCCGCGCTGGCGGCGGTGGTGCTGGCCATCATGGTGTGGCAGCGCGACGCGCTCGATGACCGGCAGGGCGCCTGGGCCCACGCGCCCAAGCCCGGCACCGCCGGCGCGCCGGGCGCTGCGGCCGTGGCCGAGCACCCCATGGCCTTCCTCAAGCTGCCCTCGGTGTGGCTGTGCTTCTCGTTCTTCTTCTGGACCACCTGCGCCCTGAGCGCCATCCAGAGCTTCGCCAGCCCCGCGCTGCAGCAGATGTACGGCCTGCCGCTGGCGGTGACCTCCATGGTGGTCACGGGCTACATGCTGTGCGGCGCCGCCGGCATGGTGGTGGGCGGCTTTCTCGCCGGCCGCGTGGCGCGGCTGGAGGGCATCATCACCGTGTGCCTGCTGGCCACCGGCGTGCTGCTGCTGCTGGTGGGCACCGGCTGGCTGCCCGGCATGGGCGCCGTGGCGTTCGCCGCCATCGCGGGCCTGGGCACGGGCCTGGCGGGCCCCTCGCGCGACATGCTCATCAAGCGGGCCGCGCCCCCCGGGGCGACGGGCCGGGTCTATGGCACGGTGTATTCGGGCCTGGACCTGGGCTTTTGCGTGGCGGCCCCGATCTTCGGCGCGCTGCTGGACCGCGGCGCGGCGCACGGGATCTTCTATGGATCGGCCGCGGCACTGGTGCTGGGCGTGGCCTCGGCCGGCGTGGTCGGTGCGGGCGTGGCGGCCCGGGCCCGCGCGGCCCGGCCCATGGCCGCCTGACGCGCGGCGCCGGCGGGAAGGGCTTGGAGCCTTTCAGGGCTCCAGTGCAGATTCCACTAGGGCATGTTGCTATTAAAAACGTAGCAATGTGCTTTGGGGCTCAGAACGCTTCGGTATCCACCTCGGCCTGTGCCTGGGGCGGGTAGCGGTCGCCCGCCATGGCGCGGTCATGGACGAGCGCATCGAGCCGCGCCAGCAGCTCGGGCGGCAGTCGCACATCCGCCGCGCCCAGGTCGTCGCGCAGGTGCGCCACGCTCGTGGTGCCCGGAATCGGGATGATCTCCGGCCCCTGCGCCAGCAGCCAGGCCAGGGCCAGCTGCGCGGGCGTGCAGCCGGCCTCGCGGGCGAGGGCTTCGTAGGCGCCCAGCAGCCGCAGGTTGGCCGCGTAGGCCTCGGGCGCGAAGCGGGGCATCGTGCGGCGGATGTCGCCCGGCGCCAGCGTGGACACATCGCGCAGCGCGCCGCCCAGGAAGCCCCGCGCCAGCGGGCTGAACGCCACGAACGCCGTGCCCAGCTCGCGGCAGGCCTGCAGCACGGCGATCTCGGGGTTGCGCGTGCACAGCGAATATTCGGTCTGCAGCGCGGTGATGGGGTATTCGGCGTGCGCGCGGCGCAGCGTGGCGGCCGACACCTCCGACAGGCCCACGCCGCGGATCTTGCCCTCGCGCACCAGGTCGCCCAGCGTGCCCACGCTGTCTTCGATGGGCACGCGCCGGTCCCAGCGGTGCAGGTAGTACAGGTCGATCACGTCCGTGCGCAGCCGGCGCAGGCTGGCCTCGCAGGTCGCGCGCAAGGTGGCGGGGCGGCCATCGATCACGCGCACCAGCTTACCGTCGCCGTTCGCGTCCACGCCCTGCATGCCGCACTTGCTCGCCAGCGTGATGCGCTGGCGGTGCGGCGCGAGGATCTCGCCCACCAGCGTCTCGTTGGCTCCGAAGCCATAGAGCGCCGCGGTGTCGAACAGCGTCACGCCCTCGTCGAGCGCGGTGAGCAGCACCCGCTCGGCCTGCTCGCGCGAGGCCGGCACGCCGTAGGCATGGCTGAGGTTCATGCAGCCCAGGCCGATGGGGTGGACCTGGAAGGGGCCGAGGGAGCGGGGGGTGGTGGGCATCGAATGGCGCTGGTGTGCGAAGCGGAAGGTGGCGTGACGGTAGCGGCCGGGCAGGCACCGGTCAATACACGATGCGCGCCACCGCACGCAGCGCCTCGGGCGTGGCGCCGCCCCAGCCGAAGAACTCCAGGTACGCGGGAATCATCTCGAACAGCATGTCGGTGCCCTGCTGCACCGGGCAGCCGCGGGCCATGGCGGCCTGCAGCAGCGGGGTGTGGGCCTGCGCCATCACCACCTCGCCCACGAAGGTGCCGGGGGCGATGCGGTCCACGTCGAAGGGCAAGGGGTCGTCCTCGCGCATGCCCAGGGGCGTGGCGTTCACGACCAGGTCGAACCCGGCCGGGTCGTTGCGGCCCACCGCCGTGCGCAGGGCGGGGTAGTGCTGCCGCAGCCGGTCGGCCAGCGCCTGCGCGCGGTGGCCGTCCACGTCGAACAGGGCCAGCTCGGCCACCCCTGCGGCGGCCAGCGAGGCGGCGATGGCCGACCCGACCCCGCCGCTGCCGGACACCAGCGCGCGCCGGCCCGCCAGGGCCAGGCCCTTGCGCTGCACGCCGCGCACGAAGCCGGCGCCGTCGAACTGGTCGCCCAGCAGCGTGCCGTCGGGTCGGCGCACGATGGCGTTGCAGGCCCCGGCGATGCGCGCCGTGGGCGTGAGCGCATCCACCAGCGCCAGCGTGCTCACCTTGTGCGGCATGGTCACCAGCGCGCCGTGCCAGTTGGTCATGCGGCGCAGCACCTGCAGCGTGGCGGGGTAGTCCTCGGCCCGCACGCCCATGGGCACCACCAAGGCGTTGATGCCCTGCTGCGCGAACCACGGGTTGTAGATCATCGGGGCCTTGAAGGCCTCGGTCGGGTAGCCCAGGTGGGCGATCAGGCGGGTGCTGCCGTTGATGGTTTGCTGCTGCATGGGGAACGATGGTGGGCCGATTGCCGTGGGTCTTTCAGCGGCCGCGCCCATGGCTGCGCAGGGCTTCCTGGCGGGCCTGTTCGTATGCGGCCTCGGACAGGGGCTGGGCATCGGGCTGGCCCAGGTCCTGCGTGGGAATGCGGAAGGTCTCGCGCGCCGACCACGCGGCCAGCGCCGCGATGGCCGTCACGCCGAATGCGATCGCGCCCACGGTGGCCGGCACGTTGGTGGAGCCGGGCGGCGCCACGGCGGCGAACAGCGCGGGCAGCAGGGCGGTGAGCGTGGTGCCCACGTTCTGCGAGATGGCCATCGAGGTCACGCGGGTGCGGGCCGGGAACAGCTCGGGGTAGAAGCTCGGGAACACCGCGTTGTAGCCCTGGTACACCACGCCCCACATGAGCAGCGACATGCCGATCGCCATCGGCACGTGGTGGATGCTGATGGCATACAGGTACAGGAACGCCAGCAGCCCCGACGCCAGCGCGCCCACGATGATCGGCGGGCGCCGGCCGATGCGGTCCGACAGGTTGCCCACGTGCGGGATCACCAGCACCGCGACGATGTTGCCCAGCACCGGAATCCACAGGTACACGCTCTTGTCGAAGCCCACGCCATAGCCCGGCTGCACGGCATAGGCCGCGCCGAACACCGTCGCCACCACCGGGATCACGTTCATGAGCGCCATGCACACCACGCGCAGCATGTTCGGCCCGTTCTCCTGGAACGCCTGCACGATGGGCGCGCGTGGCACGGCGCCCTGCCGGCGCTCGGCGGTGAACACGGGGGTTTCCTGCACTTCGCGGCGGATGTAGTAGCCCACCAGGATCACGATGAAGCTCAGCAGGAACGGCACGCGCCAGCCCCAGGTGTTGAACTGCTCGGCCGGCAAGAAATACGCCAGCGGCAGGAACACCGCCGCCGCCAGCACCTGCCCTGCCTGCACGCCCTGCAGCGCAAAACTCGCATAAAAGCCCCGCCGCCCGGTCGGCGCGTGCTCCAGGATCATCGAGCTGGCCCCCGAGATCTCGCCGGCCACCGCGAAGCCCTGGATCAAACGCAGCACCACGAGCATCGCCGGGGCCAGCAGGCCGGCCTGCGCATAGGTGGGCAGCAGGCCCACGGCCAGGGTGGAAAAGCCCATCAGGAACATGCACAGCACCAGCACCTGCTTGCGGCCATGGGTGTCGCCCCAGTGGCCGAGCACCAGGGCCCCGATGGGCCGGGCCACGTACCCCACGCCGTAGGTGGCGAGCGAGGCCACGATGGCCGCCGTCGGGTTGCCCGCGGGGAAGAAGATCTGCGGAAAGATCAGCGATGCGGCGGTGGCGTAGATGAAGAAGTCGTAGTACTCCAGCACCGAGCCGATCCAGCCACTGGCGGTGGCCTTGCGCGTTTGCTGTAAGCCGCTGTCGGCGGCGTGGTGGTCTGGCATGGGTTTGTCTCCCCTGTTGGAATGGTTGGATGGACGCAAAAGCCTGCGTTGGGCGTTTGGCCGAGCATCGCATGCCTTGGGGTGCCTTTTGGCCATCCGTGCTTGGCGGGTGGCGCCGGCCGGCGGTGCATCAGGCCTTGCGTTCGAGTTCCCTGGCGTACCGGTGGCTGGCGATGCCCAGGACGATGCCGAAAACGATGAACCCCAGCCCGAAGGCATGGCCGAAACTGAACCACGACCCTTTGCCGCTGCCGGAAAAGGCAATGAACAGGGCACCGGCGACGATGAAGAACAGGGGCGCGAGGAACCGGTTGCGCCGCTGCGCGGCCAGCACCACGCTGCTTTGCGCGACCTGCGAATCCAGCGTGCGCGCCTTGGTCTCGCAAGGGCCCTGGCCGCAGCAGATGGAATGGCCCAGGTCCTTGGCGCAGGCCGGGCAGACCCCCTTGTTGCAGGCGCGGCAGGTGCCCACTGCGTCGGCGGCCTGGTGTACGAAGCACTTCATGGATTCTCCGGGTGGTTGGTGGCCATGGCGCGGACTTTATAGCGTTGCAGGCGACGCGGTCCCAGGCGTCATGCCCCCTCTGCTGGACGCGGCGGGGCGGCGTCGATGGGCGCCCAGCCTGCCACGGATTCCAGCGTGGCCTGGGCGGAGAAGGCCGTGGATCGGGCCGCAAAGACTTGCTGGTAATGGAGGGTGGCCCCCTCCCATCGGAAGTCCTGCGCAAAGCCCTTGGCCAGCACCTCCAGCCGGGCGATCTTCCACCTGTCCACGTCGATCAGCGCAGCGCAGGTGATGGGCCCTGCGGCGTAGTCGGTGGTCAGCCATTCCTGCGTGGCCAGAAAGCGCGAGTCGGGCGACCACAGGAGGGGCTGGCCGAAGATCCGGTGCGGGATGCCGCGGCCGTCGATCGACAGGCGAAAGTACTCGGGGCCGAATCGGATCTCACCTTCGAAGCGCAGCACCGCCCGATGGGTTCCGTCGGGAGAACGTGGCATGTCTGGGATCGCTGGAACGGGCGCCTGGGGAGCAGCCATCATTTGAAAAGCACGCGGACGATGCCCGCGAGCAGAAGCACCAGGGCGACCGGCAGGAACCACCAGAGCATTCCCAGGGCCGAGGCCGTGCCCCGCAGGCTCCACGCCAGCAGCCCCAGCGCGACGCCGCCGATGCCCATGGCCAAGAACAGGAAGCGCCCGACCTTCTCCGACGCGTCGCCGAACAGGTGCTCGTCCGAATCCCCCATGTGCATCGCGAGCAGGCCGAAGGGCACGGCGCAAAGCAGCAAGGCCCACCTGGGCGCATCCAGCCTGGCCGCCAGCCCGGGCGGAATGGTCAGTGCAATGAGCAGCAGGATCTTGGACATCGTGGTTCACCCGGCGATCGCCGCCATGGGATCAGATCCCGATCTTGCCATGGGCCGCGCGGCGATTTGCGCCCTGCCGGTGGTGCCAGGCCAGCGCCCGTTCCAGTTCCTGCGGGTGGTAGCTCAGGCCCGCCAGCGCCACGGTGTAGTCGCCGCCGAAGAGAAGCCGCCGGGTCTTGCTGATCCCCCTGCGCCGATCGGGCGCCGCATGGTCCGCCACATCCACCAGGATGCGCTGCTCGTCCAGGTCGAGCTTCACCCGCTCGATCTCGTGCCACGGCACCAGACCCGTCCCGCCGCGAAGGTCATTCAAGCCGTGCGAATCGACGATCACGGCAGGTTGAAGGTCGCAGAGGGCTTCGAGCACCGTCTTTCCCAGCGTGCCCCCCACGCAGAAGGCTCCGAATGCCGAGAGCCCCGCAAGGAAGGTGACCAGCCGGTTCCCCGTGAGCATGAGAACGACCGAGTAGATGCAGATGGCCAGCATCAGCACGGTGAACGGCAGGGAAAAAATGAGCGTCCAGCGCCGGCGGCGCAAGGTCAGTCGTTTCGCAGGCATGGCTTCGGATGGGCCGATGGCCGAGACGGCGGCATGGGACGGGTGGCATGGCCGGCGATCCGCCCCCCTGCGGGCCGGCCTTCGGCCGCCCGCGTCACAGCGCGAAGATCTTGCCCGGGTTCAGGATGTTCTTCGGGTCCAGCGCGCGCTTGATGGCGCGCATCATGTCCACCGCGCCCGCGCCGGTCTCGTCCAGCAGGAAGCCCATCTTGTGCAGGCCCACGCCGTGCTCGCCCGTGCAGGTGCCGCCCAGGCGCAGTGCGCGGGCGACGAGCTGGTGGTTCAGGTCCTCGGCCTTCAGGCGCTCTTCGGCGCTCTCGGGGTCGATCAGGTAGCCGAAGTGGAAGTTGCCGTCGCCCACGTGGCCGACGAGAAAGTAGGGGATGCCGCTCGCGTCGGCCTCGGTCACCGAATCGAGCAGGCAATCGGCCAGGCGGCTGATGGGCACGCAGGTGTCGGTGCTGATGGCGCGGCAGCCGGGGCGGCTTTGCACCGCGGCGAAGTAGGCGTTGTGCCGCGCGGTCCACAGGCGGGTGCGCTCCTCGGGGGTGGTGGCCCATTCGAACGCGTTGCCGCCGAACTCGGCCGCGATCTCCTGCACCACCTCGGCCTGCTCCTTCACGCCGGCCGGCGAGCCGTGGAATTCCATGAGCAGCATGGGCTCCTCGCGCAGGCCCAGCTTGCTGTGGGCGTTGACCATGCGCACGGTGTGCGCGTCGATCAGTTCCACGCGCGCGATCGGCACGCCCAGCTGGATGGTCTGGATGGTGGCGCGCACGGCGGCCTCGATGCTCGGGAACGAGCAGATGGCGGCCGACACGGCCTCGGGCAGCGGGTACAGGCGCACGGTGACCTCGGTGATCACGCCCAGCGTGCCTTCGCTGCCCACCATGAGGCGGGTGAGGTCGTAGCCGGCCGCGCTCTTCTTGGCGCGTGTGCCGGTGCGGATGGCCTCGCCGCCGGCCGTGACCACTTCGAGGGCCAGCACGTTCTCGCGCATGGTGCCGTAGCGCACGGCGTTGGTGCCGCTGGCGCGGGTGGCGCACATGCCGCCGATGCTGGCGTCCGCGCCGGGGTCGATGGGAAAGAACAGGCCCGTGTCCTTGATGGCATCGTTGAGCTGCTTGCGCGTGATGCCGGGCTGCACGGTCACGGTGAGGTCGTCGGCATCGACGCTGAGCACGCGGTTCATGCGGTTCACGTCGATGCTGATGCCGCCCTGCACGGCCAGCAGGTGGCCTTCGAGCGAGGAGCCCGCGCCGTACGGAATCACCGGCACGTCGTGCTGCGCGGCCAGCTTCACGGCGTCGGCCACGTCCTGCGTGGTTTCGGCGAACACCACGGCCGAGGGAGGGGGCGCCTTGAGCGAGCCCTCGTCGCGGCCGTGCTGTTCACGCACCGCCTGGGCCGTGGAGCACTGCGCGCCGAAGCGGGCGGCCAGTGCGTCGAGCAGTGCCTGTGGAACGGGGCGCAGGTGGATTTCGGGAAGCAGGTGCTTGGCGGCGGCGGGGGCGTTCATGGCGTGTCTCCAGGCTGGAATGGGTGCGGCTTTTTCATTGTAGGCAGCCCGTCGCAGGCAGGGGGTTGCCCGGGATTGACGGTCTCGCTGCCGCGTATTTACATTACGTTCGAAATGTATAACGTTTGCCGCCGATGATCCACCGCACGCCCCGCCGCACCCATGCCGAGCGCAGCGCCGCCACGCAGCAGCGCCTGATCTCCACGGCCATCGAGGTCATCCAGTCGCGCAGCTTCGAGGCGATGTCGATCCACGAACTGGCCCGCACGGCGGGAATGACGTCGGGGGCGGTGCAGCACCACTTCGAGTCGAAGGCCGCGCTGATGATGCGCGTGCTCGCCGAGCTGATCGCGGCGCAGGACCGCGAGGGCCTGCTGTGGCCCGCCGCATCGCTGCCGGCGCTGCAGCGCGCGCAGCATTTCGTGCGGTCCGCGTGGCACATCGTCTATGCGCAGCCGCGCTTCATGGCGGCGTGGAACGTTTATCTGGGCAGCCGCAACCAGCCCGAGGTGGTGGCGCACATCGCCGCGCTGCGCCAGGACCTCAATGCGCGCATGCACACGGGGTTCTTCGAGGCGTTTCCCGAACTGGCGGGCGACCCGGAGCGCGAGGGGTTCGTGGGGCTGGTGTTCTCCACCCTGCGCGGCCTGGGCCTGCTGGAGATGTTCCGCCCCACCGACGAAGCCACCCATGCGCAGCTCGATTGCCTGGCCACGCTCATCGCGCAGCGCTGCGACGGCCTGGCCCGCGCGGGCGCTCCGGCATCGAAACCCCGTCCCCGCGCCAGGCTACCGCGCGCGGCATGACCGGCGCCGTGCCCTGGCCCGGGCACGTTCGCACCCCAGGGCATCCGGCATCCATCACGACAACAGGAGACACACCATGAACCCCCCTCGCACAGGCGCACGGCGCGCCCTGGCCGGCGCCGCGCTCGCATCGCTGGCCTTCGCGGCCGGCGCCCAGCCCGCGGGCTACCCCGCCAAGCCGATCCAGCTCATCGCCCAGCAGCCGCCGGGCAGCGCGTCCGATGCGATGACGCGCGCCTGGGCCGACTGCGCCGCGCGCGAGATGGGCCAGCCCGTGGTGGTGCAGAACAAGCCGGGGGCCAACGGCATCCTGGCGGTCAATGCGCTCAAGTCCCAGCCGGCCGATGGCTACACGCTGATGACCATCGGCATGTCGCAGATGACCATCACGCCCTACGTCTACCGGCAGCCGCCCTACGACCCGCTGCACGACTTCGACAGCGTGGCGGTGCTGGGCAGCACGCCGCTGGTGCTGGCCGTGCCGGCGGGGCTTGGCATCACGCGGCTGGCGCAACTGGCGGACCAGGCCAGGGCCCATCCGGGCGGGCTCGATTTCGGCTCGCCCGGCAAGGGCAGCCCGGCGCACCTGCTGACCTCGGCGCTGCTCGACCGCATGGGCGTGTCCGGCACGCACGTGCCCTTCGTGGGCGAGGGCGCCGGCCTCACCGCCCTCATGGGCCAGCAGATCCAGGCGATGACGCTGGTCATCGGCACGGCCGCGCCGCATGCCAGGTCGGGCGAGCTCGTGCCCCTGGCGGTGTTCGCGCCGCAGCGCTCGCCCCTGCTGCCGGATGTGCCCTCGATCGGCGAGGCCCTGCCGGCCGCCAAGGACCTGGCCCGCACCGCGTGGATCGCCGTGGTGGCGCGGGCCGGCACGCCGCCCGCGCTGCTGGGCACGCTCAATGCCGCGACCGAGAAATGCCGCAGCGGCGATGCGTCCTACCGCGCGCGGATGGAGGCCATGAACGTGACGCTGGCCGAGTCCGTCCCGGGGGATGCGCGCACCTGGGCGGCACGCGATACTTCGGTCTGGAAACCGTTGATCGACAAACTGGGATTGGCCACTGAATGACTCTGGATACCGTGCCGTGCGTGCACCTTTCCCACGGAGGTGGGCTGCAGGGGCGCCTTGACCATGGCGTCGCCGTGTTCCGCGGCGTGCCTTATGCGCAGGCCCCACAAGGCGCGCTGCGCTTTTTAGCCCCCCGGCCCGCGCCCGCCTGGTCGGGACTGCGCGAGGCGATGGCTTTCGCGCCGGTGCCGCCCCAGTGGCCGCGCGGCGGCGGTGCCCGGGCCCGCCCGCTGGGCGGCCCGGACTGCCTGGCGGTGAACGTGTGGACCCCCGAGCCCCGCGCGGGTGCGAACCTGCCGGTGATGGTCTGGATTCCCGGCGGCGGCTTTCTGCGCGGCGGCGCAAGCGACCCGCTGTACGACGGCGCGTCGTTCGCGCGCAAGGGCATCGTGTTCGTGTCGCTGCAATACCGGCTGGGCGTGGACGGCTTCATGCACTTCGGTGGCGAGGCGCCTGCCAACCGGGGCCTGCTCGACCTGCTGGCCGCGCTGCGCTGGGTGCGGGAGCACATCGCGGCTTTCGGCGGGGATGCCGGGCGCGTGACGGTGTTCGGCCAGTCGGCGGGCGCGGGCGCCATCACCTGCCTGATGGGCATGCCGGCGGCGCAGGGCCTGTTCCAGCGCGCCATCCTGCAAAGCCCGAGCGTGGCCTGCCAGACCGTCGAAGAGGCCACCGTGGTGCGCACTGCCGTGGCGCAACTGCTGGGCGTGGCCCCTACGCTCGCAGCGCTGGGCGCGGCGCCGCCGGCGGATGTGCTGTTCGCCGTGCACCGGCTGGCCGAGGACGCGGCCCTGCGCGACCAGCACGGCATCAGCCGCCGCAACGTGTTCCCGCTGCGTCCGGTGATCGACAGTCAGGTGCTCGCCCAGGCGCCGCTGGCAGCGCTGCAGCGCCAATGGTCCGATCCGTCGCGGCCGCCGCTGCAGGTGCTGGTGGGCAGCAATGCCGAGGAAATGCGCCTGTACCACGTGCCCGGCGGTGCCATCGACCGAGTGACCGATGAACAGGTCACGGCCTTCATGCGGGACACGGGCCTGCCGCCCGCGGCGCGCCAGGCCTATGCGGCGCTGCCCGCGTGCGAGGGCGGCGCCCATGCCGGCGAGATGCTGTGCGCCATGCAGTCCGACTACTACTACCGCGTGCCGGCGCGCCGCATCGCGGCCCTGGCCGTCGCGAACCGACTGCCGGTGCACCGGTACGAGCTGGAATGGCGGTCGCCGCAGTGCAGCGGGCAACTGGGCGCCGCGCACGGGGTGGACCTGCCGTTCGTCTTCGACCGCCTGGCCACGTCCACCGGGCGCGAGTTGACCGGCGATGCCCCGCCGCAGCCGCTGGCCGATGCCATGCACGGTGCGTGGGCGGACTTCGTGGTGCAAGGCGACCCCGGCTGGCCGGAGCACGGCCCCGGAACGCCCTGGATGCAGTTCTTCGACGACCTGGGCTGGTGCGGCCCGGCGCCGGCCTCCGGCACGCTGGACGCGTGGAACGGCGTGCTTTGAACTGAACGGATCCGGGGCGGCCCGCCAGTCGCCAAACTGGTGCATCTGGCTTGTATACCAGTTGGCACGGAACCTGCGTAGTTCCGTGGCAATGACCAGCGCCACCGAAATCAGCAACCGCATCATCGAAGCCGTGATGGCCCAGAAGCTCGCCCCCGGCGCGCGCCTGGGGGAGCAGCAACTCGCCATGCTGTTCGACTGCAGCCGCACCATCGTGCGCGAGGCGCTCACGCGGCTGTCCACGCGCGGCATCGTCACCGTCAGTGCGCGCCGTGGCTGGTACGTGATCGAGCCCTCCGAGGACGAAGCGCGCGAGGCCTTCGAGGCGCGCCGCGTCATCGAGCTGGGCCTTCTGCACCAGCTGAAGACGGTGGACAAGGCCGCGGTGCGCAAGCTGCGGGCCCATCTGCAGCGTGAGAAGGCGGCCCTGGCGGGCAGCGACGTGGGCGCGCGCAGCTTCCTGCTGGGCGACTTCCATGTGTGCCTGGCCGAGTGCCTTGGCAACGGCCTGCTGGCCGACACGCTGCGCGACTTCACCGCGCGCACCACGCTCATCGCCATGCTGTACCAGTCGTCGCACGACGCGGCGCAATCGTGCGAAGACCACGTGCGCATCGTCGAGGCGCTGGAGGCGGGCGACATCGCCCGCGCCGAATCGCTGATGGCCGAGCACATCGGCTCGGTGCAGTCCGCCCTGCGGCTGCAGGCCAGCGCCGATCCGCTCGAACACCTGCGCAGCGCGCTGGCGCCCGTGCGCGCCGGCGCCGCCAGTGGCCCGGCCGCCCCTTCCGCTTCCCCTTCCCCCGCCGCGTCCCCGGGCGACGCATCCACCTACCTAGGAGCCTTGCTATGACCTTCGCCACCCGCTTTCTCTCCCGCCGCCTGGCCCTGGGCCTCGTGGCCGCCGCCGGCCTCGTGTGCGCCGTGGCGCCCGCACAGGCGCAGACCGCGCTGGACGACATCCTGAAGTCCAAGACGATCAAGATCGCCATCCCCACCGACTACCCGCCCTACGGTTTCGTCGGCACCGACCTCAAGCCCCAGGGCCTGGACATCGACATGGCCGAGCTCATCGCCGCCAAGCTGGGCGTGAAGGTGGAACTGGTCGCCGTCACCAGTGCCAACCGCATCGCCTACCTGCAGACCAAGAAGGCCGATCTCGTCATCTCCACGCTGGGCAAGAACCCCGAGCGCGAGAAGGTCATCGACTTCACCTCGGCCTATGCGCCGTTCTACCAAGCAGTGTTCGGGCCCAAGTCCCTCACGGCCAAGGCATGGAGCGACCTGGCCGGCAAGAGCGTGGCGGTCACGCGCGGCGCCATGGAAGACCAGGAACTCGCCAAGGTCGCCCCGCCCAGCATCGACGTGAAGCGCTTCGAGGACAACAACGCCACCATCGCCGCCTTCGTGGCCGGCCAGACGCAGTTCGTGGCCACCAGCGCCTCGGTGGCGGGCAACATGATGCAGAAGAACCCGCAGCTGCAGGCCGAATACAAGCTGCTGCTCAAGGACAGCCCGTGCTTCATCGGCCTGCCCAAGGGCGAGGCCGCGCTGATGGCCAAGGTCAATGAAATCATCGCCGGCGCCAAGAAGAGCGGCGAGTTGGACACCATGGCCAAGAAGTGGCTGGGCCGTCCCGCCGGCGACCTGCCGGTCTGAGCCCCCTGGCTGCAGTGCACTTTCCCTGACCCGTTGACCTGATCGGCTGCCCATGCGCATCGAGTTCGACTTCATGGCCGTGCTGTCGCAGTGGCCGCTGCTGGCCACGGGCGTGGCCTGGACCCTGGCCCTCACCGCCGTGGCCACCGTGGTGGGGATGGCGGTGGGCATCGCCTGCGCCTGGGCACGGTCCCAGGGGCCGGCGGCGCTGCGCTGGCCGGTGGCGGCCTATGTGGAGCTGGTCCGCAACACGCCCTTCATCGTGCAGCTGTTCTTCATCTTCTTCGGGCTGCCCGCGGCGGGCCTGAAGCTCTCGCCCGAGGCGGCCTCGTTCATCGCCATGGTGATGAACCTGGGCGCGTACTCGACCGAGATCGTCCGCGCCGGCATCCAGGCCACGCCGCGCGGCCAGATCGAGGCGGCGGTGAGTCTGGCGCTGTCGCGGGTGCAGGTCTTCACGCGCGTGGTGCTGCCGCCCGCGCTCAAGAAGGTGTGGCCGGCCATGGTGAGCCAGATCGTCATCGTGATGCTGGGCTCGGCCGTGTGCAGCCAGATCTCGGTGCAGGACCTGAGCTACGCCGCCAACCTGATCCAGAGCCGCAACTTCCGCGCCTTCGAATCGTTCATCGTGGCCACGGGCATCTACCTCGTGCTCTCGATCGCGCTGCGCCGGCTGCTGCACTGGGTGGGCCCGCGCTTTCTCTTCGGCCGCTGAGCATGGCTCCAGCAATTTTCTAGGAACGCGAGATGGTCGATTTCACCTTCTGGGACATCCTGCGCAACCTGCTGCTGGCCGCGCGCTGGACCGTCGTGCTCTCGCTGATCGCCTTCGTCGGCGGCGGCCTGGTGGGCGGGCTGCTGCTCGTGGCCCGGCTCACCGGCGGCCGCGTGGCCGAGCGCGCCGTGGGCGTGTACGTGCAGGTCTTCCAGGGCACGCCGCTGCTGATGCAGCTGTTCCTGTCGTACTTCGGCCTGGCGCTGCTCGGGCTCAACGTGTCGGCCTGGACCTCGGCCGCCGTGGCGCTCACGCTCTACACCAGCGCCTTCCTGGTGGAGATCTGGCGCGGCTGCGTGGCCGCCGTGCCCAAGGGCCAGTGGGAGGCCTCGGGCAGTCTGGCCCTGTCGTTTGGCGAGCAGATGCGCCACGTGATCCTGCCGCAGGCCGTGCGCATCGCCACGGCGCCCACGGTGGGCTTTCTGGTGCAGGTGGTCAAGGGCACGGCGCTGGCCTCGGTGATCGGCTTCGTGGAGCTGACCAAGGCCGGGGGAATGATCGCCAACACCACCTTCAAGCCGTTCGCCGTCTTCGCCTGCGTGGCGCTCGTCTATTTCGCGCTGTGCTTTCCCGTGAGCCTGTATGCGCAACACCTCGAAAGGAAGTTCCATGGCCGCCGCTGAAACCCTGGCCGACGCGCCCGCTGTGGCACCTGCCGTGCCCGCGCCGCCGGGCCGCTCCATCGTACAGGTCACCGCGCTGCGCAAGTCCTACGGCACCAACGAGGTGCTCAAGGGCATCGACCTGACGGTGCAGCCCGGCGAGGTGATCGCCATCATCGGCAAGAGCGGCTCGGGCAAGAGCACGCTGCTGCGCTGCATCAACGGCCTGGAAACCTTCCAGGACGGCGCGCTCACGGTGGACGGCAAGCCGCTGCTGCACGACAGCGCCATGGCCATGCGCGAGCTGCGCCAGCGCGTGGGCATGATCTTCCAGAACTTCAATCTCTTTCCGCACCTCTCGGTGGGCCGCAACGTCATGCTGGCCCCCACGCTGGTCAAGCAGCGTTCGCAAAAGGACGCGGCCGCACAGGCGGCCCGGCTGCTGCAGCGCGTGGGCCTGGGCGAGAAATTCGACGCCATGCCCGACCAGCTGTCGGGCGGTCAGCAGCAGCGCGTGGCCATCGCCCGCGCGCTGGCCATGGAGCCGGCCGTGCTCCTGTGCGACGAGATCACCTCGGCCCTCGACCCCGAACTGGTGGGCGAGGTGCTGCGCGTCGTGGAGTCGCTGGCCCGCGAGGGCATGACCCTGCTGATGGTGACGCACGAGATGGCCTTCGCCCGCAAGGTGAGCAACCGCGTGATCTTCATGCACCAGGGCCGCGTGCACGAGATGGGTCCGCCACAGGACCTGTTCGGCGACCCGCAGACGCCGGAACTGCTGCAGTTCCTGTCGTCGCTCAAGGATTGAGCCGCCCTCGCCGGTAGCTCCCATGGCGGCGGGCCGTCCGTGCCCGCACACGCATCAAGGCCCGCATGCTCCTCAGCATGCGGGCCCGTCGGGGTGGAGTGGAGTTCGTGTGGTAGTTGCTCCGGGCGGCGTCAGGAGTGGGCGCCGGCCTTGAATTCCGAGCGCGACAGGGCACCGTTATGGTCCTTGTCGAGCTCCTTGAAACGGTTGCCGATGGCGGGCAGGCGTGCGGCCTCTGCCAGGGTCAGTTGTCCGTTCTTGTCGCTGTCAACGCGATCGAACGCGCTGGAAGTTTGTGCGGCCGGCTGCGAGCCGCCGAAGGTGGCGCCCTTGGCGCCGGGATGCAGGCCCATGGAGGTGCCCGACGCGGTCTGGGGAGGTTGGTTGGACGGGGAGGTGAGGGTCGGGGAAGGCGTTTGTGCATGCACTGCGGCACCTCCCAGGGTGATCGCCGCGAACAGCATCACGCTGCGGCTGTCGAAAGGAAGGGTGCGTCGTTGCTGAGGTGCCATGGGTTCACGCTCCGTGAAAGTTGAACAGGATTGCATTGCACCGCAACCTGCGGTGCCCGGCCAGTGATTTTGCCCGCTGTTGCCCTGATACACATTTGCCTGCCGGTTGTAACGCACAATGCCCGCGGCCGCCTCCAGCGCGGCTTGCAATGCACAAGGAGCAGCCCATGGGCAACCGACTGACACAGATCGCCACGCGCACCGGAGACGACGGCACCACGGGCCTGGGCGACAACACCCGCGTCTCCAAGGACAGCCCGCGCCCGCACGCCATGGGCGATGTGGACGAGCTCAATTCCCACATCGGCCTGCTGCTGTGCGAGCCGTTGCCGGCCGAGGTGCGCACGCTGCTGTCGGACGTGCAGCACCAGCTGTTCAACCTGGGCGGCGAACTGTCGATTCCCGGTTTCGAGCTGCTCAAGGACGAGGCGCTCGCGCAGCTCGACGAGGCCCTGGCCACCCACAATGCGGCGCTGCCGCGGCTGGCCGAATTCATCCTGCCCGCCGGCACGCGCGCCGCGGCGCAGGCCCACGTGTGCCGCACCGTCGCCCGCCGCGCCGAGCGTGCGGTGGTGGCCCTGGGCGCCGCCGAGCCGGTGCGCGATGCGCCGCGGCGCTACCTCAACCGGCTGTCGGACCTGATGTTCGTGCTGGCGCGCGTGCTCAACCGCCTGGACGGCGGCGACGACGTGTACTGGAAGAGCGAGCGCATGGCGCGCGCGGAGTCCGGCGCGGCCTGACTGGCACCGCCGCCGGCCTGAAATCCGCCGCCGCGGCGGTCAGCGTGGCGCCAGCATGGCGATGGTCAGGCGCGACACGCAGGTCAGCTCGCCTTCGTCATTGACCATGTCGATCTGCCACACCTGCGTGGTGCGGCCGATGTGCACGGGCCTGGCGGTGCCGGTCACCCAGCCGCTGCGGGCCGAGCGCAGGTGGTTGGCGTTGATGTCCAGGCCCACGGCGTGCCAGCCCTCGGGCGAGGCATATACCGCGCCCACCGAGCCGAGCGTCTCGGCCAGCACCACGCTCACGCCGCCGTGCAGCAGGCCGAAGGGCTGCTTGGTGCGCGCATCGACGGGCACGCGGGCGCGCAGGAAGTCGTCGCCGATCTCGGTGAATTCGATGCCGAGGTGGGACACGGCGGTGCCTTCGTTGCCGGCTTGCACGGTGGGCAGGTCGATGGGACGCTTCCAGATGGGCATGGGGGATTCCTTGCGTTGGTGGGTGGGGCCGGCCGGCCGCGGGCGGCCGGGAAAGTGGGCCGGATTATCCGGCGCCCTTCCCGCCGCGCGGGTCGCTCAGGCGCGCATGGTGCCGGTGCGCACGTAGCGCTCGTGCCAGGACAGCGCCTCGCCCAGCAGGTGGGGCGTGTGGCGGCCGCAGCCGCTGGCCTCGGCGCGGGCCACGTAGTCGCGCAGCGCGGGGCGGAAGTCCGGGTGCGCGCAGCGCTCGATCACCACGCGCGAGCGCTGCGAGGGCGACAGCCCGCGCAGGTCGGCCAGGCCCTGCTCGGTCACGATCACCTGCACGTCGTGCTCGGTGTGGTCCACGTGCGAGGCCATGGGCACGATGCACGAGATGGCGCCGCCCTTGGCCAGCGACGGCGTGAGGAACATCGACAGGTAGGCGTTGCGCGCATAGTCGCCCGAGCCGCCGATGCCGTTCATGATGGACGTACCCATCACGTGCGTGGAGTTCACGTTGCCGTAGAGGTCGGCCTCGATCATGCCGTTCATCGAGATCAGGCCCAGGCGGCGGATCAGCTCGGGGTGGTTGCTGATCTCCTGCGGGCGCAGCACGATGCGCTCGCGGTAAAAGTCGATGTGGCGGGTGAATTCCTCGGTGGCCGCCGGGCTGAGCGACAGCGCCGTGGCCGAGGCGCTGTCGAGCTTGCCCGAACGCAGCATGTCCAGCATGCCGTCCTGCAGCACCTCGGTGTAGGCCGTCATGTGGTCGAACGGCCCGGCGTTCAGGCCGGCCAGCACGGCGTTGGCGATGTTCCCCACGCCGGACTGCAGCGGCAGCAGGCCCGGCGGCAGGCGGCCCCGCGCCACCTCGTGCTGCAGGAACTCGATGATGTGGCCGGCGATGCGCTCTGAGGTGTCGTCCGGTGCGGCATAGGCCGAGTTGCGGTCCGGCGCGTGCGTGTCCACCACGGCAACCACCTTGGCCGGGTCGCAGCGCAGGTAGGGCTCGCCGATGCGGTCGGCCGGGCGCACCAGCGGGATCGGCACGCGGTTGGGCGGCAGGTCGGTGCCGTAGTAGATGTCGTGCATGCCCTCCAGTCCCTCGGGCTGCCAGCTGTTGACCTCCAGGATGATGCGGTCCGCCTGGTCCAGCCAGGTCTTGTTGTTGCCCACCGACGATGAGGGGATCAGCCGGCCGTCGGGCAGCACGCCGGCCACTTCGATCACCGCCACGTCCAGCTTGCCCCACAAGCCGAACCACACGTAAGGCGCCACGTGCGACAGGTGGGCGTCCACGTACTGCATCTGGCCGGCATTGATCTGCTGGCGGCAGGTGGGGTCGGACTGGTAGGGCATGCGCATGCTGATGCCGCCCACCTTGGCCAGCGCGCCGTCCAGCTCCGGCGCTGTGGAGGCCCCTGTCCACAGCCCGATGCGAAAGGCCTCGCCGGCCGCATGCAGCCTCTCGATGCGGCGGGCCAGCGCCGCCGGCACGGCCTTGGGATAGCCCGCGCCGGTGAAGCCGCTCATGCCCACGCGCGCGCCGTCGGGAATCAGCTCGGCGGCCTGTTCGGCCGACAGGGTGCGTTCGCGCAGCAGGGGGTTGAGAACGCGGCTGGGTGGGGTCATGGAGGGGGGCTTTCGGCGCAAGGAGGGGCGGCCACAAGGGGCCGCAAAGGCTGCGCGAAATCTTAGCAGCCGCCTGTGTCGCCACTCAGGGTTTACCCGAGTGCCAAAGCGGTCCCGGTCACTTTGAAATGCACCCGCGGCGACCGGCGGTACGATCGATGCCGCTCATGTCCACGACCTCCCTTTGCCCCTCCTGCCGGCAGCCCGCCGAGTCCCATCGCTTCCGCTCGCACGGCAGCGAGACCATCGAGCTGGACCTGTGTTTTGCCTGCCAGGGCCTGTGGTTCGACCCGCGGGAGAACACGCGCCTGGCCCCGGCCGGGGTGGTGGCGCTGTTCGAGCTGTTGCACCAGCACCGCGGGGATGCGCGCCACCCGGTGGCCCAGCGGCTGCAATGTCCGCACTGCCCGCGCGCGCTGGAGCCCGGCTTCGACGTGGTCAAGGGCGGGCGGTACAAGACCTTCCGCTGCCCCGCGGGGCACGGCCGTTTCAGCACCTTCGGCTCGCTCATGGTGGAAAAGGGGTTCGTGCGGCACCTGTCGGTGGCGGAGATCGACGCGCTGGCCGAGCGCGTGGGCACCATCCAGTGCACCAGTTGCGGCGGCACGGTGGACATACGCAACGACCACGCCTGTCCCTATTGCCGCTCGGCCCTGTCGCTACTGGACCCGCAGGCCGTGGACCGGGCATTGGACCGCCACGCCAGCGCGGCGCGGGCCGCACCGGCTACCTCTGCGCCCGGGCCCTCCGACGTGGCCGATGCGCTGGTGGCACTGGAGCGCGTGCGTTCGCGCGAGCGGCGCGAGATGGAGCGGGAGCGGCTGACCGGCGCGGGCGAAGGCTTCGATCTGCTGGCCGCGGGGCTGGAACTGGTCTGGACGCTGGTGCGGCGCTGAGGCCGCACCGGCGGCTGGGCGCCCGCTGCGGCAGGGGTCAGCGCCGGCGGTTCAGCAGCGCGTAAAGGCCGATCGCGCCGAAGGTGGCGGTGCCGATGCCGCCCAGCGCGAAGTCGCCGAATTTCAGCGTGAAGTCCCCCGTGCCGATGATGAGCGTGATGGCCGCCACGATGAGGTTCTTGTTGTCCGAGAAGTCCACCCGGTTGTCCACCCAGATCTTGGCGCCGGCCACCGCGATGAGGCCGAACACGACGATGGAGACGCCGCCCATCACCGGCAGCGGAATCGCCTGGATCAGCGCGCCGAACTTCGGGCTGAAGCCCAGCAGCAGCGCGATCAGCCCCGCCACCAGGAACACGGCGGTGGAGTAGATCTTGGTGGCGGCCATCACGCCGATGTTCTCGGCATAGGTGGTCACGCCCGTGCCTCCGGCACTGCCGCTCACCATGGTGGCGATGCCGTCGCCGATGAAGGCGCGGCCCATGTAGCGGTCCAGGTTCTGGCCCGTCATGGCCGTCACGGCCTTGATGTGGCCCAGGTTCTCGGCCACCAGGATGACGGCCACGGGCGCGATCAGCAGCATGGCCGGGCCGCTGAACACCGGCGCCGTGAAGTGCGGCAGGCCCAGCCAGGGGGCGGAGGCCAGGGCCGACAGGTCGATCGGCTTGCCCCAGCCCAGCAGGTTGGTGAACACGGCATAGACCCCGCTGGCGGCGATCAGCCCCAGCAGGATCAGCAGGCGCTGCGCCATGCCCCGCGTGAGCACGGCCACCAGGCCCACGCACACGAAGGTGACGGCCTGCATCCAGCTCTCGAAGTTGTTGGCCGCCATGTTCTTGATGGGAATGCCGGCCAGGTTCAGCCCGATCACCGCCACCACCGCGCCCGTCACCACGGGGGGCATGAAGCGCTCGATCCAGCCGGTGCCGATGGCCTGCACCAGCGCGCCGATCAGGGTGTAGACCAGGCCGCACGCGACGATGCCGCCCAGCGCCACGGCCATGTTGGCGTTGGGGCCCTGGCCGGCGTAGCCCGATGCGGCCACGACCACGCCGATGAAGGCGAAGCTGGAGCCCAGGTAGCTCGGCACCCGTCCGCCGGTGATGAGAAAGAAGATCAGTGTGCCCAGCCCGCTCATCAGGATGGCCACGTTGGGGTCGAACCCCATCAGGATGGGCGCGAGCACCGTGGCGCCGAACATCGCGATCACGTGCTGCACGCCCATCACGGCGGTCTGCCCCCAGGGCAGGCGTTCGTCGGGGGCGACGACGGCGCCCTGGGCAGCTGTGGTCACCCGCCAGCGGGGAAAGTAGGGGGAAGTCACGGGAATGTCTCCTGAAAAGGTATGGGCACCTCGGCGTGGGGGTGCCGTCTGGATGGGGGGAACGGCCGGTGGGGCGTGGGCGAGTTTAGGGTCAATGCAAACCGGTCTGGCCGAGGGGCGGGTACCGCGTTTCGGCCCCTGGGCCCACAGCCACGTAGGACAGAGCCGACCTGCCGCAGCCGGCCCCTGCGATAACGTAGCCCTTCGGTACCGCAGCACCGTCCCGCCCCCCCCGCCTGGGCTCTTCATACCCTCTCGAACCTTTCTGACGCACATGCCGCGCCACCGCTTCCGCTGGATTGCCCTGGGCGCCACTGCCGTGGCGATGGCGTGCGCGGGCGCCCTGGCGATCTGGTGGCCGTCCGAGGCCGAGCTGGCCCGCCGCGCGGGCGATGCCGCGACCGAGCGGCTGGGCGTGCCGGTCAAGGTCGGCCAGTTGCACTGGTCGCTGTTTCCTTCGCCGCGCGTGGAGCTGCGCGACGTGCGCACCGAACAGGAAGCCCCCTTGAGCGCCGAGCGCCTCTCGGCCGGCGTGCGCTGGGGCGACCTGCTGCACCGGCGACTGGCGCTGACCGACCTGCAGCTGGAGAACGCCACCATCCCGCAGGCCTCGCTTTCGGAGTTCCAGGTGCGGCCCACCGATGATGGCGCCGAATCCTCCCTGCCGTTCACCCTGGCCCCCATCCCGGTGGAGCGGGCCGACTGGCAAGGCGTGCGCTGGATCGGCCGCAACGGCCGTACGCTCGTCTACGCCGGCAGCGCCGAATTCGACACCGCATGGCGGCCCCGCCAGGCCTGGCTGGAGCGCACCGGCGCACCTGTGCCCACACGCATGGCCATCACGCGCGAGGGCACCGAGGACCGCTGGCGGGCCGACGTGTCCGCCGGCGGGCGCACCGAACAGGGCACCCTGCGCCTGCAGGAGATCAACGGCCGTTACCGGGTGACCGGCGCTATCGACTTCACCGGCGTCGATGTGGAGGGCGTCATGGCCGCCTTCGAGCGCCGCGCCGTGGTGGCCGGCAAGGCCAGCGGCCACACCGACCTGATCGCCGAGGGGGCCGACCCGGCCGAGGCGGTGCAGGCCCTGCACACCCGCACCCGTTTCACGGTGGCGCGCGCCCGGCTGCTGACCTTCGACCTGGAGCGGGCCGTGAAGACTGTGGGCACCCAGCGCGGCGGCACCACGCAGCTCGACAGCCTGGAAGGCGTGGTTCGCACCGAGGCGGACCGCAGCGGCACCATCGTGCGCTACAGCGACCTCAAGGCGACCTCCGGCGTGCTCACGGCCACGGGCGACGCGGTGCTGCAGAACCGGCGGGTGAGCGGCCACGTGGCCGTGGACCTGGTGGATGGCGTGGTGGGCATTCCACTCGAATTCGGCGGCACCATGGACGACACCACTCTGACCCTTCCGCCGGCCGCGCTGGCCGGGGCGGCCGTGGGCACGGCTGTGGCGCCGGGCGTCGGCACGGCCATCGGCGCCCGCATCGGTGAAACCCTGCGCCGCATCTTCGGTGGCGACGAGCCGGAGGTGCCGCCCTCCAAACGCCCGGCCCCGCGCCGCTGAGCGCGCCCGGAACCCCGCCGCAAGGCCTGGATCTTCTTTTTTGGTGCAGCATGGATAACCCCATTGAAAATGCCATTCACCGCAATAAATACTAGGGCGTTACGCTATGAATTCAGGAGCAAATCAACAGGAAGGAGTGGTCGTATGACGGGTCGCAATCCGGCCCCGCCGGGCGTGGGGCGGGTCGCTTTCGATCAATAGGAAACCGTGCCATGTCCAGCGGTATCCCCACCCATCCCCCATCGTTCCTCGCCTCCGGCGGCGAGATGGCGCAGCGCATCGCCCGCCATGACTGGGCCGCCACGCCCCTCGGTCCCCTGGCCGCCTGGCCGGCCCACATGCAATGGGCCATTTCCACCATGCTGCACGCCGCCGTGCCCATGGCCACGCTGTGGGGCGAGTCCGGCGTGCTGCTCTACAACGACGCCTATGCGGCCTTCTCGGGCCAGCGCCACCCGCAGCTGCTGGGCTGCAACATCGGCGACGCCTGGCCCGAGGCGGCGCAGTTCAACCGCCACGTCGTGAAGACCGTCCTGGCCGGCGGCACCCTGAGCTACCGCGACCAGCCCTTCATGCTGAACCTCAACGGGCGTGCCGAGCCGGTGTGGATCAACCTCGACTACTCGCCGCTGCTCGACGGGACCGGGCAGCCTGCGGGCGTGCTCGCACTGGTGGTGGACACCACCGCCAAGGTCCAGGCCGAGCGGCAGCTCAAGGGCGAGCAGGAGCGTTTCGCCCAGCTGTTCGAGCAGTCGCCCAGCTTCATGGCCATGCTGGAAGGGCCCGAGCACCGCATCGTGCTGGCCAACCCCGGCTACCTGCGGCTCGTGGGCAACCGGCCGCTGCTGGGCCTGACCGTGGCGCAGGCGCTGCCGGACGCGGCCACGCAGGGCTATGTCGAGCTGCTGGACCGGGTCTATGGCAGCGGAGAGGCCCTCACGGCGCATGCCGCCCGCTACGTCCGCCAGGCCGAGCCTGGCGGGCCGGAGCACGAGCTGTACGTGGACTTCGTCTTCCAGCCGATCCGCGATGCCGCGGGCGCGGTGACCGGCATCTTCGTGGAGGGTGTGGACATCACCGAGCGCATGGCGGCCGAGGCGCGGCGCGAGGCGCTGGCGCGGTTTTCCGACCAGTTGCGGTCGCTGGACAGCGTGGACGCCGTCTGCCTGGCTGCGGCCGAAACCCTGGGCCGCACTTTGAAGGTCAGCCGCGCGGGCTATGGCGCGGTGGATGCCGCCGCGCAGGCCGTGCACGTACACCACGACTGGATGGCGCCCGGCTGCGATCCGCTCGCGCCGGTGCTGCACCTGCCCGATTTCGGCGGCTTCCTGGACGACCTGGCGCGCGATGAATCCGTGTGCGTGGCCGACGTGCGCGGCGACGCCCGCACCCGCGACCGGGCCCCGGCGCTGGAGGGGCTGTGCGCCCGCGCCTTCATGAACATGCCGGTGGTGGAACACGGCCAGCTGGTGGCCATGCTGTTCGCCCACCACGAGCACGTGCGCGAGTGGACGGGCGAGGAGATCGCCTTCATGCGCGAAGTGGCCGCCCGCACGCGCACCGCCGCCGAGCGCGCGCGCACCGAGGCCCAGTTGCGCGAGGTCAACGAGTCGCTGGAGCAGGCGGTGGCGCAGCGCACCCACGAGCTGATGGAGGTCGAGGCCAAGTACCGCCAGGCGCAGAAGATGGAGGCCATCGGCCAGCTGACCGGCGGCATCGCGCACGACTTCAACAACCTGCTTGGCGCCATGAGCGCCAGCCTGCAGGTGCTGGAAAAGCGCATCGCGCTGCACAAGTTCGACAACGCCGAGCGCTACATCGGCATGGCGCAGGGCTCGGTGCGCCGCGCCGCGTCCCTCACCCAGCGCCTGCTGGCCTTCTCGCGCCGCCAGACGCTGGACCCCAAGCCGGTGGACGTCAACCGGCTCATCGGCAGCATCGAGGAGATGGTGCGCCGCACGGTGGGCCCGGGCGTGGAGGTGGAGGTCGTCGGCGCGGGGGGGCTGTGGCTCACCCGGGTCGATCCGTCGCAGCTGGAGAACGCGGTGCTCAACCTGTGCATCAACGCGCGCGACGCCATGTCGCCGCACGGCGGGCGGCTGACCATCGAGACCGCCAACAAGTGGCTGGACGACCGCGCCGCCACCGAGCGCGAGCTGGCGCCGGGCCAGTACATCTCGGTGTGCGTGACCGACACCGGCGCGGGCATGGCGCCCGACGTGGCCGCCCGCGCGTTCGACCCCTTCTTCACCACCAAGCCCATGGGGCAGGGCACGGGCCTGGGCCTGTCGATGGTGTACGGCTTCGTGCGCCAGTCGGGCGGACAGGTGCGCATCTACTCGGTGCCCGGCGAAGGCACCACCATGTGCCTGTACCTGCCGCGCTACCTGGGCGATGCCGATGCCGAAGTGCCCGATCTGCCGGCCATGGACGACCACCGCGGCGAGGGCGAGGTGGTGCTGGTCATCGAGGACGAATCCATCATCCGGGGGCTCATCGCCGAAGAGCTGGAAAACCTGGGCTACCGGGTCGTCTCGGTGGGCGACGGGCCGGCCGGCCTGCACGTGCTGCAGTCCGGGCGCCGCGTGGACCTGCTGCTCACCGACGTGGGGCTGCCCGGCGGCCTGAACGGCCGCCAGGTGGCCGATGCCGCCCGCGTCACGCGCCCCGGCCTCAAGGTGCTGTTCATCACCGGTTACGCCGAAAACGCGGCCGTGGGCAACGGCCTGCTGGAATACGGCATGGAGGTGATCACCAAGCCCTTCGACGTGGGCGCGCTGGCCGCCAAGGTGCGGGAGATGATCGAGCGCTGAAGGGCCCGCGCCCCGCGCGCTCTTGCTTCAGGGGCGGACCCGCTGGGTGGCGTGCGTGAAGAACGTGTTGCCGCCCGAGGTCTTGAACTCGCTGAACTCGCGCGACGGCGCCCCCGAGCCGGCGGTGCGCCAGCCGAAGAGCCCGGTCGGGCTGGGGTCGGGCGCAAGGCCCTCCGTCGCCACCTCGAGCGCTGCGTTGTAGAAGGCCGTGTACTGGGTGTTCCAGCGCAGGTTGGTGGCGTCGTTGACGAGTGCCAGCACCCCGTTGATCACCTTCTCCTGGCCGCCGCCCAGCCGGGGATACTGGTCGAATCCCTTGAACTGCACGCCATGGGCGCTGGCGCGCACGATGTCCGTCAGGCTGCGCGCATTGGGGGCGCCGAAGTCCTGCGGCTTGCCCGAAGCGAGCCGGTTGTGGAGCACGCGCCGCATCATGCGCATGCCCTGCTTGGCGTCCTCGATGTCCTTCACGCCGGTGTCGCGCCACGTCTGTGGCGCCGGGGCCTCGGCCAGGAACAGGCGCATCAGCATGCCGGCCTCGGAGGCGGCATCGGGCAGCGACACCGGCTTTCGGATCGTGATGCTGACCAGCGGCGGGGTGATCGTCAGCAGCGGGGCGCCCGCGCCCTGCTGCACCTGGATGGCCAGCTTGGCATTGCCCTCGCGCAGGGCCGTGACCACGAAGGCCCACGAGTCGGCGCGGCTGTTGTGGGTGCTGCTCACCTCCAGCAGGTTCGGGATGTCGCTCACGGCGACGAGCTTCTGGCGCTTGTCGATGGCCTCGAGCTTGACGCGCAGCTTGTTGCCCACCACCAGGGTCAATACGCTGGGCACCGGGTCGTTGTAGGCGAACTTCAGGAGGGCATTGGGCATGGCAAAGGGCTCGGATCGGAAGAGAGAGAAATAAAGGAAAAAAGGGGCTGCGGCAGGCCCGCAGGCAGGTGCCTCGGGCATCCACGGAATGCGCCGCGAAGTGGCAAGAGGGACGAGAAGAGGGAAGAGGGAACGGGGCAGGGCCGAGACGCCCGGAAGGCGCCCAGGGCGGCCTCAGTGCGGCGTCATGGTGGCGGCGGGCGGAACGCCGGCACGCGCACCGCGGTGCCGATGCGCCGGCACTGGCCCTGGATGCGCTCCACCCAGGCGCGGCTCACGAGGAAGGTGCTGGAACCCACGGCCTCGTCGGTGGGCACCACGTCGGTCCGCAGGTTCACCGATTTGCCATTCGCCAGTGCCGCGCCGCGCTCGGCCGGGTCGTCGTCCTGTGCGGGGTTCGGGGCCCCCGGCGGCACCGGAGGCGGCACCCGCAGCCGGTAGATGTGTGATCCGGTGGTCCAGACCATCCACACCAGCGCAAAGCCTTCCGGATCGGCCTTGGATGGCGGAAACGCCTGCTGCACGAAGCAAAACGACTGGGGCCGCCGCGTCTGCCGCAGTTCCGTCAGGAACGCGCGGAGCATGGCTGGGCTGGCGATGTGTTCCGGGGCCGGGGCCGAGAAGGCCGGGTCGGCCGCTACGGGCTGCGGGCGGCCCGCGTCGGCCCAGGCGCCGGGCGCGAGAGTCGCCAGCAAGGCCGCCAGGCCCCAGGCGTGCAACCTCGGGCGCGCCGTGGGGCACAGGGACAAAACAGGGCGCAGCCGGGGTACGTGCATGGGGCAGGAGGGAAAGCCGGGACCGGCGTAGTGTACGCAGGCGCCTGCTCCCCGCCATGGCGCGGTGGCCAAGGCGAGGGCCCTGTTGCAGACCCTGCGGCGGGGGCGTCAGCCGTTGGTGGCGATCACCGCGCTGATGAGGCCGGGGCCGGGGAAGTCGGCCATGACCATGCCCACCCGGCCGTGCAGTTCCCCACCTGGGCCCATGCGGGGGTACAGGAGCTGGTTCGTCCCGTCGAAGGCGATCGAGCAGATGCCGATGAAGCAGTTGACGCGGGGAAAGTCGGGCCAACTGTTCTTCCAGCCCGGGGTGGTCCGCCCCGTCATGAGCAGGGGGGCGTTGGTCTGGGGGCTCGACGCCCCGCTGGCGACGAAATAGGGAAACGAGCCGGACGCGGCGCTCAGGTAGTTGATATAGGCCTGGTCGCGGCTTCCGGCGATCGCCGCGCGGGCATGTGCCTTGACTTTTTCCCACTTGTCGTACAGGTCCCAGTTGGTGCCCAGCTTCCACTCGTCCTGGATGCTGAACGCGCCGGGATACGCGATGCCGTACTGGTGCGTCGCGGAGAAGTTCTGCAGCACCACGATCTTTCCGCGAATGTCCTTGAGCACGGGGTTGCCGCCGGTGCCATCCGCGGGCGGCTGCCAGAAGGCGGCCTGGTTGGGTTGGTAGTAGCGGTTCTTGAACGTTTCCTCGAAGGTCTCGGTGTTGCCGCCGCCGTCGCCCTCCTGCTTGATCCGCATGAACACGGTTTCCGACGGGTGGGTCTTCAGGAAGTCGATCACGGTGGCGAGCACGTCGGAGAAGTAGGCGTACTGGAACTGGATGCCGTGGTAGATCGGCAGTTCGTCCTTGGTGTGGTTGCACCGGATGTCCAGCACGCGGATGCCGGATTTGAGTTGGTTCGCCAGCGGCATCGACTGCGTCTGGGTGATGTCGCCGCCATAGAACGACATGGTGTCGTGCGTGCCGGGCAGGGACAGCTCGCTGAGCCTGCGCCCGTCCGGCAGGTGCGCCATCCAGTCGGTGTTGCTGGTCTTTATTTCCGAATCATGTGAATATCCCTGCCGGCTGGCCGCCAGCTCGCCCGTGGGCACGTGGATCGCCGCGCATTGCATGAGCACCTGAGTCATCGTTCACCTCCTAAAAATGCATGTTTGTGAAAAATCGGTTGCCGGGCGGGTGGTGCCGCCCACCTGTAGCAGCCGGCACCCCCGACCCGCAAGACTAGAGAGGCAGTGCCTCGCGCGCATCCCTGATATCGGGGATGCATGCCGTTTTTCCTGCGTGCGGCGCCCCTGCCGATGAGCGCGCCCGCACCGCCGGCCGTGGCCGCCGTGCTGCTGGTGGAGGACGACCCCGCCTGCGCGCGGCGCCTGGCCCGCCTGCTCGGGCAGGTCCATCCCGGGGCCTCGGTGGCGCACGCCGGCAGCCTGGCCCAGGCCGGCGCGCTGTGGCCCGCGCGGGGCTTCGATCTGGCGCTGGTGGACCTGCACCTGCCCGATGGTTCGGGACTGGCGCTGCTGGAGGCGTTTTCTCGGGCCCGACCGCCACTGGAGGCCGTGGTGGTCTCCGCCTGGGGGCACACCGACACCATCGTCGCGGCCATCCAGGCCGGCGCACGGGGCTACCTGCTCAAGAGTGCCGAAGACGATGAACTGGTGCGCGCGCTGGCCTGCATGCGGGCCGGGGGGGCGCCCATCGACCCGCTGGTCGCCGCGCGCATCCTTGCCCTGCTGGCCTCGGCCCCCGGCCACGGCGCCAGCACCGCGCCGCCAGCCCCTGGCGCCGGCAGCGGCGCTGCCGACGGGGTGCTGCGCGTGGCGCTGTCGGCGCGCGAGTTGCAGGTGCTGCACCAAGTGGCGCTCGGGGACACCAACCGCGAGATCGCCCACACCCTGGGCCTGTCCGTGCACACCGTGGAATGCCACACACGCAGCATCTACCGCAAGCTGGTGGTGCGCACCCGCACGGAGGCCGTGGTCCTGGCACAGGCGCAAGGCTGGCTCTAGTGGAGCGCAGGGCGTCGCGTGGTGCCTCGCTGGCGCTGGCTGCCCTGCTTGCCCTGGGCGCGGTGGCCCTGCTGGTGAGCGCCTTGCTGCCGTCCCCGCGGGCCTGGGGGGCGGGCGATCTCCTGGCCTTCACCGCCGTGGAGTCGGTGCGCGGCGAGCCGCTGGAGGCCATGGCGCCCCAGGCGCCCGCCGCGGCCGCGCCGCCCGCGCACGGCTGGGTGCCCGTCACCTTGCCCGATGCCTGGAGCGACCGCTGGCCCGCGCACGACGGCGTGGTGTGGTACCGCCTGCGCTTCACGCTGCCACCCGACATCCCCGCGGACCGGGAGTTCGCACTCGCCCTGGACGCGATGAACATGGCCGGCGCGGTGTGGCTCGACGGCCAGCTGCTGTGGCGCGACGAGCGCCTGGCCGAACCTGGCTTGACCCGGGCCTGGAACCAGCCGCGCTTCGTGCGCCTGGGCGCGCTGCGGGCACCGGGGCCGGGCCGTGCGCAGGCCGGGGGCGAGCACACGCTGCTTGTGCGCATCACCGGCTACGCGCCCTATGTGGGCGGCCTGAGCGAGGTGTGGCTGGGGGCCGCGGACCCGGTGCAGCGCCTGCACGCCCAGGCGCAATGGTGGCGCGTGGGCCTGCAGCAGGTGAGCCTGGGGGTCAACGTGGCCATGGCGCTGCTGTTTCTCATGCTGTGGATCTGCTGGCCGCGCGAGCGGCTGTACGGATGGTTCGCGCTCACGGCGCTGGCGTGGTCCGCGGGCTGCTACAACCAGGTGGCCACGGGCGTGTGGCCGCTGCGCACCGTGCCGCAATGGCAGTTCGCGATGGCCGCGCTGCTGTTGCTGTTCGCCGGCAGCTACCTGGTCTTCGTCTTCCGCTTCGCCGGCCGGCGCCATGTCCGCTGCGAGGCCGCCCTGGCCTGCACCCTGGGCGCGGCCGTCCTCGCCGGCATCCTGGCCATAGGCCGGTATCCGCAGGCGCTGCCGGCCGTGCGGATGGCGACGTTGCTGGCCGGGCTGCTGCTGTTCATGCTGGCGGTGGCCTATGTGCTGCAGCATGCCCTGCGCACGCGCAGCCCCTCCAGCATCGCGCTGGCGCTGGCCGTGGTGATCGCGCTGGCCGGCGGGCTGCACGACATGGCGGCCCTTCTCGCGTGGATCGACGACACGCGCTATTACGCGGTGGTCTGTTCCACCTTCTCGCTCGTGAGCATGGCGTTCCTGCTGGCGTGGCGGCTGCGCAGCGCGTTCGAGCGCGAGGCTTACTTCAATGCGGAACTGCGCGAGAAGGTGGAGGGCGCGCGCGCCGAGCTGACCGCGGCGCTGGCCCGGCAGCGCGCCCTGGAACTGGCCAACGCCCGCCAGGCCGAGCGCATCGGCATGGTGCGCGACCTGCACGACGGCCTGGGCGGCACGCTGGTCCATGCGGCGGCCTGCTGGGGCGAGGCGCCGCAGGTGCCGGTGCCCGCGCCGCAGGCGCTCGCGGTGCTGGCGCAGATCAGCGACGACCTGCGGCTGATCATCGACACCACGGCCCATGTGCCGCAAGGGGATCTGCAGGCCCTGCTGGCCGCCCCCCGGCGGCGCCTGATGTCGCGCCTGCAGGCCGCGGGCATCGATGCCCGCTGGCATGCCGAGGGCCTGGACGGGGTGCGGCTGGAGGGGGCGCGTGCGCTGAACCTGCTGCGGCTCCTGCAGGAGGCGGTGACCAATGCCATCCGGCACAGCGGAGCGCGCCGCGTCGGCATATCGGTGCTGCGCCTGGGGCCGTGCCTGCAGGTCTGCGTGCAGGACGACGGCCGGGGTTTCGATGCCACGCGGGCCGGCGCGCAGGGGATGGGACTGGCGAACATGCGGCAGCGTGCGATCGCCCTGGAGACGGTGCTGCAGCTCGAAACCGCCCCGGGCCAGGGGTGCCGGGTGGCCGTCGACGTGGCATGGCAGGCCGCCGATCCGCCAGTTCCCCCGATCCCTTCGGGCGATTGACTTTTCAGTGCGCGCGGCTGGCGAGCGCCCGCTCGATGCGGTGCCGCGCCACGGTGGTCTTGGGCACCTTGAACGGGAACCAGGCGCGCACGTCCTCGTCCAGCCCGATGCCGTGCATGTAGTTGTAGATCGCCTTCTTCAGCGCGCCGCCCAGCGCGTCGTGGTCCACGCCGGTGGGGTCGATGAAGGCCACGTCGTTCTTGGCGAAGCCGCCCGGCGGCAGCGGCGCGAGCGTGACGCCGTACTCCCCGGGGTTCTTGCCCACGGGCGAGTGCACGGTGCAGGCGAAGCGGTGGAAGAACCCGCTCTGGATGCAGCCGTTGGCGAACAGCTGGCGCACGTATTCGAGCGCATCCACGGTGTCCTGCACCGTCTGGGTCGGAAAACCGTACATCAGGTACGCGTGCACGAGGATGCCGGCATCGGTGAAGGCCCGCGTCACGCGCGCCACCTGGTCCACCGACACGCCCTTCTTCATGAGCTGCAGCAGCCGGTCCGAGGCCACCTCCAGCCCGCCCGAGATCGCGATGCAGCCGGAGTCGGCCATCAGCTCGGCCAGATCGGGCGTGAAGGTCTTCTCGAACCGCACGTTGCCCCACCAGGAGATGCCGGCGTTGCGTTCGATCAGCTCGGTGGCCAGCGCCTTGAGAGCCTTCGGCGGGGCGGCCTCGTCCACGAAGTGAAAGCCGGTCTGCCCGGTCTCGCGCACGATCTGCTCGATTCGGTCGGCCAGCACGGTGGCGCTCGCGCCCTCGTAGCGGCTGATGTAGTCCAGGCTCACGTCGCAGAAGCTGCACTTCTTCCAGTAGCAGCCGTGGGCCACGGTGAGCTTGTTCCAGCGCCCGTCGCTCCACAGCCGGTGCATGGGGTTGAGCATGTCCAGCAGCGAGAGGTAGCGGTCCAGCGGCAGGCCGTCCCAGGTGGGCGTGCCCACCTCGGCGAAGGCGATGTCGGCCTCCATCATGTTCACGTACTGCACGGCGCCGTCGTCGCCCCGCACGAAGGTGCGCACCAGGCGCTGGCGGCCGCGCTGGCCCTGCACGTGCTCCAGCAGCGCGAGCAGCGGGCGCTCGCCCGCGTCCAGCGTGACGTAGTCGAAATGGTCGAACACGCGGGGCTCGGCCAACTCGCGCAGCTCGGTGTTCACGAAGCCGCCGCCCAACACCGTGGCGATGTGCGGGTAGCGCGCCTTGATGGCCTGGGCGATGCGAAAGGCCGCGTACACCGAGCCGGGGAAGGGCACGGACAGCAGCACCACGTCGGGCGTGTGCCGCGCGATGGCCTCGTGCGTGAGCGCCTCGAGCATCTCGTCCACCAGCGTGGGCGGCGCGGCCAGCGCGTCGGCCAGCGGGTCGAAGGTGGGCTGGCTGCCGGCCAGCGACTCGGCATAGCGCACGAACTCGAAGCGCTCGTCCACCGCATCGCGCAATACGTCGGCCAGGTCGTTCAGGTACAGCGTGGCGATGTGTTTGGCCTTGTCGTGCAGGCCCAGGGCGCCGAAGGCCCAGCCCAGCGGGTCGCCGCCCTCGTCGTCCACATAGACGTCGAGCGAGGCGAAGCGCGGGCCCTCGGGCAGGTAGTGGCGCCCGGCGATGCGGTGCGCGAGCGTCGAGTCGCGCCCCTGCAGGAACGCGATGGCCGGCGCCACCGTGGCGAGGTAGCGGTCCTGTTGCGCGGCGAAGGACTGGACCGCCGGGCTGCGCTGCGCCTCGGGCAGGGCCTGCACCCGCGCGGCCACGGCCTGCAGGCCCTCGGGCGAGAGCAGGCGCAGCACCAGGGCCAGCGCCAGGTCTTCCTGGAACGCGGTGACGCCGCGCGAGCGCAGAAAGCCCGTCAGGTAGGCGCTGGAGGGGTAGGGCGTGTTCAGCTGCGTCATCGGCGGGATGACGGCCAGCACGCGGGGGGTCGAGGCGGACATGGGTGTGGGGCAGGGCGGCCGCGCAAAAGGCGGGGGGCAGCAAAGCGCGGCGGAAGGCGGGCGAGGGCCGATTATCCCGCCGGGCTCAGGCCGGCGCGCCGCGTGGGGGCTTCGGCCGCCCGGACACGGGCAGTGCGCCCGCCTGCCAGGCGAAGCGGAACGTGGGCACCCGCGTGCCGCCAGGCGCGTCCCACTGGTCGGCCTGCACGTTCGCGGCCCCGTGGGCGGCATAGAAGCGCTGCGCCTGCAGGTTGCTCTGCAGCACCCAGAGATACAGCCCCGCATCGGCGCAGGCTGCGGCGCAGTGGTCCGCCACGGCGGCGAGCAGCTGCGCGCCGATGCCCGCCCCGTGCGCCTGCGCGCTCACGTGGATGTTGTCCAGCAGGCTGCCCCACTGCGGGTCTTCGCCCGGGTAGGCGCAGACGAAGCCGAGCAGGCGGTCGCCTTCGGCGGCCACGATCACGTGCTGCCCTGCGGGCGGCTGCGGTGATTGAAGCCGCTGCGTCCAGAGCGCCAGCCGGTCGGCCTCCACGTCGGTGGCGAGGTAGTGCTCGGACAGGGCGCCCCGGTAGGCGAACCGCCAGCTGGCGGCGTGCAGGGCTGCGATGGCCGGGGCGTCGGCGGGCCGGGCGGGGCGCAGTGGCGCGGTCATGGCCGGCCCTTCTTTGCCGCGCGGTCGAACTTCTGCCAGTAGCGGAATTCGTCTTCGTGCACCTCGATATCGACTTCGGCCACGCGCTGCTGCAGGCGCTCCTGCACGTCGGCCACGGCCTGGTTGTAGACGCTGGGGCCGATCTCCTCCAGAAAGAAGCCCAGCAGGCCGCTGGCGGCGATGTTGCCGATCTTCTCTTCCATGTTCTCGCGGAAATACCGCTCGATCGAGGCCACGGCCTGCTGGTGGACGTCCTTGGGCAATGCGATGGTCATGCGGGCTCCGGTGAGAAGGGGCCGGCTGCGGGAGAGAGGGAAGCCCCAAGCCGGCGACCCGGTCGATTCTGCCCGCCTTCGCTTCGCTCCACGCCCGCCCGTGTCCTTTCACCCGGCCACCGGCACCACCCGGTGGCCCGCGGCGGCCAGCAGGGCGCAGGCGCGTTCGCCGTCCGCCTGCGACACCAGCAGGTGGTCGCCGTCGAAGGTGGAGACCACGAAGATGCCGATGCCGTTCTCCGACAGCGGGCGGATCACCGACAGGACGATGCCCGTCTCGCCGAAGCCGAACGGCCCCACGAAACGGAACGCCACCCAGCCCCGGTCGGCCTGCACGCCGTCGGGCACGCGCGCCTGCAGGCAGGTGATGGACAGCTCCTCGCCGCTGCGCGAGATCGAGACGAACCCCTCGCCATCGGCCCACGGCGGAATGGCCGCCTGCGGCGCGAGCCGGGCGACGGCGTAGAGGGAGGGCAGGGTGGCGAGCGTGATGCTGCGGGCGGAGAGGAGTGCGGTCATGGGGTGGAATGCAGGGGGGTGAAGGCCAGGAACAGCGCGATCGAGAACATGACCACCGCGATGCCCGCGTCCAGGCAGCGCCAGGCCACCGGCCGGGCGAACCACGGCGCCAGCCGCCGCGCGCCCAGCCCGAGCGTGAGGAACCACAGGGTGGAGGCCGTGGTGGCGCCCAGCGTGAAGCGCAGCTGCTGGCCCGCCGGCTGCTGGCCGCCCAGCGCGCCCAGCAGCACCACGGTGTCCAGGTACATGTGCGGGTTGAGCAGCGACACGGCCAGTACCGCCGCGAGCGCCTGCCGCGCCGTGGGGCCCGCGCCCGGCGCGCCCAGGCCGGCGGCCAGGGCGCCATCGGGCCGCAACGCACGGCGCAGCGCCCCCAGGCCGTACCAGGCCAGGAACGCCGCGCCGCCCCAACGGGCGATCGCCAGCAGCCACGGCTGGCCCTGGATCAGCGCGCCCATGCCGGCCACGCCCGCGGCGATCGCGATCACGTCGATGGCGATGCAGGTGCCCACCGTGAGGGCCACGTGCCGCCCGAGCAGGCCGACGCGCAGCACATGCGCGTTCTGCGCACCGATGGCGATGATCAGGCCGGCCCCGGCGCCGAAACCATGCAGAAAAGGGGTGATGGAAGACCACATCGGCGAATTGTCTGGGGCCGGGGCCGAATCCCATCCTGAATGGGGAAAATATCGACTTGGCTGAGAATTCCTCAGCTTTCAACCCCAAAGGCGCCATGGCACTGGATTCCAAACAATGCGAGGCCTTTCTCGCCGTGGCCGAGGCGGGCAGTTTCGAGCAGGCCGCCGCCGCGCTGCACATCACGCCCTCGGCGGTGTCGCTGCGCGTGCGCGCGCTGGAGACGCGGCTCGGCCAGCCGCTCATCGTGCGCGGGCGGCCCAGCCGCGCCACCCGGGCGGGCCGGCAACTGCTGCAGCACCTGCAGCGCGCCCGCGTCATGGAACACGACCTGCTGGCGGGGCTCTCGGGCGGCGATGGGGAAGCGGATGCGTTCTTCGCCGTCACGCTCGCGGTCAACGCCGATTCGCTCGCCACCTGGCTGCTGCCGGCGCTGTCGGGCGTGCTGCAGCGCGAGCGCATCGCCATCGAACTGGTGGTGGACGACCAGGAGCACACGCACGCGCTGCTGGAGGCCGGCCTGGCCCATGCCTGCGTGTCGGCCCATCCGCATGCCATGCGCGGCTGCACGGCCGAGCCGCTGGGCCGCATGCGCTACCGGCTGGTGGCCTCGCCCGCATTCGCCGCGCAATGGTTCGGGCCGCGCGGCATCACCCGGGCGTCGGCGCGCCGAGCCCCCACGGTGGTGTTCAACCGCAAGGACCCGCTGCAGGCCAATGCGCTGCTCAATGCGTTCGGGCTGCAGGCCAGCGCCTATCCGAGCCATTACGTGCCGGCATCGGAGCCCTTCGTCGCGGCGATCCGGCTGGGGTTGGGCTACGGCATGGTGCCGGAGCTGCAGATCGGCGATGCCATCGCGCGCGGCGAGCTGATCGACGTGCTGCCCGATGCGGCGACGGACGTGGCCCTGTACTGGCACGGCTGGGCGCAGCAGCCGCCCCGGCTGGAGCGGCTCGCCCAGCGGGTGATGCAGGCGGCCCGGGGGCTGCTGTAGGCCGCCGGCCGCCGTTCGCTCACGTGGCGGCGCCCGGCCCGGGCACGGCGTAGAAGCCCAGGAACATGTCCACCGCGTCGTGCAGCACCTGTCGCTGCTGGGCCGGCGTGAGCGGCGGCTGACCCAGCGCCAACTGCGGCCAGAAGGCGAAGGCCTTGACCATGCCCTGCAGCTGGTGCGCGGCGTATTGCGGATCGACCCCGCCACGCAGGCGGCCGGCCTGCTGCGCCGCGTGGATCCACGCGGGAACGCCTTCTTCCTTCTCGCCCAGGCGCGACACCATGGCCTGCGCGCGGGCCGGGGTGTGCAGCATCTCGGCCATGGCCACGCGCGACAGGTCCATGAACGCCGCATCGCCCAGCAGCGCCATCTTGCGCTCCAGCAGCTCCAGCAACTGCGCGCGCAGGGGCCGCTGCGGATCGTGCCCCGGGGCCGCCAGCGACTGGCTGCGGTCCCACAGCTGCCCGAGGATGGCGGCGAACAGATCGTCCTTGCTGGGGAAATGGTTGTAGACCGTGCGCTTGGAGACCGCGGCCGCGGCGGCCACCCGGTCCATGCTGGTGCCGGCGAAGCCGTGCTCGCGGAACTCGCCGATCGCCGCCTGGACGATGGCATGGCGCTTGCGGTCGGTCAGGCGGGAGGGCGGCGGAGCGGTGGCGGTCATAGGCAAAATTTTACACTCGGCAGTTTACTTTTCTGGATCGAACACTACACTGTGCAGTGCAGTTTTTGGGGTGGTTGCTTGCCCGCCTCACTGCCCGCCCGGGTTCTCCGGCCATTTCACTTTCTCATCGCCATGGCTTACCGCATGTCCTCCTGTTCCGAATCGCCGGCCGCTCCGCACGGCCCGTCGCCCCAGTTCGTTGACGGGCGCTTTCGCAATGCGGCGCCCCGGCACCGCCTGGGCATGCTCAAGACGCTCGGCGTGCTGTGGCGGTTCGCCCTCGGCAAGCCCGCGGACACGGTGCCGGACCGGCCCATCGCCGTCCAGCCCCTGACCACCGCCGCACTGCTGCAGGCGCCGGACGACAGCCTGTGGCGGCTGGGGCATTCGACCCTGCTGCTCAAGCTGGACGGCCGGTTCTGGCTCACCGACCCGGTGTTCTCCGAGCGCGCCTCGCCGGTGCAGTTTCTGGGCCCCAAGCGCTTTCATGCGCCGCCGCTGGCCATCGAAGACCTGCCGCCCATCGCGGGCGTGATCCTCTCGCACGACCATTACGACCACCTGGACCACGCGGCGATCCTGAAACTCGCGCCCAAGGTGGAGTACTTCGTCGCGCCGCTGGGCGTGGGCGACCGGCTCATCGCCTGGGGCGTGCCGGCGGCCAAGGTGCAGCAGTTCGACTGGTGGCAGGGCACGACCCTTGGCGGGCTGCGCCTGGTGGCCACGCCGGCACAGCATTTTTCGGGGCGCAGCCTGTCGGACGGCAACCGCACGCTGTGGGCGTCGTGGGTGCTGATGACGGCGGACACCCGCATCTTCTTCACCGGCGACACGGGCTATTTCGACGGCTTCCAGGCCATCGGCGAGCGCTTCGGCCCGTTCGATCTCACGCTGGTGGAAACCGGCGCCTACAACGCCGACTGGCCCGACGTGCACATGCAGCCCGAGCAGAGCCTGCAGGCCCATCTGGACGTGAAGGGCCGCCACATGATGCCCATCCACAACGGCACGTTCGACCTGTCGCTGCACCCGTGGACCGAGCCCTTCGAGCGCATCACCGCGCTGGCCGCCGCGGCCGGCGTGCCGCTGGTGGCGCCGGCGATGGGCGAGCGGCTGGACATCCGGGCCCCGGCGCCGTCCCGCCAGTGGTGGCGCGAAGCCGCGGTGCCGCCCGCGCGCTGAAGGAGCGCGCCGCGCGGCGAGGGCTTCAGGCCGCCGTCGCGCCCGCCTGCGGCGCTGCGAGGTAGTTGTTCTTCACGCGCACGTAGTGCTCGGCCGAATACCGCAGGTACGCGATCTCCTGCGGTGTCAGCGCCCGCTGCCGCACGGCCGGGCGGCCCGTGTAGAGGTAGCCGCTCTCCAGCACCTTGCCGGGCGTGACCAGGCTGCCGGCCCCGAGCATCACGCGGTCGCCGACCACCGCGTCGTCCATCACGATGCTGCCCATGCCGATCAGGCACTCGTCCCCGATGGTGCAGCCGTGCAGGATCACCGAATGGCCCAGCGTGACGTGGCTGCCGATCACGAGCGGTGAGCCGTCCGGCTTGCCCGGATGGCGGTGCGACACGTGGCCCATGGCCAGGTCCTGCACGTTGGAGCATTCGCCCACCACGATGCGGTTCACGTCGCCGCGCAGCACCGCGTTGCACCACACCGAGCTGTCGCGCCCCAGGTGCACATCGCCGATCACCTGGGCCGAAGGGTGGAGGTAGACGCCGGCGTCCAGCGTGGGGGCGGTGTCGAGGTAGGGGGCGAGAGGCATGGGCTATCCAGAGAAATGCGGTGCGTAAATGGTGGCTTGGCGGCCACGGGTCAGGTCAGGCCGCGGGGCGTTGGCGGGAGGCTCATTCAGCAGCCCCGTGGCATCGCATCGACACGATCGCGCTAGCGTATAGCCGTTCCTTGACCTCTGCCGCGCGGCGCATGGCGGTGCTGGCAAAAGCATGGGCTCCGGAAGGATCGGCGATGGATATCCATGGCTGCATCTGCTGGCTTTCCTGTTCTTGTCCGTCGTAGTCCAGATCGTGTTCCAGATACTGCCACCATGGCCAGTGAATCCAATCTTCCTGCCCATTGGGATAGTGCAGTTTCATCAAGCGCTGAATCTCAGGCCACACCAATGTGTCGCGCTTCGCCAACTCGCCATTCGTGTAGATGCCCCAGTAGAAAGTACCAGCCTCGGTCAGGTCGCTCGTCTCGTACCGAAGTCGCAAATCGCGCAAACCGAGGTCGAATTCAAAGCCGATCCACTCTTCCGACGTCTGCCAATCTTCGTCCCAATGGGCCGCTAAGGCACCGGGCGCCCCCGCCATCATTTGCATCTGCTCGTGAATCTTGCGAAGCAGAGCGCGCTTCATGTGCGGCATCGCTTGGGCAATGCGAATGGACGACGCGATATTCGCTTGGGTAGCCGTCATCGCTTCCACGATTTCCTGCGATTTTTCCATCGAAGGCTCCCGAATGATTTTTTGTCGGATGAACTGCACGAGGGCGTCCACGAAAAGGCGCACGGTGGGGGCCTGGATGTGCAGGGCGCAGTCTTCCAGCCAGGCGACGATGCCGGGCCATTTCAGCCAGATGAACCGCCCCCGGTCTTCCATGGCCCGGAGGCTTTTTTCGTCGATGCTGCGGCTGCTGGGGCCGGCGCCGCACAGGTACACCAGCATCCAGGGCCTGCCGAGCGCGGCGCTTTCGAGATGGCGGGCGTAGTTCTGCAACTGCCCGATCTGGTCGGCGGCCCACGGCTTGTTCTCGATGCAGATGCAGCCGCGGTCCAGTTCCAGGTGGATGTCCATGCGGCCGCCGTCGATGGACTTCTCGCGCTGAATTCGGCAGCGCTGGCTGCCGAGCGTCCATGAAGCGTCTGGATGCTCCACCGAAAGCACCTGCAGAAAGCGGTGCATGAACAAAGGTCCCTGCCCGTGGCTGCCCGCCGGATCGAGCAGCAGCGCCAGGTACTCCGAAATCGCCATCTCGTTCCTGCGCAGGTATTCCAGCAGGGAGAAGTTCGGGGCCAGCTGCCTGGCGAACTGCTGGGCGGCGATGCGGCGGGCCTGATGCCGCACCTGCACTTGCTGCAGCAGTGCGTATTCGTTGCGATGGGCCGGGGTCATGTGGCGGGGGGCTGGTGGCTGGGGGTTGGCCGCGCTCATCGCAGCGGCGTTTGGGTATCCCGCCCGAGCGTACCGGACCGCCACGGACTGCGCCCTGTCAGTTCCCCCACGATGGCCGCCTTCAGCGGTGCCAGCCGCCGGGCGCCCTGCAGCACCAGTTGCCGCACGGCGCGGGGCAGGGGGCGCGCGTCGGTGTACAGCCGCACGATGGCGTTGGTGCCTTCGTAGATCGGCCAGGCGCGGCGATGGTGCGCGCGGCCATAGGGCCGCAGCGCGTCGGCGCTGCCGATGTCCTGGCCGCGCTGCCGGGCGTCGGCAATGGCGCGCGCCAAGCCCTCCACGCCGGCCAGGCCCAGGTTGTAGCCGTGGGCGGTCACCGGGTGCATGCCCACGGCGGCATCGCCCAGCAGCGCGCAGCGGTGGCCGGTGAACCGGTCCGCATAGGTGGCGACCAGCGGGTAGGCGTGGCGCTCGCCCACCAGCGCCATCATGCCGAGCCGGCCCGCGAACTGGGCCTGCACCTGCGCGGCGAACGTGGCTGCGTCCTGCGCCATCAGGGCTGCCGCCTCGGCCGCGCCGGTGGTGACGACCACGGAGCACTGCGGCGCGCCGTCCGCCAGGTCGTCCGGCAGCGGCAGCACGGCCAGGGTGCGGTCGTGGCCGAAGGCTTCGTGCGCGATGCCGTGGTGGGGCGCTGCATGGCGCATGCGGCAGACGATGACGGTGCGCCCGAAGTCCGCCATGCGCGCGCCGATGCCCAGTTGCCGGCGCACGGCGGAAAACCGGCTGTCGGCGGCCACGACCAGCCGGGCCTGCAGGCGCGTGCGGGGCGTGTCCGGATCGCCTGCATCGCCAGCGGCCGGCATGGTTTCCACCGCGGCATGGTCGGCCGCCACGGACACCTGCGCCACCTGCGCGCCGGCCAGGATGCGCACGCCCGGCCGCTGAGACGCCACGGCGTGGGCGGTGCGGCGCAGCGCGTGGTTGGGCACGATCCAGCCCAGGTGCGTCACCGCCTCGCCGTGCGCCGCCAGGCCCGGGTGCAGCCGCAGCGGCGCGTGCCGCCCCACCGGTCCGTCGTGCACCCGGGCCTCGGCGATGCGGCCGATCTCGTGCGGGGCCAGCAGCGCCCAGGTGCCCAGGCGGCGCAGCGTGTCGCCGCTGGCGTGGGTGAGTGCGATCTCGCGGCCATCCGGAGCGGGATCGGTGAGCGCGGTGGCGGGTTGCCGGTCCAGCACCGTGCTGGTGAAACCGGCCTGGCACAGGGCGATGGCCAGCGACAGGCCGGCCGGGCCCGCGCCGACGATGAGAACGTCGCAATGCTGCTGGGGCATGGGAGGAGAGACAAGAGAAGGGGGGGGCGGAGCGCCCGGCGGGCGCCGGCGTCCATTGTGCGGGCCCGGCCATGCCATGGGCTTGCATTGGGTCAAGGGAGCGTGGCCGGCCGGGTTGGATCGGTTTGCTATTAATTCAATAGCGATATGCCCTAGTATCGATTGCCTTGGAGGCCGAAAAGACCCCAATGCCTCGCGCCGCCCCCGGCGGGCCATGGGGCCACGGCCCGCTGCGTCACACCGCGCGGTAGAAGAACGTGGTGCCGCACGGCGCGCCGTCGGGCATCAGGGCATAGCCTGGCACCTCGCCCACGCGCTGCCAGCCGGCGCGGGCGTAGAGCCGTTCGGCGTCGCCGCCGGTCACCGTGTCCAGCACCATCAGGGTCTTGCCCTCCTGCCGGGCGACCGCGTCCACGGCGTCCAGCAACTGCCGGGCCACGCCCTGGCGGCGGGCGCGGCGGTGCACCAGCATCTTGGCCACGTCGGCCCGGTGCGGCTGGTTCTCGGGCTGCGCCAGCACGAGCTGCACGGTGCCCAGCACCGCGCCGCTGTCCACCGCTTCGGCGATGAGCAGCGCCCGTTCGCCGCGCGCCACGCCCTCGGCCACGCCGCGCCAGAAATCCACGGCCCTGTCGTGCGCCAGCGGGTGCATGAAGCTCACCGAGGCGCCGCCGGCCACGCAGTCGATCAGCACCTCGGCCAGCGCCGGCACGCAGGCGGCGGCTTCGTTCACGCCCAGGCGGCGCACGGTCACGGCGGGAACTTCGGCAGAGGGCGTGGCGAGTGAGGTGGCGGCGGTCATGTCGGGCTCCGGGTCGGGTGGGGTGGAATGGCGGGCAGGGTGGCCAGGGCCACCAAGTAGCGCGCGGGGCTGCGCGTGGGGTTGCGGTATTCGACGGCGCCTTCCAGCCGGTGGGCCAGGCAGTCGCCGGCTTCCAGCCGCCAGACCGTGCCATCCAGCGCGATGTCCATGCGGCCGTCGATCATCCAGATCTGCTGGTGGATCTCCGCGCCGCGGTCGGCCCGCTCGTAGGCCACGCGCTGGCCCGGCGGAAACACCACGTCCACGAGCTGCAGCGGCGACGCCACCGTGGGCGACACGTTGCGCCGCAGGTAGCCGGAGGCGGGGTCGGTCCACACGGGCTGCTGCGCCACGCGGGCCACGGGCGAGGGCGCGGCGCGGCCTTCGTCGCCCTCGGCCTGGGGCGCATCGAACAGCGAGGCCAGCGCCACGCCCAAGCCGGTGGCCAGCTTGTCCAGCACGGTGGCGGTGGGGCTGCTTTCGCCGCGCTCGATGAGCGAGATGTTGGAGCGGCTCACGCCGCTGCGTTCGGCCAGGGCGTCGAGCGAGAGGCCACGCGCATCGCGCAGTTCGCGCACGCGGCGGGCCAGGCGGGTATTGATGTCCATGCCTCCAGTTTAATGGAAATGATTCCAGAAAAATGGATAGGCGCTGGATCAAGGCCGGATCACGTCCCCTGAGCAGGCATCGCCCGCAGCGTCGCCGCCCAAAAGAGCAGCGCCGCCAGGCTGAGCCCGAAGCCCAGCGCGCACACGCCGGGCCAGCCGGCAAGGCCGTACACCGCGGTCGATGCCACCGCCCCCAGGCCGCTGCCCACCGCGTAGAACAGCATGTAGCAGCCCACCAGGCGGCCGTGCGCCTCGGGCCGGGTGCGCAAGATCAGGCCCTGGTTGACCACGTGGACCGCCTGCCCGCCCAGGTCGAGCAGGACGATGCCCACCGCCAGCGCCCACAGCGTGTGCGCTGCGAACGCAATGGGCACCCACGACACCAGCAGGCATGCCAGCGCGAGGCCGGTGGCCCATTGCCCCCGGCCCCGGTCCACGGAGCGGCCGGCCCGCGCGGCGGCCAGGGCGCCCACCACGCCGACCAGCCCGAACGCGCCGATGGCGGTGTGCGACAGGGCATGGGGCGGCGCGCTCAGCGGCAGCACCAGCGCGCTCCAGAAGACGCTGAACGCCGCGAACATCAGCAGCCCGATCACGCCGCGGATCTGCAGCACGCGCTCGGTCGCCAGCAGCGTGCCCATCGAGCGCAGCAGCGGCCAGTAGCCCAGCGTGGCCGGGCGCGCGGCAGGGCCTTGCACAGCAGCGCCAGCATCGCCAGCGACAAGCCGCAGGAGACCAGGTACACGGCGCGCCAGCCCGCCAGGTCCGTGACCGCGCCGGCCAGCGTGCGGGCCAGCAGCAGGCCGATGACGACGCCGCCCTGCACGGTGCCGACCACCCGGCCCCGCTCGGCGGGAGGGGCCAGCGTGGCGGCGCAGGCGATCAGCCCTTGCGTCATGGCCGTCCCCAGCAGCCCGATGGCGGCCATGGCCGCCAGCAACAGCAGCGGCGTGGGCGCCCAGGCCACGCCCAGCAACGCCAGCGCCAGCAGCACCAACTGCCCGCACAGCAGGCGCTTTCGGTCCACCCGATCACCCAGAGCCACCACGAACAGCAGGGCGATGGCGCAGCCCACCTGGGTGGCGGTGATCACGCCGCCCACCGCCATGGCGGGGATGCCGAAATCCAGCGCGATGGCGTCCAGCAGGGGTTGCGCGTAGTAGACATTGGCGACGCTCACGCCGCAGCACACGGCCAGCAGGCGCACGAGGCCCGGCGGCAGGGGATGGCCGAGGGCGGCGTGCAGGGCGGACGGGTTGGCGGCGGTCATGGTGTGCTGATCTGGTTGCTGATTGAAACTGGATCGAGTGTAGTCCCATCCTGTTTTAAAATGAAACCACTTCGGTGCGTGGATCGAATGCCCGGTCCGCCACCGGCACCCAAGGAGTGGCCATGGCCAAAAGAAAAAGCCTCGCGGATTCCCCCTGCCCGGTGGCCCGTTCGCTCGACGTGGTGGGCGACCGCTGGTCGATGCTGATCGTGCGCGATGCGTTCGACGGACTGCGGCGCTTCGGCGAGTTCCAGGCCAGCCTGGGCGCGGCGCGCAACATCCTCAGCGACCGCCTGCGCACGCTGGTGGAAGAGGGCGTGCTGGAGATCGCGCCCGCCTCCGATGGCAGCGCCTACCAGGAATACGTGCTGACCGCCAAGGGTGAGACGCTGTTCCCGGTGGTCGTGGCCCTGCGCCAGTGGGGCGAGGCGCACCTGTACGCCCGGGGCGAGAAGCACTCAGTGCTCGTCGATCGCGCCACGGGCAAGCCGCTGCCGAAAGCCCTGCTGCGGCTGGAGGACGGGCGGGTCGTCCGGCCGGCGGACACCCTCGTGAAGAAGGTGCGTGCGCGGCCCTGATCCGCGCAGCCGCCGGCATACTGGGCCCATGCCCCGCAACATCGAAATCAAGGCACGCCTGCCGTCGCCCGGCGCATTGGCCGCGCTGGAGGCCCGCGCCGCAGCGCTGGCCGACCGCGGCCCGGAGCGGATCCACCAGGACGACACGTTCTTTCGCTGCGCGGCCGGCCGGCCGGCTCAAGCTGCGCGCGTTCTGCGCCGGCGCGGGCGAGCTGATCTTCTACCGCCGCCCCGACGTGCAGGGGCCCAAGACCGCGTTCTACGTGCGCACGCCCACGGCCGATCCCGACGGGCTGCGCGAGGCGCTCACGCTGGCGCACGGCCAGGCGGGGCGGGTGGTCAAGGAGCGCACGCTGTACCTCGTGGGCCGCACGCGCGTGCACCTGGACCGCGTGGCGGGCCTGGGCGAGTTCATGGAGCTGGAGGTGGTGCTGGACGAGGCCGAGCCGGAAGACGCCGGCTTGCGGGAGGCGCACGACCTGATGGCCCGGCTCGGCGTGGCGCCGGCGCAATGGGTGGACTGCGCCTACGTCGATCTGCTGCGCGGCCGGGGCGGCTGACGCCCGGGCGCGCGCGGCGCTGCGCCGCAGGGCACCGGCCCCGCGGCACCGCCCTTCAGCAGGGCACGCCGTTGCGCTCGATGAGCCAGGCGGGGGCGTCCTGCAGCGCCACGGGGCGCAGGAACCGGTCCAGCGCCGCGTAGCCGACCGACGTGGTGAACGGCGCGGTGCTGGCGGGGTAGGGGCCGCCGTGCATCTGCGCGCCGGTCACGGCCACGCCGGTGGGCACGCCCGCGAACAGCACGCGGCCTGCCACCTGCGTGGCGGCGCGCACCAGCGTGCGGTGCTCGGAGGTGTCGGCGTTGGCGCCCCACAACGTGACGGTGAGCGAGCCGCCGATGGCCTGCAGCACGGCCACGGTTTCTTCGATGGAGGCCACGCGCACCACCAGCGCGGCGGAGCCGAAGACCTCTTCGTGCAGCGCAGGGTCGGCGATGAAGTCGGCCGCCTGCACTTCGCCCAGGAACGGGCGCGGCGTGGCGCCGGCCTCGGCCGTTTCGCTCACCAGGGCCTTGAGTTTGCCGTGGCCGCGCCATGCGGCCACGCCCCGGTCGAACGCGCCGCGGATGCCGGGGGTGAGCATGGCGTGCGGCGCCAGGGGGCGCAGCTTGTCGGCCAGCGCCTGCACGAAGGCATCGCCCGAGGCATCCTGGCGCACGACGATCACGCCGGGGCTGGTGCAGAACTGGCCCGATCCCAGGCAGATGGAGCCGGCCAGCGTCTCGGCCAGCGCGGCGCCGTTGGCCTGCAGCGCCGAAGGCAGCGCCACCAGCGGGTTCACCGAACCCAGCTCGCCGTAGAACGGGATCGGGCGCTGGCGCTCTGCGGCCACCTTGGCCAGCGCCGTGCCGCCCTTGAACGAGCCGGTGAAGGCCACGGCCGCGATGGCCGGCGCCTGCACCAGGCGCACGCCGGCCTCGATGGAGCCGCCCTGCGCTAGCTGGAACACGCCGGCCGGCAGGCCGCGCGCGGCCACCACGGATTGCGCCAGCGCCGCGGTCTGGCGCGACAGCTCGGGGTGTGCAGGGTGCGCCTTCACCACCACCGGGCAGCCGGCCGCCAGGGCCGAGGCCGTGTCACCGCCCAGCACCGAGAACGCGAACGGGAAGTTGCTGGCCGAGAACATGGCCACCGGCCCCACGGGCACGCGCACGCGGGTCAGGCGCGGGCGGCCCGCGGGCGGCGCGCCGGCCACGGCCGCGTCGTCCTGCACGGGGTGGGCCGCGCCGCGCTCCAGCACGTCGGCAAAGCCGCGCAGCTGGAAGGCCGTGCGGTCCAGCTCGCCGTTCAGGCGCACCGGGCCCAGGCCGCTTTCGCGGTCGGCCACGGGCACCAGGGCCTCGCGCTGGGCTTCCAGGGCCTCGGCCAGCTCGCGCAGCAGGGCGGCGCGGTCGGCGGCCGGGGTGGCGGCGAAGGCATCGGCGGCGCTCGCAGCGGCGGCCACGGCGGCGTCGATCTCGGCCGGGGTGGATTCGGGCCAGGCGGCGCCGTGGGGCTGGCCGGTGCGGGCGTCGATGGATTGCAGGGTGTTGTCGGGCATGGAGGTTCCTGAAAAGGGGCAAGGGCCGTCGCGGCCTGCTGTCTCACTGAATGGAATTTTTCGCCGATCGGCAGGGGCCCGCCGATGGGAGCCTGCCATCGTAATGAAAGGGCGAGCCGCCTAAAATCCCTGCGGCCCGCCGCCCCTTCCGCGGGCGGTTCTGAATTCCATTTCGTGAGACAAACATGCCTGCATCGCCCGGAGACGGCACCGCCGCGCTCGAAAAAGCCCTCGACGTGCTGGACGCCGTGGGCGCCGCACCGCAGGGCCTGAGCCACGCCGACCTGGCAGCGCGGCTGGCGTTGCCCCGCACCACGGCCTACCGCCTGCTGGCCACGCTGGTGGCGCGCGGCATGCTGCGCCGCGATCCGCTGCGCAAGGTGTACTGCCTGGGCGTGCGCTGCTTCGAGCTGGCACGCCAGGCCCATGCCATGCCCGATCTGGCCGCGGCGGCCGTGATGGAACTGCGCACGTTGCGCGACCTGACGGGCGAGACCACCTACCTGGCCGCGCTGGACGGGCGCGACGTGGTGTCGCTGGAGCGCTGCGATGGCGCGCACAGCCAGCGCTCGTCCAGCGCCCTGGGCCAGCGCAAGCCGGTGTACTGCACCAGCCAGGGCAAGGCCATCCTCTCCGCCATGGACGGCGCGGCGCGCGATGCCCTGGTGCGCGAACTGGTGCTGCGCCCCGTCACGCCCCGCACGCTGACCGACCGGCGGCGCCTGTTGGCCGAGCTGCGGGTGACGGCGGCGCGCGGCTACGCCATCGACGACGAAGAGATCGTGCCCGGCGTGCGCTGCGTGGGCGCGCCCATCATCGACGGCCTGGGCCAGGTGCGCGGCGCGCTCAGCGTGGCCGGGCCGGCCTGGCGGCTCACGCCCGAGCGGCTGGAGTTGCTGGGCCCCGAGGTGGCCGAGGCCGCGCGCCGTGTGGGCGCGCAGTTGCACGGCGTGCGCCCCACCCTGGGCGACGCCGAGGCCCGCCCCGTGCCCGGCCCCTGGGCGTTCCACGGCGCCCACCCGCGCTGGTGCGCAGCCAGCGGCCGGCTGTTCTGGGCCGACACCCTCGCCCCCGCGCTGCGGGCGGTGGGCCCGGGGGACGAAGGCGACACGCTCTGGGCCGAGGCCGAAGGCCCCGTGCACGGCCTGCTGCTGGGGCAGGACGGCAGCGGCGAGGCGCAAGCGACCGGTGCCGGCCCCGCCACCGCGCCCCCGCCCATCGCCTGGTGCGCCCACGGCGCCTTCGCGCTCCCCCGGGGCGGGCCGGCGCAGCGCCTGGCCCCCTGGCCCGCGCTGCCGGCCCAGGCCGTCTGCCGCGGTGCCGGCGGCGAGCTGTGGCTGGCCTGCGAGACGCCCGAGGGCGGCAGCGCCGTGGGTTGCCTGCGGCCCGGCGCGCCGCTGGAGGTGCGCTGGCGCCTGCCCGAGCCGGTGCAGTGCCTGCGCTGGCGCGCGGCGGACGGCACCCTCTGGGCCGCCGTGCCGGACACGGGCGCCATCCTGTCGCTGCAGCCCGAGACCGGCGCCGTGCGCCGCCTCGTCTCCGTGCCCAAGGGCTCGGGCCGGGTGAGCGGCCTGGCGCTGGATGCGGAGGGCGGGGTGTGGACGGCCCTGCGCGATGGGTGGAGCGTGGTGCGTTTTCTGCCCGACGGCAGCCTGGACCGCGTCGTCGCGCTGCCGGTGCCCTGTCCCACCGACGTGGAACTGGGCGGGGCCGACGGGCGGCGGCTGTTCATCACCACTGCGCGCCAGCCGGTGCCGCTGGATGTGCTGGCCAAGGCCCCGTTGTCGGGCCGGCTCTTTGAGGTCGCGGTTTAGCGGAGCGCCGTTTCGTTCCCCATTGGCGGCCTCTTTATTGAAACAAAAGGTTGTGTACGGGGCGGTTCACCCTATGGCGCCAAGGCGTTTCGTTACTTTGTAAAGCGGCGTAAGCGGTGGTCAGGCCGTGGATACAACTCGATGCATTCGCGGCGCCACACCGTATGGCCTTTCAAACGCCCGTGAAACAATTTCCGCCTGCCCGGTCCATTCCATGGCCGCCAAGGGGCCGCAGAGCCTCCCGAGCACCGCATCCGTCGCCCCATTGGCGCTTGTTTCCAGACCTCAACGAAAGTGTTTCCATGAAGAAGTTCTCACTGAGCGCCGTCGCGCTCGCCCTGCTGCTGTCCGGCTGCGCCACCACGGGCGATGGCAGCAAGAGCGGCTCCGGCACCTCGGCCATCTCCAGCGTGTTGGGCGCGGCCAGCGCCGGCGGTTCCAGCTCCAGCAGCACCGAGAACAAGGCGGGCGCCGCGCTGGACGTGTTCAAAGCCGTGACCGTGTCCGACGAAGAACTCAAGACCGTCTCGCTGCAGTACCGCAACTACGAAGACCGCACCGAGAACGCCGCCCCGGCCAACAACAAGTACGCGCAGCGCCTGGCGCGCCTGACCAAGAAGCACGTGAACGAAGACGGCATGAAGCTGAACTTCAAGGTGTACCTGAGCAAGGACGTGAACGCCAACGCCACGGCCGACGGCTCCATCCGCGTGTACAGCGGCCTCATGGACATGATGAACGACCAGGAACTGCTGGGCGTGATCGGCCACGAAATCGGCCACGTGAAGCTGCAGCACTCGCTGTCGGCCATGCGCACGGCCTACATGGCCTCCGCCGGCCGCAAGGCCGCGTCCGCCGCGGGCGGCGTGGGCCGCCTGGCCGATTCCGACCTGGGCGCCCTGGGCGAGAAGCTGGTCAACAGCCAGTTCTCGCAAAGCCAGGAAACCGCCGCCGACGACTACGGCCTGGCCTTCATGAAGAAGCACAAGTACAAGGTGCAGGCCATGGAGTCGGCCTTCCGCAAGATCGCCTCGCTGAGCGGCAAGAGCGGCGGCATGGACGCCATGCTGTCCACCCACCCGGACGCGGGCGGCCGTGCGGACCGCATGCGCGACCTGGCCTCGGCGAAGTAATCGGCCAGCCAAGGCAGCCAAACCAGAAAGGCGGCGGGCGAAGGCCCGGCCGCCTTTTTTGGTTTTTGCAGGGCGTGGGGGGGGTGGGCGCCTTCCGGTCCCACCCGCGAGAGGTGTTTTCCTACGCCCCGCCAGAACCCCGCTCGATAGAGTGGACAGCCTTTGCGTCTCATTTCCGAAAAGGACTCCCACATGCGCGTAGACATCTATCGCCGAGCCGAAGCCGATGGCAAGTTCTCCCACCTCGCCGTGCCCGAAGGACGCCCCATCCCGCAGGAGGCGATCAACGTGGACTGGGATACCGAAGCCCGTGGCCAGGAGATGGACGAGAACGCCGACCACTGGGACGACTACGGCATCGCGCAGCCGGCCGCGCAGATCGAGGAAAAGGGCTACGCCATCACCAGCGTGCACGAGCTGACCGACTGACCCCGGGGCCCGGCGGGCAACGCCCCGCTGCCGCCTCCCTCGCAAAGCCGCCCGCCGCACCCGGCCGGCGGCTTTGTCCATTCGGGGACGCCCGCCCGGTGACAGCGGCGGTGGCGCACGCTACGCTGCGGCGCCATGGAGACAAAAAACACCCCCCCGTTCGTTCCCCAGATCCGCCTGTACCAGGATTGGCTGCAGGCCCGCCACGGCCTCGTCTTCGCGGACTACGACGCGCTCTGGCGCTGGTCGGTCACCGACCTCGATGCGTTCTGGCAGAGCATCTGGGACTACTTCGACCTGCAATCGCCCACCCCGCACACGGCCGTGCTGGCGCGCAATGCCATGCCGGGGGCTGTGTGGTTTCCCGGGGCGCAGGTCAACTACGCGCGCCAGGTGCTGCGCCATGTGGACCCGGCGCACGCCGCGGGCCTGCCGGCCGTGGTGAGCCGCAACGAGCGCGGCCTGCACCGCGAGCTGTCCTGGCCCGAGCTGCGCCGCCAGGTCGCCTCGCTCGCGCTGCACCTGCGCCGCCAGGGCGTGCGGCGCGGTGACCGCGTGGCCGCCTACCTGCCCAACATCCCCGAGGCCATGGTGGCCCTGCTGGCCACGGCCAGCCTGGGCGCGGTGTGGAGCGTGTGCGCGCCCGACATGGGCACGGCCGCCGTGCTGGACCGCTTCCGCCAGATCGCGCCCAAGGTGCTGATCGCGGTGGACGGCGTGACCTACGGCGGGCGCGACCACGACCGCACCGGCGTGCTGGCCGAGCTGCGCGCGGCGCTGCCCTCTGTCACCCACATGGTGGTGGTGCAGCACCTGCACGCTCCTGAAAACATAGCAGACACGGCAGATTTTTCTAGGGCATGCGGCCAGAACGATGCCGAAGTGGCTGCGTTCGAGCCCGAGTGGCTGCCGTTCGACCACCCGCTGTGGATCGTCTACTCCAGCGGCACCACCGGCCTGCCCAAGCCCATCGTGCACGGCCATGGCGGCATGGTGCTGGTGGCGCTGCAGCTCAAGGGGCTGCACAACGACATCGGCTGCAGCTACGAGCCCAATTCGTTCGGCGAGCGCTACCACTGGTACAGCTCGACCGGCTGGGTGATGTGGAACGCGCAGGTGAGCGGCCTGCTGGCGGGCACGACCTGCGTGATCTACGACGGCAACCCGGGCGGCAGCCGCGAGCGGCCCGACTGGGGCACGCTCTGGCGCTTCGCCGCCGAGACGGGCGTGACGTTCTTCGGCGCGGGCGCGGCCTTCTACGCCAACTGCATGAAGTCGGGCCTGTCGCTCACGGACTGCGGCGATCTCTCGCGCGTGCGGGCGCTGGGCACCACCGGCTCGCCGCTCGCGCCCGAGGTGCAGGCCTGGGGCACGGCGCAGTTCCGCGCGCTGGGCGTGTCGGGGCATGCGGACGGCGACATCTGGTGGAACAACATCTCCGGCGGCACCGATTTTTGCGGCGCCTTCATCGGCGAGCACCGCGAGCTGCCCCAGGTGCCCGGCGAGATGCAGTGCCGCATGCTGGGCGCGGCGGTCGAGGCCTGGAACGCCGAGGGCCAGCCGGTGATCGACGAGGTGGGCGAACTGGTGTGCACGCAGCCCATCCCGTCCATGCCGCTGTACTTGTGGGGCGATGGCGAGCCGGGCCCGGCCGGGCAGGGCGGCGACCCGAACGGCAAACGCTACCTGGCGAGCTACTTCGACATGTACCCGCCGGGCCACGGCCGGCGGCCGGGCGGGGGCGACGGGCCCGTGGACATGGGCCCGGTCTGGCGCCACGGCGACTGGATCCGGATCGGCCGACACGGCGGCTGCGTGATCTACGGTCGCAGCGATGCCACCATCAACCGCCACGGCCTGCGCATGGGCACGAGCGAGATCTACCGCGCCGTCGAGGCCCTGCCCGAGGTGCTGGACAGCCTGGTGGTCGATCTGGAATCACTGGGCCGCGACAGCTACATGCCGCTCTTCGTCGCGCTGCGGGGCGGCGTGGTGCTGGACGACGCCCTGCGCGGGCGCATCGCCGCGGCCATCCGCACCGCGCTGTCGCCGCGCTTCGTGCCGGACGAGATCGTGCAGGTGGCCGAGGTGCCGCGCACGCTGAGCGGCAAGAAGCAGGAGCTGCCCATCAAGAAGCTGCTGCTGGGCCAGCCGCTGGACAAAGTGGTCAACCAGGACGCCATGGCCAACCCGGGCTGCCTGCCCTGGTACGTGGCGTTCGCGCAGCAGCGCGCGGCCGCCGCTGCGGCGCATTAGCGCTTCAGTGCGTCAGCGCACCGTCACGCGGCCGCGGGGCGGGCGCGCACCAGCGTGCTCTTGCCGAACAGGCTCTGCACCAGGTCGACCACCAGCTCTGCGGTCTGGTTGCGGATGTCGAGCGCGGGGTTCAGCTCCACGATGTCCAGCGAGGCCAGGCGGCCCGTGTCCGCGATCATCTCCATGCACAGCTGCGCCTCGCGGTAGTTGGGGCCGCCGCGCACGGTGGTGCCGGTGCCGGGGGCGATCTCGGGGTCGAGGAAGTCCACGTCGAAGCTCAGGTGCAGGTGCACGCCTTCGCCGGCCTCGCCCTCCAGCCCGTCGAGCGCGCGGCGCATGACCTCGCGCATGCCCAGCTCGTCGATGGAGCGCATGTCGTACACCTCGATGCCCAGCTCGCGGATCAGGCGCTTTTCCTCGTCGTCCACGCTGCGCAGGCCGATCTGGCACAGCTGCGCGCCCTGCAGCGCGGGCACGGCGCCGCCCAGGGCCGACAGCGATTCGGGGCCGTAGCCGTACAGACTCGCCACGGGAATGCCGTGCACGTTGCCGCTGGGCGAGATGGCGGGCGTGTTGCAGTCCGCGTGGGCATCGAGCCAGAGCACGCGCAGGCGCTTGCCCGTCTGGCGGCAGTGCCGCGCGACCGCGCTGATCGAGCCCACCGCCAGGTGGTGGTCGCCCCCGAGCAGGATGGGCATGCGGCCGGCGGCAAACTGCGCGGACACGGCGTCGTGCACCGCGCGGTTCCAAGCCACGCATTCCGCCAGATTGCGCAGCCCGTGGTCGCCCCGCGCGCTTTGCGGGTTGGGCGGGCCGAAGAGGTTGCCGGCATCTTCCACGTCCACGCCGAACCGCGCGAGGGCCGGGCCCAGTTGGGCGACGCGCAGGGCGTCGGGCCCCATGGCCGCGCCCAGGCGCGCGGCACCGGCGTCGGTGGGGGCGCCGATGAGGGTGGCGCGCGTGTGCGGGGCGGGGGTTGTGGTGTCGGTCATGGGTTCATCTCCTGGAAACGCACGGCGTGCGGGCGCCGTGGCGCCAAAGTTTTGACCCGCATGCGGTCTGGCGGCATGCGGAAAACGGCATGGGGCGCGTGCAGTGTGCACGCGGACGGTGACGATGGGTGGCGTGTCCTGGCGCGGCCCACCCGTGCTTAGAGCGCTTCCGCCAGGTGGGCGGCGGCCTGCACCAGCGGGGGCGCGCCTGCGGGCGTGCCCAGGGCGATCCACGGCTGGATCTGGGCGTACAGGTCCTTGGGGTCGGCCTGGTCGGGAATCAGCTCCAGCGGCTGCAGCAGGCCCGCGCTGCGGCCCAGGGCGCGCATGAAGCGCAGGGCGGAGTAGTCCTCCAGCGCAAAGCCCACCGAGTCGAACACGGTGACCTGCGCGGGCGACGTGCGGGCCGGCGCCTCGCCGCGCACCACGCGCCAGAACTCGGTCACGGGGAAGTCGGCAGGCATCTGCTGCAGGTCGCCTTCGATGCGGGTCTGGGGTTCGTACTCCACGAACACGCTGGCCGCCCGCAGCACCTCGGCCGCCAGTTCGGTCTTGCCGGGGCAGTCGCCGCCCACGGCGTTGATGTGCATGCCGGGCTCGACCAGGTCGCCGTGCAGGATCGTGGCATAGGCCTTGTCGGCGGTGACGGTGGTGACGATGTCCGCTCCGCGCACGGCCTCGGCGGTGCTGGCGCAGCGCACGATCTCCAGCTCCCCCCGCGCCACCAGCGGCGCGAGGTTGGCCGCCAGCTTGGCCGTGGCGGCCGGGTCGATGTCGTACAGGCGCAGCTCGCCGATGCCCAGCAGGCCCACGAAGGCCAGGGCCTGGAACTCGCTCTGCGCGCCGTTGCCGATCAGCGCCATGCTGCGGCTGTCCGGGCGGGCCAGGTAGCGCGCGGCCATGGCCGACGTGGCCGCGGTGCGCAGCGCCGTGGTCAGGGTGAGCTCGCTCAGGAAGGAGGGGTGGCCGGTGGCCACGTCGGCCAGCGCGCCGAAGGCCATCACCGTGGGCAGGCCGCGGCGGGTGTTGACCGGGTGGCCGTTCACGTACTTGAAGGCGTAGTCGCGGGCGTCGGCGACGGGCATGAGTTCGATGACGCCGTTGGGCGAATGGCTCGCGGTGCGCGCGGACTTGTCGAAGTCCTGCCACCGGGCGTAGTCCTCTTCGATGGCCTGCGCCATGCCGCGCAGGCATTCCACCACGCCGGTGCGGCCGACCAGTTGCGCGGCGCGCGTGGCGCTCAGGAATTCGGTGGACATGGTGCCGGGGATGGGGCGTTGGTCGGGGGTCATGGGATCGGCTCCTCGTCGGTGGGCGTGCCACGCGACGGGGGTCGGGGCGGCATGGGTCCTAGCCTCCCACAAGGGCGCGCCAATTCAAATCGGCAAAAATGCACGCATAAGCGCAAAAGACTGGCTTTTTGCTCAAAGGAATTGCCGAAATGGACAACATCGACCAGCAACTGATCGCCCAGCTGCGCCACAACGCCCGCGCCAGCGTCGCCACGCTGGCCACGCGGCTGGGCGTGTCGCGCGGCACCGTCACCAACCGCATCCGCCGGCTGGAGGACACGGGCGTGATCGTCGGCTACACGGTGCGGCTGCGGCCCGAGCGCGAGACCGGCGGCGGGCTGCAGGCTTGGACCAGCATCTCCATCGAGGGCAACGACGCGCGCCGGGTCACGGCCTCGCTGCTGGGCGAGCCCAGCGTGCTGGCGCTGCACAGCACCAATGGCCGGTGGGACCTGCTGGCCGAACTGCAGGTGGGCAGCCTGGCGGAGCTGGCGCACGCGCTGGAGCGCATCCGCCTCATCAAGGGCATCAGCAACACCGAGACCAGCATCCATCTGGAGACCGTGCGCGCGCCCATCGCGTCCGGCGGGCGCGGCACGGCCGGGCCGTAGCGGGTCCGTAGGACATGCCTGACGGTGCGCCCCTCGGGGCGCCGCCCATAATCGGCAGGCATTGCCACCGCGGCCTTCCACGGCGCACGGCGGCCGCCACCCACCCAGGAGAGTCCATGTCCCAGTCCACCCCCAAGCGCTTTTCGATGATCCGCGAGTTCCACCTCGCCGACTGGTTCACGCTGGGCAACGCCGTGTGCGGCGTGGGGGCGCTGTTCTCGTCCATGACGTTCCTGGAGACCGGCGAGGTGCGCCACGTGTACTTTGCCTGCGCGCTGGTGCTGGCGGCGCTGATCTTCGACGTGCTGGACGGCCGCATCGCGCGCTGGCGGCAAAAGTCCTCGGCCATGGGGCGCGAGCTCGATTCGCTGGCCGACGTGATCTCGTTCGGCGTGGCCCCGGCCATCATCGCCTACGCCTGCGGCATGCAGGGCCTGTACGACCGCATCGTGCTGGCGTATTTCGTGGCCTGCGGCGTCTCGCGCCTGGCGCGCTACAACGTCACCGCCGAAACGCTGTCGGAAGGCTCGGGCAAGGTCAAATACTTCGAGGGCACGCCGATCCCCACCTCCATCGTGCTCGTGGCCCTGTTGGCGCTGGCCGCCTCCCTGGGCGCGGTGCGCGAGCACCTGTGGTTCGGCAGCGTGGCGCTGGGCGGGTTCACGCTGCACCCGCTGGTGCTGCTGTTCGCGCTGTCGGGCTCGCTCATGATCAGCCGCATCCGCATTCCCAAGTTCTGAAGGGGGCGACGGGCTTCGGGGGACGGAGCGTTGCTATTAAAATAATAGCTGCATGCCGGTAATTTGATTGCGCTGAGGCCCGATTCGATCCAGGGTGCCGGCGCCTGCCGCACGCGGCCTGCAAGCATGGGCTTGTCCGGCCGGGCCTCGGCGCCACGGGCTCGCCCCGTGGGACGCGTGGCGCGCGGATACGTCCCGCGACAGGCACCGGCGGGCCCCCACGGTACACTTCGCGCCTTCGGGCCGGGCGTACCGCTCCCCCTTTTTTCCGCACCACGCACCCCCCATCCATGGCCGTTGACACGGCGGGCCAGGCCCGCACCAGCTTTGACCTCAAGAGCGCCCAGCTGCCCGTGGTGGCGGTCGTGCTCAAGACCACCGACGTCGGCGTGCTCGCCGCCGACCTGGCCGCCCGGCTGGAGAGCGACCCGGACTTCTTCGACAACGACCCCGTGCTGATCGACCTGGCCGGCGTGCGCGAGGCCGGCGACGCCATCGATTTCGACGCCCTGTGCGCCGCGCTGCGCGGCCACCACACCCAGCCCGTGGCCGTGCGCGGCGGCAGCCCTGCGCAGATGGAGGCCGCGCACGCCGCCGGCCTGATCGCCGCGCCCGAGGCGCCCCCGGCCCGCGTGCATGCCCCGGCGGCCGACGCCCCGCGCGACGCGGCCCCGCCCCCGCGCGAGGTGGTGCGCGAAGTCATCCGCGAGGTCGAAGTGGTGCGCGAGGTGCCCGCCGGCGGCCCGACCACCGTGGTGGTGGACAAGCCGCTGCGCTCGGGCCAGCAGGTATATGCCCGCGGCGCCGACCTGGTCGTGATGGCCGTGGTGAGCTTCGGCGCCGAGGTGATCGCGGACGGCAACATCCACGTCTATGCGCCCATGCGCGGGCGGGCCATCGCCGGCGCGCGCGGCGACACCAGCGCGCGCATCTTCAGCACGTGCCTGGAGCCGCAGCTCGTGTCGATCGCAGGCATCTACCGCACCACCGAGACCGAGCTGCCGGACGCCGTGCGCGGCAAGCCGGCCCAGGTGCGGCTCGACGGCGAGAAGCTGCTCATCGAGCCGCTCTAGAACCCGTTCTGACCGCCTTCTTCTTTCATTCGGACCAACGCAGGGAATTTTCACAACATGGCCAAAATCGTCGTCGTGACCTCCGGCAAGGGTGGCGTGGGCAAGACCACCACCAGTGCCAGCTTCGCATCCGGCCTCGCACTGCGCGGCCACAAGACCGCGGTGATCGACTTCGACGTCGGCCTGCGCAACCTGGACCTCATCATGGGCTGCGAGCGCCGCGTGGTGTATGACCTCATCAACGTGATCCAGGGCGAGGCCAACCTGAACCAGGCCCTCATCAAGGACAAGCAGTGCGACAACCTGTTCGTGCTGGCCGCCAGCCAGACGCGCGACAAGGATGCGCTCACGCAGGACGGCGTGGAGAAGATCCTGAACGACCTGTCCGGCATGGGCTTCGAGTACATCGTCTGCGACTCGCCCGCCGGTATCGAGAGCGGCGCGCTCATGGCCATGCACTTCGCCGACGAGGCGCTGCTGGTGACCAACCCCGAGGTGTCCTCGGTGCGCGACTCCGACCGCATCCTGGGCATGCTGGGCAGCAAGACCAAGCGCGCCATCGCCGGCGGCGAGCCCGTGAAGGAGCACCTGCTCATCACGCGCTACAACCCCAACCGCGTGGAAGACGGGCAGATGCTGTCGCTGGAGGACATCCAGGACATCCTGCGCATCGAGCTGATCGGCGTGGTGCCCGAGTCCGAGAACGTGCTGCAGGCCTCCAACCAGGGCACGCCGGCCATCCACATGCAGGGTACCGACGTGTCCGAGGCCTACAAGGACGTGGTGGCCCGCTTCCTCGGCGAGGACAAGCCCCTGCGGTTCATCGACGCGCACAAGCCCGGCTTCTTCAAACGCATCTTCGGCGGGAGGTAACGCATGTCTCTGTTGTCTTTCCTGCTGGGCGAGAAAAAGAAGACCGCCTCGGTCGCCAAGGAGCGCCTGCAGATCATCCTCGCGCACGAACGCAACGGCCGCAACGCCTCCACGCCCGACTACCTGCCCGCGCTGCAGCGCGAACTGGTGGCGGTGATCTCCAAGTACGTGTCGATCCACGCCGACGACATCAAGGTGCACCTGGAGCGCCAGGACAACCTGGAAGTGCTGGAGGTCAAGATCGAGCTGCCGGACGGCGTGAAATAGCCCCGCCCCGGCCGTTCGGTCCCCGCCGCGCCGCGGTGCCCCCTCGAAGGGCCCGCGGCGTCGTCATTTGCGGATCTCGGCCTGCAGCGCGGGCGCGGCGCCCAGCGGGTGCTCGGTGTAGAACGTGCCGCCGTGGTAGAGCAGCGGCGAGGCGCCCGTGCGGTGGCTGCAGCGCTCCACCTCGCCCACGAAGATCGTGTGGTCGCCCTCCACGTACTGGCTGCGGTTGAAGCACTCGAACACCGCCGCGGCGCCGTCCAGCACCGGGGCGCCGGCGATGCCCGGCTGGTGGGCCACGCCGGCCCAGCGGTCCACGCCGCGCGAGGCGAAGCGCTCGGCCAGCGCGCGCTGGTCGGCCGCCAGCACGTTGATCGCGTAGTGGGAGCCGGCCGACAGGGCGGTCAGCGTGGAGGCCTTGTGCGCCAGGCTCCACAGCACCAGCGGGGGCTGCAGCGACACCGAATTGAAGGAGCTGGCCGTGAGGCCGATGAGCCCGCCGTCCGGGCCGCGCGCGGTGACGATGGTCACGCCCGTGGCGAACATGCCCAGCGCATCGCGGAACTCGCGCGTGGAGAAACCGGGCGGACGGGCGGCGATGGGGCGGTGCAGGGGGCTGTTCACGAAGGCGCGGGCGCGGGCGGCCGGAGGGAAGGGGTCGGCTATTATGGTCCGGCGCCTGGCGATTTGCTGCCGGCGGCCGCGGCGCCTGCCGTTCTCTTCATGGCCCTTCTACCCACTTTCACGACCCTCGGCTCCGGACCCACCGTGCTCATGCTGCACGACGCGGACGGCGACCACCTCACCTTCGCTCCCCAGGTCGAGACCCTGGCGACGGCCGGCTACCGCGCCGTGGCCTGGGACATGCCCGGCTATGGCCGCAGCGCCCCCATCGAGCCCTACAGCTTCAAGGGACTGGCCAACAGCTGCGTGCAGCTGCTGCAGGCGCTGCAGTGCGGCCCCGCCGTGCTGGTGGGCCACGGCCTGGGCGCCATGATCGCCATCGAGGTGGCGCTGCGCGAGCCTTCGCTGGTGCGCCGGCTGGTGCTGTGCAGCGGCGGGCCGGCCCTGGATGCGCACAGCCTGGACGAATGGGTGGCGCCGCGCCTGGCCGAGCTGGACGCCGGCCAGTCGATGGAGCAGATCGCCCAGCGCCTGGTGCCGCGCCACATCGGCACCGGCGCATTGCCCGAGGGCGTGCGCCTGGCGGGCCACGCCATGGGCCAGGTGCACCGCTCGGCCTACCGCCGTGCGCTGGAGGCGCTGCCCACGTTCGCGCGCAGTGCGGCCGAGCTGTCGCGCCTGCACATGCCCACCTTGCTGCTGGGCGGCGAGCAGGACCGCTGCACCCCACCCGAGGCGCTGCAGGCGCTGGCGCAGGTGCTGCCCGATGCGCGCCACCTGGACCTGCCCCACGTCGGCCACTGGCCGCAGCTGGAAGACCCCGACGGCTTCGACGGCGCGCTGCTGGCGTTCCTGGCTGCTTCCGAGCGGGTGCTGCATTGAGCGCCGCCGACCGCACGCCGCGCGGCGCCGCCGCGGCCGCCCTGCCCTGGCTGCTGCCCCTGGGGGCGGCGCTGGCCCTGGCGCTGATGGGCACGCGCATCTGGAACCCGGACCTGGTGGGCGGCGCGCGCGTGCCGCTCGGCGAGGGGCCGGCCACCGCCCAGGTGACGGTGCCTGCCCGCATGGCCGGCATGCAGTCGGCCGTGATCGTGCAGCCCCGGTCTCCGCAGGCGCCCTTGCCGCAGGCCCGCACGCCGGAACGGGGCGTGGCCCCTTCCCATGCCGGCCCCGGCGCGCCGCATAAGGCGGCGTCCGCACCGGCCCCGGTGCCATCGCCGCCCGGCACGGCCGCCGCGGAGCCCGACACCGCCTGCCCGCTGCTCCTGCCGCGCCTGCCCGGCATCTCCAAGGCCCAGTGCCAGTCCGCCCACCTGGTGCCCAGCGGCGCGCTGTCGCGCAACGGCATCCCCCTGTACTGGCGCGACGTGCCGCCGGCCGGCCTGGCCCCGGGCACGGTGCCGCTGCGCGTGCTGGTGGTGGGCGCCATGCATGGCGACGAGCCCACGGCGGCGTCGCTCGCGCTGCGCTGGATCGGGTTCGCCGAAACGCGCCTGCTGCCCACGCGGCGGCCGGTGCACTGGCGGTTCATTCCCGCGCTGAACCCGGACGGCATGCTCGCCAGGCCCGCCACCCGGGTGAACGCGCGCGGCGTGGACCTGAACCGCAACTTCCCCACCCCCAACTGGGAGCGCGACGCCCCCATCTATTGGGAGAAGCGCACCCGCCGCGACCCCCGCCGCTGGCCCGGCCCCGCGGCGCTGTCGGAGCCCGAATCGCAGTTCCTGCACACGCAGATGGCGCAGTTCGAGCCCGATCTGGTGGTCAGCATCCATGCGCCCTACGGCGTGCTCGACTTCGACGGCCCGCAGCCGCCGCCCAGCCGGCTGGGGCGCCTGCGGCTGGACCAGCTGGGCATCTTCCCGGGCTCGCTCGGGCACTACGGCAGCGTGCACCTGGGGCTGCCCGTGGTCACCATCGAGCTGCAGCACGAGCTGCGCATGCCGCAGGACGACGAGGTGCGCGTGATGTGGCGCGACCTGCTGCGCTGGATGGACGAACATCTGACCGTCGTGGACGGCCAGGCATCACCGCAAAAATAGCCTCCAGCGCAGATTCGACTAGGGCATTATGCTATTAAAAATGTAGCAGCCGATGCCAGAGCCTGCGCATCGGACTGCACCGCGCCGGGCGGGCCGCCCTTGCCCCACAGGGCGCCGCCCCAGGGCATGGCCAGGAACTGCGCGCACAGCCGAACCGAATCGATCATGGGCTGCGCCTTGGCGCGGTCGCCGCTGGTGGTGATGAGCAGCAGCGTCTTGGCCGCCATGGGCTCCTTGAACGGCTGGCCCGGAATGCGCATCCAGCCGCTCCAGTGGTCCAGGTAGGTCTTGAGCGGCGAGGGAATGCTGTACCAGTACACGGGTGCGACGAACACGATGTCCGTCGCGGCGAGCGTGGCCTCCAGCAGCGTCTTCATGTCGCCGGAGGGGGCGGGGTACTCGCCGGTGGTGTGGCGCCGGTCCACGAAGGGCGGCAGTTCCATCCGCGCGAGGTTCAGCCAGGTCTGAACGGTGTCCGCCGGCAGGGCCGCGGCGGCCTGCCGCGCCAGCCATTCGGTGTTGCCGACATGGCCGGGCTCGCGGGTGGAGGTGGTGAGGAACAGGGTGTGGGAAGGCATGCCCGGCATGGTAGCGCCGGCCGGATTCGCCGCCCCCCCGGTCAGGCCGCGACCGGGGCGGACGCGGCGGCACCCGCGGCCACGCCCTGGCCCAGGAAGCCGAAGGCCATGGCCGGCCGCTCGCCGCTGATCAGCTCGGCCACCGCCTTGCCGGAACCCGCGCCGTGCGTCCAGCCCAGCGTGCCGTGGCCCGCGTTGACCCACAGCTTGCCCACGCGCGTGCGGCCGATGAACGGAATGTTGGTGGGCGTGGCCGGGCGCAGGCCGGTCCAGTACTGCGGGTCGCCGCCTTCCTCGGGCGTGCGGGTGTCGCACACGCCGGGCAGGATGGCCTCGATGCGGCGCGACAGCATGTGGCAGCGCGCCCGCGCCAGGGGGCTGTCCAGCGACAGGTCGTAGCCGCCCAGCTCGATGGTGCCGGCCACGCGCAGCACGTTGCCCAGGCGGCTCATGGCGATCTTCTTGCCGTCGTCGATGGTCGAGACCAGCGGCGCGCCCTCGGGCCGCAGCAGCGGGAAGGTCGCGCTGTAGCCTTTGCCGGGGTAGATCGGCAGGTCCACGCCCACCGTGCGCAGCAGCGGGGCGCTGTAGGTGCCGCAGGCCACGACGATCGCATCGGCGGTGAGGTTTTGGTCTTTCTGGCCTCCAGCGCTAGTGTTTCTTGCGCGGACAGCTACTGATTCGATAGCGCTACCGGCCTGGTTCAGGCGCACCACGTCGTGGCCGTAGAGGAACTGCACGCCGCGCTCGGCGCAGCGGCGCGCGAGCTCCTGCGTGAACAGGCGGGCGTCGCCGCTTTCGTCGGTGCTGGTGTAGGTGCCGCCCGTGATGTGGTCGCCGTAGGCGCGGAAGGCCGGCTCGATCTGCAGCAGCTCGTCGCGGCTGACCAGGCGGCGCTGCACGCCGTGCCGGCGCATCACCTCGACCGCGTGGCCGGCGGCGTCGAACGATTTCTGGTCGGTGTAGAAGTGGGCGATGCCGCGCTCCAGCCGGTGGTATTCGATGCCGGTGGCACGCACCACGTCCTTCAGGGCGGCATGGCTGTAGGCGCCCAGGGCCACGATCTGCTGCACGTTGCGCTCGAACGCCGCATCGTTGCACTGCGCGAGGAATTTCAGGCCCCACCGCCACTGGTCCCAGTCGAGCTGCGGGCGAAACAGCAGCGGTGCTTCCTTGTCGAACATCCACTTGAGCGCCTTGAGCGGCGCATCGCGGTTGGCCCAGGGCTCGCAATAGCTCACCGAGATCTGCCCCGCGTTGGCGAAGCTGGTCTCCAGCGCCGCGCCGGGCTGGCGGTCCACGACGGTGACTTCATGGCCGCGCTCGAGCAGATGCCAGGCGGTGCTGATGCCGATGATGCCGGCGCCCAAGACGATGGTTTTCATGGGCTGGAGTGTGGATCGCGTTGCGGCGAATTAAAAGCAAAATTAAACTTCATCCAAATTCATCAGAACCTCTAATGCACGCACGCCCATGAGCAGCTTCGATCCCGCCGCACTGGAATGCCTGGCCGCCATCGTGGAGGAGGGCGGTTTCGAGCGCGCCGCCCAGCGCCTGAACGTCACGCAGTCGGCCGTCTCGCAGCGGCTGCGCGCCCTGGAGGCGCAGGTGGGCTCGGTGCTCATCGTGCGCAGCCGGCCGCTCAAGCCCACCACCGCAGGCCAGCTGCTGCTCAAGCACACCAAGCAGCTGCGCCTGCTGCGCGCCGACCTGGAGCGCGACCTGCAGGAACTCGCCCCGAGCGCCCCCGGCGGCGCGCGCGAGGACGAGCGCATCTCGATTGCCATCAACGCCGACAGCATTGCCACTTGGGCGCTGGAGGCGCTGCACGATCTGGTACGCCAGCGCCTGCCCGTCGAGATCATCGTGGACGACCAGGATTTCACGCAGGAGTGGCTGCGCTCGGGCCAGGTGCTGGGCTGCGTCACCACGCTCAAGCAGGCGCTGCGCGGCTGCAAGGTCGTGCCGCTCGGGGCCATGCACTACGTGGCCGTGGCCTCGCCGGCGCTGGCGGCGCGCTACCTGCCGCACGGGCTCACGCCGCACAACTTCCGCGACGTGCCGTTCCTGTCGTTCAACCGCAAGGACGACATGCAGGCCGAGTTCGTGATGCGCGCCTTCGGCCTCAAGCGCGTGGCGCTGCACCACCTGTTCGTGCCCAGCTCCGAAGGCCAGGTGCGCGCCGCCACCGCCGGCTGGGGCGCGGGCGTGGTGCCCGAGTTGCTGGTTCGCGGGGCGCTGGCCGACGGCAGCCTGGTGGACCTGGCGCCCGGCCATTCGCTGCCGATCCAGCTGTACTGGCACTGCTGGAACCTCGAATCGGAGGTGCTGGATGCGCTGTCCGAGGCGCTGACCCGCACCGCGGCCCGCATGCTGGCGGTGTAGGCCCCGGGCTGTCCCGGTACCGGGGGCCGCGGCCGGTCGCTAAGATGCGCCGCATGAACACGCCCCCGTCCCGCCCCTCCTTCAAGGCGCAAATGCACCAGGCACGGGAAGAGGCCATCGTGGCGGCTGCGGGCCGCCTGCTCGGCGAGAAGGGCTTCGAGGCCATGACGCTGGACGACGTGGCCGCCGAAGTGGGCGTGGCCAAGGCCAGCCTGTACAAGCACTTCGCCGGCAAGGACGACCTTTGCGCCGCCGCCATGGTGCATGCCGTGGACCGGCTGCAAGGGTTTTTGCAGAGCGTGCCGCCCGGCCAGTCCGCCATCGAGCGCCTGCAGGCGCTGCTGCGCTGGATGCTGTCGCTGCAGCTGACCGACGAGATGCCCCTGCTGCTGAGCCGCAACTCCGGCCTGGCCGGGCCGCTGCGCGACTGCGAGCGCTACCAGGCGTCGCTGCAGACCGCCAGCGCGCGGATCACCACCTGGATCGTGGAAGCCCAGGAGGCCGGCCAGCTGAACGCCCAGTGGCCGCCCGACGTGGTGCTGTGGGCGCTGCTGGCCCGTTCGGCCGACCCGTTGCCGGCCATGCTGCGCGCCACCGGCCGGTACACCGATGCGCGCATCCTCGACTGGGCGGTGGAGACGTGCTTCGGCGGCCTGGCCGCGCAGCAAGGGGTCAGCGCACCAGCAGCACCGGCACCTGGCTGTTCGCCAGCACCTGGGTACTGACCGAGCCCATCACCAGCTTGCCGAGCGCGCCGTGGCCGTGCGAGCCCATCACGAGCAGGTCGAACTTTCCGGTGTCCGCCACCTTGCCGAGGGTTTCGCCGATGGGACCGGTCTTCACGATCCGCTGGGCGACCACCCCGTGGCGGGCGAGGAACTTGACCACCGGGCCTATGATTTTCTCGGCCTCTTCGGCGTGGTACTTCTCGACGGTTTCCTTGCCCAGGGCGGCGCGGGCGCGGGGCGGCAGGGCGGGCTGCACGGTCACCACGGTGTATTCGTGCGTGCCGGCCAGCAGTTCCTCGTGGGTGGCGAGGTAGGCGAGCATTTTCTTGGTGTACGGGCTGCCGTCGACGGCGAGGAGGATGTTCATGAAGACGTCTCCGAAAGAGAAGGGACCAGACTAATCTGCGCGTGCGCCTGTTGTCTTGACCTGCGTCATCTTTGTATGCCCTGCGCGGCGAAAGCGCCGGCGTGAAAGCCGGCACCTGCGAACGATCATACGGTGGCGGTGAAATGCGGCGAGAAGGTGTCCTGCTCGCCCTTGCGGGCATAGCCCAGCGGGTTGGCCACCACGCGGCAGCGCCAGGGCGTGCCATCGGCCCGCACGCCCTGCACCGTGTAGTCGCTCGGCGAATGCAGGTGGCCGTGCATCCACAGCTGGGCATGGGGCAGCAGATCGTCCAGCGCATTGCAGAACCCCGCGGTGCCGGGAATCAACCCGTAGCGCGGGTCGGCGCTTTTCAGGCTGGGGGCGAAGTGCGTCACGGCCACGGTGGGGCCGTCGAACGGGCGCGCGAGCGCGTCGCGCAGCCAGGCCTGGCAGGCCAGGGACTGCTCGCGCATCGGTTCGGCCAGGAAGGGCTCGCCGCTGCGGGTGCCGCCGGTCTTGCGCAGGTAGAAGTTGGCGGCGCGAAAGGCCTTCTCGCGCTGGCGCAGGCGGCGAGCCAGGTCGGTGCTGCCCTCGTCCTCGGCCAGCGCGTCGAAATCGCTCCAGAGGGTGGTGCCGACGAAGCGCACGCCTTCCAGCACCACGCTTTCGCGTTCCAGCCAGATCAGGCCCAGGCGGTCGCACACTTGGCGCAGGCGCTGCTGGGCGGCATCGAAGTCCTGCATGTCGTATTCATGGTTGCCGGGCACGAACAGCACCGGCGTGGGCCAGCCGGCGAACTGCGGCAGCGGGGAAAAGCGCGCCAGCCCGAAGTCGTCGTCGGCCAGTTGCGAGCCGGATTGGTAGGAGCCGATGTCGCCGGCCAGCACGAGCACGTCGGCGCCCGGGGCGGGGCTGGGGGCGAAGGCAGGGTGGGCTTCCAGGTGCAGATCGGACAGCAGTTGAATCTTCATGCCGCCGATTGTGGAGGTTGGCGCGGGGCCGCCGTCAGGCCACGGGAGGGCGCCGGGCCGTGGGCAGTGCCGAGCGCACCATCGCGCCCCGCAGCCAGCGGTGGGCCGCATCGTGCAGGCGGCGGCGGTGCCACAGCGCATCGACATGCACCGTGGGCAGCGGCATGGGCAACGGGCGCCACACCAGTTCGCCGGCGATGCTGGCCACGCCCACGAAGTGGCGCGGCAGCACGGTGAGCAGGTCGGTGGTGGTCACCACGCGTCCTGCGGTGAAGAACTGGTTCACCGTGAGCACGATGCGCCGCTCGCGGCCCAGCGCGGTGAGCGCCTCGTCGATGAAGCCGTAGGGCTTGCCGGAAAAGCTCACCAGCAGATGGCGCGCGTTGCAGTACAGGTCGAGCGTCATCGGCACCTGGGCGAGCGGGTGGCCGTGGCGCATCACGCACACGTATTCGCCGTCGTACAGGCGCACGCTTTCGAAGGCCACCACGCTGTCGGTCTGGGCGCGCGCGGTCAGGTCGGCCATCACCGCGGGGAAGTAGCCCACGGCCATGTCGGCGGATTCGTCGTCCAGCATGCTGCGCGGATCGCGCGTGGTGAGCGGCACCACGCGCACGGACACCCCGGGCGCCTCGCGCTCGATGATCTCCACCAGCGGCGGGATCAGCGTGGCGCCCGTGGCGTCGGCCATGGCCAGCACGAAGGTGGAACTGGCGGTGGCAGGGTCGAAATCCCCCGGCGCCAGCGACTGTTGCAATTGCGCCAAGGCCTGCCGCACCGGCGGCCACAGCGTGAGCGCCCGGGGCGTGGGCTGCACGCCCTGCCCGCTGCGCACCACCAGATCGTCGCCCAGCACCTCGCGCAGGCGCCGCAGCGCGTTGCTCACGGCCGGCTGGGTGAGCGACAGCTTGTGCGCCGCACGGGTGAGGTTGCGCTCGGTCATCACCTCATCGAACACGCGCAGCAGGTTCAGGTCGAGTGAGCGGAAGTTGAGAGGCAGCATGTTGAACCATCACCTCAATGAATGACTGAGATTCAAAATATAAAGTGGAACAGTCATGGGGTAAACCCTAAGATTCACGCATTCGCCCGGCAATTTCGCCAAAAGCGTCTGAAAAGGGTCCTCATCATGGCAAATTTTGTACACATCGAATACCGCACCGAACACCCCGGCGTGCAGCGCGCAGAGCGCTTCGCCGCTTCTCTGAAGGGCGCTGCCGCCAGCCTGGACGGCGCACGGGGCGCATCCTCCCTGCTGCTGGCCGCCGTCGTGGCCGCCGTGCTGGTGGTCGCCAACCAAGTGGTCGACACCCGCGCCGAAGGCCACATGCTGGCCGCCTGGATGGTCATGTGGGTGATCGCCTTCGCCGCGCTGGCCCTCCTGGCCGGTCCCGCCCGCCGCGCCAGCGCCGTGTTGCGCTCCGGCTACAAGGCCTGGGCCGAAGCCCGCCGCCGTGAAGCCGAAGACGAAAAGACCTGGAACGCCGCACTGTACGACGCCCGCATCATGGCCGACCTGAGCCGTGCCATGAACGGCATCGCCGTGGACAACATCCGCCGCTACTACTGAGATCGGCGGCCGGAACGGCCGCGAAGTCTCCCCATCAAGGGCGCCCCACCAGGCGCCCTTTTTCTTTTTCATGGCGCGCCGGGTACGGGCTCCGCACCCCTTGCCAGCCACCGCTGGCGCCAGCGCTCCAGGCCGTAATAGATGACAGGGGTGGTGTACAGCGTGAGCAACTGGCTGACCGCCAGCCCCCCCATGATGGCCAGGCCCAGCGGCCGGCGCAGCTCGGAGCCTTCGCCCGTGCCGAGCACCAGGGGCAGCGCGCCGAGCAGGCCTGCCAGATTGGTCATCAGGATCGGGCGCAGCCGCAGCGCCGCCGCGCGGCGGATAGCCTGCTGTGGCGGCAACCCCTCGCGGCGCTGGGCGTCGAGCGCGAAGTCGATCATCAGGATGGCGTTCTTCATGACCACGCCGATGAGCAGAAACAGCCCCAGCAGCGCCATGAGGCTGAACGGGGTGTTGGTCAGCCACAACGCCAGCAGCGCGCCGACGCCCGCCGGCGGGACGGTGGAGAGGATCGTGAGCGGGTGTACCAGGCTCTCGTACAGCACCCCCAGCACCAGGTAAACGGCCAGCACCACGCCGAGGATGAGCCAGGGCTGCGAGCGCACCGCGCTGGCCCGTGCCGCGTCTTCCCCGGACGGCGCCAGGTGCACCGAGGCGGGCAGCATGACGCGCGCCATCACGGCGTTGAGGGCACGCTGGCCCTGCTCCTGCGTCACGCCGGGGGCGAGGCTGTAGCCGATGTACATCGACGCGAACAGCGCGTCGTGCCACACCTGGTCCTCCGCCAGCCCGTAGCGCCACGTGGCAAAGGCGGTGAGCGGCACGCGCGATCCGTTCGGGGTGAGCACCTGCATCTGCGCCAGCGATTGCGGCTGCGAAGTGAAGCGCGGGTCCACCTCCATCACCACGCGGTACTGGTTGAGCCGGTCGTACAGCGTGGTCACCTGGCGCTGGGCGTAGGAGTTGTTCAACACGGACGCCACGGCCTGCATGTCCACCCCCAGCCGCTGCGCGGCCTCGCGGTCGATGTCCACCACCACCTGCTGCGCGCCACCGTCGCTCACGGCCTGCACGTCGGTGAATTCCGGTGCCTCGCCCATGGCCAGCGACACCTTCCGGGCCCAGGTGCGCAGCGAGCGAACTTCGCCCGAGCGCAGGATGACGGCCGTCTCGGCCTCGCCGAACGACACGCCGCCGATCTGGATGTCCTGCTCGATGCTCGGGCTCAGCACCCCGCCCGGCACGGCTGGCGCCTTCTCGCGAAGCCGGTTGACCACGGCTTGCGTCGGCTCGCCGCCACGCTCCGCCAGGGGTTTGAGGCTGACGATGAAAAAACTGTTGGCGATGCTGCCGCTGCCGCCGCTGGTGCCGGCCACGTGGGCCACGGCCGGGTCAGCCAGCAGCAGACGGCGGTAGGCCTCGATCTTCGGCTGCATCACCTGGAACGAAAAGCCATCGTCGCCGCGGATGAAAGCGTGGACGATGCCGGTGTCCTGACGCGGCATCATGATCTTGGGCAGCGACTGGTAGAGCCACACGTTCACGCCCACGACGGCCAGGAAGGCGAGCAGCACCACGAAGCTGTGGCGCAGCGCCCAACCCAGGCTGCGGTCGTAGCCGTGGCGCAGGTCGGCCAGCATCGCGGCGCTGGCGGCCCCCACGCGAGCGGCCCAGGCATGCCGCGCCTGTGCCTGGCGTGCGCTGCGCTGCCCGCGCAGCCCATAGGCGCACAACACGGGCGTGAGCGTCAGGGACACCACCAGCGAGATCACCACCGCCGCCGCCAGCGTGATGGAGAACTCGCGGAACAGCCGCTGCACCACGCCGCCCATGAACAGGATCGAGACAAAGACCACCACGAGGGCGAGCGTCATCGCCACCAGCGTGAAACCCACCTCGCCCGCGCCGCGCAGCGCGGCGCGCAACGGCGTCATGCCGCGTTCGATGTAGCGCTCCACGTTTTCCAGCACCACGATCGCGTCGTCCACCACCAGGCCGGCCGCCACGATGAGGGCCATGAGCGACAGGTTGTTGAGCGAAAAGCCCGCCAGGTACATCACCGTGAACGTGCCGATGAGCGACACCGGGATCGCCACGGTGGGAATGAGCGCCGTGCGCAGCCGCCCGAGGAAGGCCGCCACCACGGCCACCACCAGCGCTACCGAGAGCGCGAGCGTGAGATGCGCCTCGCGCAGCGTGGCCCGGATGCCCTGCGAACGCTCGACGACGATGTCCAGCCGCGCGCTCGCAGGCACCAGCGTGCGCAGGTAGGGCAGCTGCGCACGGATCGCGTCCACGGTCGCCACCGTATTGGCGCCGGGCTGGCGCCGCACCTGCAGGATGACGGCATCGCGCTCGTTGTGGAAGCCGCTGCTGTAGCGGTTCTCGGTGGAGTCGGTCACCCGGGCCACGTCGGACAGTCGCACCGGGGCGTTCTCGGCCCAGCGAACCACGAGCGACTCGTAGTCGGCCGCCCGGGCCGGCGCGCCATCCAGCGCCAGGGGCCAGTGGCGGGCGCCTTCTTCCACCGCGCCCAGGGGCTGCACCGAGCCGGCCCGCACGATGGCCGAACGCACCTCGTCCAGCGACAGCCCCTGGTGCGCCAGAGCGCCCGGATCGAGCTGCACCCGCACCGCCGGCAGCGAGGCGCCCCCGACCGAGACATCGGACACACCCGGCACCCGCGCGATCTTCTGCGCCAGGATCGTGGAGGCGGCGTCGTACAGCGCCGAGGGCGCCAGGTCCGGCGACGACAGCGCCAGCACCACGATGGGCCGCTGGGACGACTGGATCTTGCGGAAGGTCGGGTTGCCCTTCATGCCCGCCGGCAACTGGCTGCGCACTGCGTTGATCGCCGCCTGCACGTCGCGCGCGGCCGCATCCAGGTCGCGGCCCAGCACGAACTCGAGCTTCACCTCTGTCGTGCCCTGGTTGCTGCTGGACGAAATGGCCGCCACGCCGGCAATCGCACCGAGGGCGCGCTCCAGCGGGGCGGCCACGGTGGCGGCCATGCTTTCGGGGCTGCCGCCGGGCAGGCTGGCGCTCACGCGGATGACGGGGTAGTCCACCTGCGGCAGCGCCGCCACGGGCAGCAGCCGCCAGGCCAGCAGGCCCATCAGCACCAGCGCCAGCGACAGCAGCGAGGTGGCCACCGGACGGCGGATGCACAGGCGCGCCAGGTTCATGGCCCGTTGCCCGCCGTGCCGTCCTGCCAGGCCGCACGGCGGCGCGAGAGCCTTTGCCCCAGCCGGTCGAAATACAGATACACCACGGGGGTGGTGAAGAGCGTGAGCACCTGGCTGACCACCAGCCCGCCCACCATCACGATGCCCAGCGGCTGGCGCAACTCCGCGCCCGAGCCCTGTGCGAGCATGAGGGGCAGTGCGCCCACCAGGGCGGCCAGCGTCGTCATGAGGATGGGGCGCAGTCGCAGCAGCGCGGCACGCCGGATGGCCTCGTGCGCGGGCAGCCCGAGGCGACGCTGCGCATCCAGGGCGAAGTCCACCATCATGATCCCGTTCTTCTTCACCAGGCCGATGAGCAGCACGATGCCGATCACCGCGATCAGGTCCAGCGGGCGGCCGCTGATGAGCAGGGCCAGCAGCGCGCCGACGGTGGCCGAGGGCAGCGTGGAGAGGATGGTGATGGGGTGGATGGTGCTTTCGTAGAGCACCCCGAGCACGATGTACATGGTGACGACAGCGGCCAACACCAGCCACAGTGTGTTGGACAGCGATGCGCGGAACGCCTCTGCCGCGCCCTGAAAGCGCGTCTCGATCTGGGGCGGCAGGCCGGTGGCCGCAAGCTCCCGTTCGATGGCCGCCACGGCCGCCCCGAGCGAGTGGCCCGCGCCCAGGTTGAACGACACCGTGGCCGCCGGAAACTGGCCCTGCTGCAGGACCTGCAGCGGCGCGGGCTGCTGGGTGATGCGCGCCACGGCCGCCAGCGGCACGCTGCGCCCGGACGGCGTGGACACGAACGTGGTCTGCAGCGCATCCAGCCCGCGTGCGTGGCGCGGATCGACCTCCAGCACCACGCGGTACTGGCTGGCCTGGGTGAACAACGTGACAATCTGCCGCTGCGCATAGGCGTTCTGCAAGGCGGTGGCGATGTCTGCCACGGTGAGTCCCAGGCGCGCAGCGGCGTCGCGGTCCACCTCCACATGCGCCTGCCGGCCCTGCTGCTGCAGGTCGCTGGCCACATCCGCCAGTTCGGCGCGGGCGCGCAACCGCTCCACCAGGCGTGGCACCCAGGTGTCGAGCAATGCCGGGTCCGGCGTGGTGAGGGTGAACAGGTACTGCGTGCGGCTCACGCGGTCTTCGATGGAGAGTTCCTGCACCGGCTGGAACCAGGCCGTGATGCCGCCCACCTGGCGCGCGCGGGCGCGCAGGCTGTCCAGGATGGCGCGGGCACTGGCCTGCCGTTCTCCATGGGCGCGCAGGTTGATGAGCATGCGCCCGCTGGAGAGCGAGGCATTGCTGCCGTCCACCCCCACGAAGGACGAAAGGCTCGCCACATCCGGCTCCTGCAGCAGTGCGTCGGCCAGCGCCTGCTGGCGCTGCGACACCACGGTGAACGAGCTGTCGGGCGCCACCTCGGTCACCACCTGGACCACCCCGCTGTCCTGCACCGGAAAGAATCCCTTGGGCACGGCCAGGTAGAGCAGGACGGTGAGGACCAACGTGGCCAGCATCGCCAGCATCGTCAGGCCCTGGTGCGCGAGCACCGCATCGATCGCGCGGCCATAGCGTTCGAGCACGCGGTCCATGAAGCCCGTGCCCTTGCCTTCGCCGGGCGGCGCGTGAAGGGGGGCCTTGAGCAGCCGGGCGCTCATCATCGGCGTGAGCGTGAGCGACACCAGCAGCGAGATTCCGATGGCCACGGCCAGCGTGAGTGCGAACTCGTGGAACAGCCGCCCGACCACGTCGCGCATGAACAGCAGCGGAATCAGCACGGCCACCAGCGACACGGTGAGCGAGACCAGGGTGAACCCGATCTCCGACGCGCCTTTGAGCGCCGCCTGCAGCGGCGGCAGGCCCTGCTCTCGGTGGCGCGCGATGTTCTCCAGCATGACGATGGCATCGTCGACCACGAAGCCCGTGGCGATGGTGAGCGCCATCAGGCTCAGGTTGTTGACCGAAAAGCCCAGCAGGTACATCACGCCGAAGGTGCCCACCAGCGACAGCGGCACCACGACACCCGGAATGAAAGTGGCCGTGGCGCTGCGCAGGAACAGGAAGGTCACCAGCACGACCAGACCCACCGCGAACACCAGCTCGAGTTGCACATCGCGCACCGAGGCGCGGATGCTCTGCGTGCGGTCGGTGAGCAGTGCCACGTCCACGGCGGCGGGCAGGGTGGCGGTGAGTTGGGGCAGCAGGGCGCGCACCCGGTCGGCGACGTCGATCACGTTGGCACCCGGTTGCCGCTGCACGTTGAGCAGCACGGCCGGCTGCCGATCGGCCCATGCGGCCAGAAAGCGATCTTCCGGGCCGGATTCGATGGTGGCTACGTCGCCCAGGCGGATCGGGGCGCCCGGCGGGGCGGTGCCTGTGCCGGCGACGGTCGGGGTGGACGCCACCGTCCCGGTAGGGGTGCGCCAGGCGACGATGAGCCGGCGGTAGGCGTCCGGCGAGGTGATCTGGTCGTTCGCATCCAGCAAGGTGGTGCGGTAGGGGCCGTCGAAGCTGCCCTTGGGCTGGTTGGCATTGGCGCCCGCGATCGCCCGGCGCACGTCTTCCATGCCCAGTTGCTGCGCCGCCAGCGCCGTGGGGTTCACCCGCACGCGCAGGGCCGGGCGCTGACCGCCTGCCAGGCTCACCAGACCCACGCCCGACAGCTGCGCGAGCTTTTGTGCCATGCGCGTTTCCACGAGGTCGTGCACCTCGTGCAGCGGCAGGCTCGTCGAGGTGATGGCCAGGGTGAGGATGGGCGCGTCGGCCGGGTTCACCTTGCGGTAGATCGGCGGTGCGGGCAGGTCGGCGGGCAGCAGGCTGGCCGCGGTGTTGAGCGCGGACTGCACGTTCTGCTCCCCCACGGCCAGATCCGCGTCAAGCATGAACTGCAGCGTGATGACCGAGGCACCGCTGGAGCTGGTGGACGACATTTGCCGCAGGCCCGGGATCTGCCCAAGCCGGCGCTCCAGCGGTGCGGTGATGGCGCGGGCCGTGACATCCGGGCTGGCGCCGGGCTGGAAGGTGAACACCTGGATGACGGGGTAGTCCACCTGCGGCAGCGCCGCCACCGGCAGCAGGCGCCAGGCGATCGCCCCTGCGATGAGCAGCGCCAGCATGAGCAGCAGCGTTGCCACCGGGCGCAGGATGAACGCGCGCGATAGATTCATGGCAGCGGCACCAGGGCGACGGTCGGGTGGGCGTTGCGGGACATCGCCATCAGCGCGCGGTGCTGGCGGGGGTGGAGGCGGGTTGCGCCGCGCTGGAGGCCGCGGCGGCCTGCGCCTTCGCGCGCTGCTGCAACTGCTGCGCGGTCCGGGGTGGCTCGCCATCCACCACCTGCGCCACGTCGATTCCGTCCCGCAGGCGATCCAGCCCTTCCAGCACGACGGAATCGCCTTCGGCCAGGCCCTGGGTCACGACCAGGCGCTCGCCATCGCTGGCACCCAGCGCCACGCGGCGCAGCACGGCTTTACCGTCCCGCACGGTGTACACGTAGGGGCCCTGACTGCCGTGCTGAACCGCATCGGCCGGCACGACGAGGGCGTTCTCCAGCGTGCGCACTTTCAGCCGCACGTTGACGAACTGGTTGGGAAAGAGCGCGTCGTCGGCATTGTCGAACTGGGCCTTGAGCCGCAAGGTGCCGGTGGCCGTGTCGATCTGGTTGTCCAGGGTGGTCAGCCGGCCGGTACCCAGCAGGGCGGCTTCGGCACGGTCCCAGGCCTGCACCACCAGGGGCCGGGCGCCGCGTGCGCCGGCACGCACGGCCGGCAGTTGGGTTTCGGGAATGGCGAACAGCACCGTGATGGGGTGCGTCTGCGTGATGGACACCAGGCCCTGGGCATCGGCCGTCGCGACCAGATTGCCCGCATCGACCCGCCGCATGCCCAGGCGGCCGGCCACCGGGGCCTCGATCCGCGTGTACGACAGCTGCAACTGGGCCTCCTGCACCTGGGCGCGCACGGTCGCCAGGCTGCCGCGCAGTTGGGCCACCAGGGCTTCCTGGGTTTCCAGCTGCTGCCGCGCGATGGAGTCCTGCTGCAGCAGCGTGCGGTAGCGCGCCACGTCGCGCTCCGCGCTCTGCAGCTGCGCCTGCATCTGCTGCTGCAGGCCCTCGGCCTGTGCCAGTTTCACGCGAAAGGGCGCAGGGTCGATCTCGGCCAGCACCTGACCACGCCGCACCTCTTGGCCCTCCTGGAACAGCACGCGCGCCAACTGGCCGTCCACGCGGCTGCGCACGGTCACGCTTTGCAGCGCAGTCACGGTGCCGATGGCCTTGATCTGCTCGTCCATGGCCTGCCGCTGCACACCCACGAGGCGCACCGGAATGGGACCGCTCCAGGGGCTGGGCCCTGTCTCCTGCAGCGCAGGCTGGCGCCACATCAGATACCACGCCACCCAGGCCAGCAACACCAGCATCACGCAGCCCAGCAGCCGCAGCCAGAGACGGCGTGTGGATGCCGCCGGCATCCGCTCAGAAACCATTTCAACCATGTCGGGCCCGTTGAGGGGGAGAAGAGTGCCAGCGCCGCGGGCGCAGGAAGCGGGTGCGCAACCCGGCGAACCGGGCGGCGCAGCGGCATTGTCGGCCTCATGCGAAGACGGGGCAGTGGGGACGTGTGCGGTGCGATGCCCGGTGGGGGTTGGCCGCCTGCGAATTTAGCCGAAAGAACGGTCTAAATGATAATGACTTTTAATTGGAAGGTGATCTGTGCCACCACGAAAAAGCGCCCGGGCCGCTGTGCGACCGGGCGCTGTGCATCGAACGGCTATTTCGGTGGTGTGGCGCCACCGAACCCCGTGCGCGAAGGGATCAGCCAGCCAGACGCTTTTCCAGCGCGGCCTTCGTGTCCAGCAACGCGGCAGGCAGGTGGTAGGCCAGTTGATCGAAATGGGCCGTGTGCAGCTTCAGCTCGTCGGCCCAGGCGGCGGCATCGATGCGGGTGACCGTGTCGAACTGGGCCGGAGTGAATTCGATGCCCGTCCAGTTGATCTCGCCGTACTGGGGGGCGGTGCCGATCGGCGTGTCCTGGCCGCTGGCCTGGCCTTCGATGCGGTCGATCATCCACTTGAGCACACGCATGTTGTCGCCATAGCCGGGCCAGACGAACTTGCCGTCGTCGCCCTTGCGGAACCAGTTGGTGGTGTAGATCTTCGGTTGTTGTGCGCCGGCGGCGGCGATTTTCTCGCCCATGTTCAGCCAGTGCTGGAAGTAGTCGCTCATGTTGTAGCCCATGAAGGGCAGCATCGCGAACGGGTCGCGGCGCACCACGCCCTGCTGGCCGGCGGCGGCGGCAGTGGTCTCCGAGCCCATGGTGGCGGCCATGTAGACGCCCTCCGTCCAGTTGCGGGCTTCGGTCACCAGCGGCACGGTGGTGGAGCGGCGGCCGCCGAAGATGAACGCGTCGATCTTCACGCCCTTGGGGTCGTCCCAGGCTTCGTCGAGCGCGGGGTTGTTGGTGGCAGCCACGGTGAAGCGCGCGTTGGGGTGGGCGGCCTTGGCGCCGGTTTCCTTGGCGATCTGGGGCGTCCAGTCCTTGCCTTGCCAGTCGATCAGGTGGTCGGGCAGCTTGCCGGTGTCCTTTTCCATGCCTTCCCACCACACGTCGCCGTCGTCGGTCAGCGCGACGTTCGTGAAGATCACGTTCTTGTCCAGACTGGCCATGCAGTTGGGGTTGGTGTGGTAGTTCGTACCCGGGGCCACGCCGAAATAGCCGGCTTCGGGGTTGATGGCGCGCAGGCTGCCATCGGCCTGGGGCTTGATCCAGGCGATGTCGTCGCCGATGGTGGTGACCTTCCAGCCTTCGAAGGCCTTGGGTGGCACCAGCATGGAGAAGTTGGTCTTGCCGCAGGCGCTCGGGAAGGCGGCGGCCACGTGGTACTTCTTGCCTTCGGGGTTCGAGACACCCAGGATCAGCATGTGCTCGGCCAGCCAGCCCGGGCTACCGGAGGGGCCGCCAGCAGCCGCGCGGCCCATGGTGGAAGCGATGCGCAGCGCGAAGCACTTCTTGCCCAGCAGCGCGTTGCCGCCGTAGCCCGAGCCATACGACCAGATCTCGCGCGTTTCGGGGTAGTGCACGATGTACTTGGTCTTGTTGCAAGGCCAGGACACGTCCTTCTGGCCGGCTTGCAGGGGTGCGCCCACGGTGTGCACGCAGGGCACGAAGTCGCCTTCCATGCCCAGCACGTCGTACACGGCACGGCCCATGCGGGTCATTATCTTCATGTTCACGGCGACGTAGGGGCTGTCGGACAGCTCGATGCCCACGTGTGCGATGGGCGAGCCCAGCGGGCCCATGCTGAACGGCACCACGTACATGGTGCGGCCCTTCATGCAGCCGTCGAACAGCGGCTGCAGCGTGGCGCGCATTTCGGCCGGTGCCATCCAGTTGTTGGTGGGACCGGCGTCTTCCTTCTGGGCGGAGCAGATGTAGGTGCGGTCTTCCACACGGGCCACGTCGCTCGGGTCGGACCAGGCAAGGTAGCTGCCGGGGCGCTTGGCGGGATTGAGTTTCTGGAACGTGCCGGCATCGACCAGTTGCTGGCAGAGGCGGTCGTACTCTTCCTGGGAACCGTCGCACCAGTAGATGGTGTCGGGCTTGCAGAGGACAGCCATGTCGGCCACCCAGGCGAGCAGGCGGGCGTTTTTGACGTAGGCGGGGGCTTTGAGATCCAGGCCTTGCATGGTGGGTGCGTTCATCGGGAGCTTCCTGAAGTTGAAAAACAGTTTTTTCAAAGGAAGCTGCCGACGAGCGGCGCGACGTGGGGGCCTGCGCATGGGTCTTCTGAGCGCTGCCTTTGAAAAAACGGCTGGATGCTCAGTCGGCGGGCGGGGAGTGCGGCGAGAGCTGCAGGGTCCGCGGGTCGGCTGGGATGACGATTTTATGAATCCCACCCGCGCCTGTCTGTCAGACAGGCATTACTTTCATGCAAAAAAGGCATTGGGTTATGTGAGTGGTGAGCATGATCTGGACTGCCATGTCGCTGCCGGGACAAATCTGCCGGTTTTTCCGTAGTCGCCTGCTTGCATGCCCTGCGGATTTCTCCGAAAGTTCAATTACCGCCCGGCAGGTAAAAAATGGATTGCAGTGTTTTGGCCGTGGCGAGATTCCATGCCACACAAGGAGATATATGGACTTCCAGACCTTGCAACTCGCGGTGCAGGACCGCATCGCCGTCGTGACGCTGAACCGGCCACCGGTCAATGCCCAGAACGCGGAGCTGCGTGCCGAGATCACGCAGGTATTCGATGAATTGTCGGATCGGGAGGACGTCTCGGTCGTGGTGCTGACCGGCGCAGGCAAAGTTTTTTCCGCGGGTGCCGACATCCGCGAGCGCCCCAACCTCGGTGCGACCGCGGGCGCCTACGGCCGCCACAACCGGCTGGTGCGCGAATCGTTCTACGCCGTCGTCGAATGCTCCAAGCCCGTCATCGCGGCCATCAACGGGCCCGCCATGGGTGCGGGCTTCGGTCTGGTGATGGCCTCCGACATCTGGGTGGCCTCCGAGGACTGCTATGTATCGATGCCTGAGATCAACGTAGGGCTCGCAGGGGGCGTGACTTTCCTGCAGGAGGTGTTCGGCCGTTCACGCGCACGTCGCATGTTCTTCACCGGCATGAAGGTCAGTGGCGCTGAACTCTATCGCCTGGGCCTGGTGGAGGCGTGCCTGCCTGCCGAGGAACTGATGCCCTACGCGATGGACCTGGCGCGCGAGATCGCATCCAAGAGCCCCATTGCGCTGCGACTGGCCAAGGAGGCTGCACGACTGACGCAGCTGATGCCGTCGCGCGACGCCTATCGCTACGAGCAGGGCAACACCGTCGCGTTGTCCAAGACGGAGGATGCCAAGGAGGCCCAGCGCGCCTTCCTGGAAAAGCGCGCTCCGGTTTACGTGGGCCGCTGACGGGCAGAGAGAGCCGCCGGGCCTGCGCCCAGGACGCTGCTGCAAAATGGAGGCTGCACGACACCATCCCCATCGCAGCGATGCGAGGGGTTTGTGGCACCGGGGCGGCGCCGATCCGTCGCCCGGCCGGCTGCCAGAACTACAAAAGAGAGGAGGCCTCCCCCTATGGCAAACCGTCCAGCCGCTCCGGCGAACGACCCCGTCGACTCTGCGCCCACGACCCGCTCCGACACCCGGCAGGAACAGCTCATCGACATTGCATGCCGCCTGTTTGCGCAGCGCGGGTACGAGGGCACTTCGCTGCGTGACATCGCCGAAGAGGCCAAGATCACCAAGGCGGCGCTGTACTACCACTTTCCCAACAAGGAAGCGCTCTACGAGCGCATCGTGCTGGAATCCATGCAGGCGCTGGTGGACTCCGTGCGCGAGGCGATGGCCGGGGGCGCCACGCCGGTCGACAAGGTGCGGTTGTTCATGCAGTCGTCGGCCGACTTCCTCGACCGCAGCCGCCATTCCTGGATCGCTGGCTCCAACGCCTTCTGGTCCGGCAGCGCGGTTGACCCGCGTGCCATGGCCGTCTATCTGCGCGACGAGTACGAACACCTGCTGCGCGACAGCATCGCGCAGGCCACCGCAGCAGGGCAGTTCCGCGCGGTGGACCCGGCCATGGCCGGGCGCATGCTGCTGTCCATGCTGAACCACATCGCGCGGTGGCATGTGCCTGGAGGGCGCCTCACCACCCGGCAGGTGATCGAGCAGTACCTCGACATGGCGTTCGGCGGCCTGCTGCAGTAAAGCGCCACCTTCTCCCGGGCACCACCCGAGCCGCCCCGGCCTGCGCCGGGGCGGCTTGTTCGTTTCTGGCCTTCCTGGCGCGCGGCGCGGGTTTTCCCTGTTTATTTACTTGCCGGCCGTTTAGTAGACTTTTCGCAGGAGTCTACCCATGCGCACTGACCGACGCCATTTCCTCTTTTTGCCCTGGAGTGCAGGCTTGGCCTGTGCCCAGGCGCGGGCGCAAGGCGTGGTGGGCGTCGAGGGACTGGTGGGGTCCAGGCCCGTCCAGATCGTCGTCCCCTATGCCGCAGGCGGTCTGACGGACAACCTGGCACGCCCGATCGCGTCGGCCCTCTCGGCGCGGTGGTCCCGGCCGGTGTTGGTCGACAACCGCAACGGCGGGGGCGGCACCATCGGTACGGCGGTGGTGGCGCGCGCGCCGGGCGATGGCCATACGCTGCTGCTCACGGCATTCGGCTACATCGCCAATCCGCTGTTGATGAAACAGCTGCCTTACGATCCGCGCGCCCTGACTCCCCTCGCCATGGTGGGCGACACTCCCAGCGTCCTGTACGTGAGCACGCGCCTGCCCGTCACGTCGGTGGCCGAGTTGGTGGCCTACGGCAAGGCACACCCGGGCAAGCTGGTGTTCGCTTCGTCCGGCAATGGGTCCAGTCCGCACATCGCCGCAGAACTGCTGGCGTCCCTCACGGGCATGGACATCGTGCATGTGCCTTACCGCGGCAATGGGCCCGCGCTGAACGATCTGCTGGGCGGTCAAGTGCATGCCATGTTCGATTCTGTGGCGTCGTTGTCCCATGTGCGCAGCGGACGGCTGCGGGCACTGGGCGTTGCGAGCACCGCCCCGCTGGCCCGGGCGCCCGATCTGTTGCCCATTGCCCAGTCCGGCGTGCCGGAGCTGGCCCATTTCACCGCAGGGGGCTGGTTCGGCTTTTTCCTGCCGGCATCCATTGCGCCGGCACTGCAGCGATGGCTGCATGCCGAGTTGCGTCAGGTTCTGGAGCAGCCCGCCGTGCGCGAGGCCGTGGAGCGTGCCGGTGTCGAGCCCCGCAACCTAGAGCTGGAGGCCTTTGCGGCTTACCTGCGCGCGGAGAGCGAGCGCTGGGCCCCCGTTTTCCGTGAACGCAACATCCAACTGGACTGATGCGTGCCGTGGCGTCCACCCCGCCTGCGTGCGCAGCCGCCACGCCGCGGGACTCCACCGGCACCCGCCCTGACGGCCGCACCGTGGTCCAGGGCTGTGGCTTCCTTCTTTCCTGCAACGAACCGGGGCTAGCGCCCCAGCACTTCCAAGCACCATGACGATCCCCAACCCTTCATCGCACACCCTCGACCCCTACGATGCCTTCCGCGAGGAACTGCGCCAGTTCGCCGAGTCCGAATGCCCGCCGGCCCTGAAGGAGGTCGTTCGCACCAACCAGAAGGTCACGCGCAACGAGTACCGCATCTGGCAGGAAAAGCTCTTCGCGCGCGGCTGGGGTGCGCCCAACTGGCCGGTGGAATACGGCGGCACAGGCTGGGACCTGCAGCAGCGCTACTTGTTCGAGGAGGTCACCGCGCAGGCCGACTGCCCGCCCCAGTATCACCACGGCCTGGGCCACATCGGCCCGGTGATCATGCACTTCGGAACGCCCGAGCAGAAGGCGCGCTTTCTGCCGCGCATCCTGGACGGCAGCGAGTGGTGGTGTCAGGGCTACTCCGAGCCCGGCGCGGGCTCGGACCTGGCGTCGCTCAAGACGGCGGCGGTGCGTGATGGCGACCACTACGTGATCAACGGGCAGAAGATCTGGACCTCGCACGCGCAGGAGGCCGACATGATGTACACGCTGGTGCGCACGTCGAACGAGGGGCGCAAGCAGGCCGGCATTTCGCTGCTGCTCGTGCCCATGGACACGCCGGGCATCGAGGTGCGGCCCATCCCCACGATCGACCATTGGCACCACGTCAACGAGGTGTTCCTCAACGACGTGCGCGTGCCCTGCGCCAACCTCCTGGGCGTGGAGGGCGAGGGTTGGAAGTGCGCCAAGTTCCTGCTTGACCGTGAGCGGCTTTCGCCCGCGACGGTGCCGCGCCTGGCCCGCCTGGCCGAGCAGGTCGGGGAACTGCTGCGCGCGCGCGGCGCTGGCGGATCGGCGCCCAGCGCAAGCCAGCATGTGCTGCTCGAACGCCTGTACCTGGCCCAGGCCGGCGTGGCGGGCGCGCGCGAGATGCTGCTCAGCGCGATCCAGGAGGAGATGCAGGGCACGCTGGCAGCCTCGAAATCGTCGGCGCTCAAGCTCTACTGCTCGGACCTGTCCCAGCAACTCATCGGCATCGCGCTGGACATCGCCGGTCCCGAGTACGCCGCACGCCTGGTCGATACCGTCGCGGCCACGGGTCAGGAGGTGGCAAGCGATGCGGACGACTCCCTGCGCCAGCTCATCCACACCTACCTGTTCTACCGCTCGCGCACCATCGCCGGGGGCACGAGCGAAGTGCAGAAGAACGTGATCGCCCGCGACCTTTTCGGAGCCTGACCCATGACATTCCACGCGACGCCGATGTTTCCCGGCGACCTCTATGACACCACCGCCCGCGTCGCCGCTGCGGCGCCCGTGACCGAGACCTTCGAATCCCAGGAGCCCAGCGAGACCTGGAGCCAGTTCCTGCAACTGGGCTGGCAGGGGGTGCTGATCGACGAGGCGCACGACGGCGCCGGAGCCTCGCTGGGCGACGTGGCCGCCATCGCCGAAGCCGCGGGCCGGCATGCCCTGGCGCAGCCCCTGGCCGCACGGTGTGCCGTGGTGCCCCTGCTGCTGGCCGGCCTGCCGGGCGCCAGCGACGTGCTGCGGGCCATGGCTGCGGGCGAGGCCTCGGTCTGCCCCGTGCTGGACACGGGCCCGATGCCCCTGGCTGCCGTGCGCGATGGCGATCGCCTCACGCTCAACGGCCGCCTGCATGGCGCCGACCTGACCGAGCCCGCCACACACTTCGTGTTCGTCGCCACGCAGGACGATGGCCTGCCGCTGCTGGTGCTGGCACCGCGCGATGCCGTGCCGGGCCACGCCAGCACCTGGCTGGGCATCGACGGGCGCCAGACGGCCGACATCGCCCTGGCCGGCGTCACGCTGGCGGCGTCCAGCGTGCTGGCGCAGGGCGAGGACGTGTACACCCGGGTGGAGCGCGCCAGCGCGGTCGGCGGCCTGCTGGCCTGCGCCCAGACCGTGGGCGCCATCGGCGCAATGATCGAGCAGACCATCGAGTACCTCACCACGCGCGTGCAGTTCGGCGTGGCGCTGGCCACCTTCCAGGCGCTGCGCCACCGCGTGGTGGAGATGTACGTGGCCTACGAGAACGTGCGCGGCATGGTGCGCCGGCAGGTGCTGGACCTGTGCGAAGGCCCGGCCGGCAGCGCGCCGCGCGACATCGCGCTGGTCAAGCTCTACCTGTCGGTCACGGGGCGCCAAGTGGCCGAGTCCGCGATCCAGCTGCACGGGGGCATCGGCATGTCGCGCGAACTGCCCGCGGCGCGCCTGGCCATGCACGCACTGGCCTGCAGCCTGCAGTGGGGCGATCGCTTCGCGCACCTGGACCGCCTGGCGCGGCCCGCGCTGCACTGAGCTGCCCCGGCCACGCCACCCTCCCGAACCGACCAGACAGAGACCCCCGTACAGAAGGACGCTTCCCCATGCATTCGTTGCTCCCCCTGTTCCACCCCACGTCGGTCGCCCTGGTGGGCGCCTCGTCGGACCCCGAACGCATCGGCGGCAGGCCGCTGCGTTTCATGCTCGAAGGGGGCTTCGAGGCGCCGCTGTACCCCGTCAACCGCATCGGCGACACCATCCAGGGCCTGCCGGCCTACGCCAGCGTGCGCGACATCCCGCACCCCGTGGACCACGCCATCATCTGCGTGCCCGTGGCGGGCGTGGAGGCGGCGGTGCGCGACAGCATCGCCAAGGGCGTGAAGGCCATCCAGGTGCTCACGGCCGGGTTCGCCGAGGTGGACGCCGAGGGGCGCGCGCTGCAGGACCGCATCGTGGGCCTGTGCCGCGATGCCGGGGTGCGCATGGTCGGCCCCAACTCCCTGGGCCTGCTGAACGTGCCCACGCGCTTCTTCGCCACCTTCTCCACGGCGCTCAATGGCTTAAAGCCGCGCCCCGGCCCCATCGCGCTGGCCACCCAGAGCGGGGCCTTCGGTTCGGCCGCCTACGGCGCGGCATCGTTGCGCGGACTGGGCTTCAGCAAGATCGTGGCCACGGGCAACGAGGCGGATGTGGATGTCGCCGAGTGCATCGACTACCTCGTGGACGACCCCGATACGCGCGTCATCTGCGCAGCACTCGAGTCCTGCCGCGATGGCGATCGCCTGCGCGCCGCCCTGCTCAAGGCCGCGCATGCCGGCAAGCCCGTGGTCATCATGAAAGTGGGGCGCACGGAGCTGGGTGCGGCCGCCGCATCCACGCACACCGGCTCGCTGGCCGGCGACGACGCGGTGTACGACACGGTGTTCGAGGAGTGCGGCGCCTGGCGCGCCGCTTCGATCGAGGAGATGCTCGACATCGCCTACCTGCACTCCACCGTGGGCCGGCTGCCGCAGAACACCGATGTCGGCGTGGTCACCGGCTCGGGCGGCATCGGCATCCTGATGGCCGACGACGCGGGTGAGCGCGGGCTGCAGCTGTCGCCGCTGCCGGCCGCCGCGCGGGCCGCGGCGCTGGAGCTGCTGCCCTTTGCCGTGGCCAGCAACCCCCTGGACATGACGGCGCAGGTGACCGCCGTACCCCAGGGCGTGCCGCGCACCGTGGCACTGATGCTGGACCAGGCCGACTACGGCACCGTGTTCGCCTACCTGGCGCATGTGGGCCTGTCGCCGCAGCGCTTCGCGGCCACACAGGCCGAGCTGATCGCGCTGAAGCAGCGCCATCCGCACCGGCTGCTGGTGCTGGTCATGCTCTCGCTGCCGGAGGTGAATGCGGCGCTGGAACAGCACGGCATCGCCGTGTTCGAAGACCCGTCGCGCGCCGTGCAGGCGGTGGCGGCGCTGGCCCACGTGCACCAGCGCCGGAGCGCCCTGCACCTGCCGCCCCCGCCGAACGGGCCTTCCGCGCCGCTGGGGAACGTGGCCACCGAAGACGGCGCCAAGCGTGCGCTGGCGGCCGCGGGCCTGCCCGTACTGCCCGAGCGGATCTGCCGCAGCGCCACGGAAGCTGCCGAGGCGGCCTCCGCCATGGGCTACCCCGTGGTGGCCAAGATCGTCTCGCCCGACATCGTGCACAAGACCGAAGTGGGGGCGTGCTGCTGAACCTGCCCGACGCGCAGGCCGTGGCCGAAGGCTTTGCCACGCTGATGCAGCGCGCGCAATCGGCCCGGCCCGATGCCCGGCTCAATGGCGTGTTGGTGGCGCCCATGCTGAAGGGCGGCGTGGAACTGATCGCCGGCATCCACCGGGACCCGACCTTCGGACCCATGGTGATGTTCGGCTCGGGCGGCACGGCCGTGGAGCTGTTCAAGGACGTGGCCTTCGCGTCGGCACCGCTCACGCCGCAGCGTGCCCGGGCGCTGATGGAGCGCGTGCGCTCCACACAGTTGCTGCGCGGCTGGCGCGGCGGTCCGCAGTACGACGAACAGGCCCTGGCCGACGCGCTGTGCAGGCTGTCGGAGTTCGCCTTCTCGCATGCCGATCAGATCGAGAGCATCGACATCAACCCGCTGGTGGTGCGGGTGCAGGGCGCCGCCTGCCTGGATGCTGTGATCGCCGTGCGCGCCCCCGCGCCAGAGGACTCCCATGGTACCCATTGAAGCGCGCCTGACGGCGCTGGAGGCCGGGTGGCAAGCTCTGGCCGACAAGGATGCCATCCGCGAATGCCTGTACCGCTACAGCCGAGGCATCGACCGCTGCGATGCAGAGGCCCTGCGCAGCGCCTACTGGCCCGACGCTACCGACCGCCACGGCCCCTACCAGGGCAGTGCGGAGGGATTCATCGACTGGGCCCTGGACAAGCTGCCGGGGGGCGGCCGAATGGTGCACCTGCTGGGCAATATCGCGATCGAACTGCGGGGCGAGCAGGCCGCGGTCGAGAGCTACTTTCAGGCCTTCCAGACGGGTACCGGCGCCCAGGGGACGGCCGCCGAGACCTTTCTGTGCGGCCGCTACATCGACCGCTTCGAGCGCCGCTCGGGCCAATGGCGCGTGGCGGCCCGCACCGTGGTCTACGACTGGATCCGCGAGGCGCCCGCCGCCCCGGGCACGGATGCGCAGCGCTTCGGCGTGCGCATGCCTGTGGGCGCGCACAAGCCGGCGGATGCGTGGTATGCGCTGCTGTCTGGATTACCCGATGGATAATTTCGACGCCTGATTTTCGTTGGGCTTCAATAATAGCCTGGATGAATAATCCGGGCTATTCGTGCTGGATTTTTAGATTTTCGAATGGGTTTTCTTTGATGGTCGGTGAATACCCGTAATCGATCGGTGCATACCCTGCAATTGCTATGTAGGTCATTGAAATCAATAGGATTTTTTCTTACCATTTTTTAACCGGTCGACAGGTAACTGATGAATTTGCTTTGGGTGGCCGGTCATGTGCCAACCCTGGCGGGTGGCGATTCATATTGCTGCGTGAGGAGACATTCGATGTCGGAAATATTCAACAAAACAGCCGGCTGCATTCGCCGGGGCATCCAGGGCACGCCATCACGCGTCCTAGAGCGTGTTATGAACTTCCCGCCGCAGCTAGCACCCGTGCAGCGGCGGGCAACATGAGCACTGCAAACACCAGAAAATGTAGCCCGCCGAGCACTTCCGGCAACCGCTCATAGTCCCGGGAGAGC